>JAUSBW010000191.1 GCA_030651815.1 Methanoregula sp.
CGGAGTGATGGCTGCCTTCATCTCATCGGCTGTGATCGCTTTGTCCCTGCCAAGCTTATCGACCAGCTCGGCAAGATTCTCTTCTGAATATTTTCCGCAGAGCACAACGATCTCTTCGAGTGCCGAACCTTCGAGCGGCATGAACCTGGTGTGGATACCGATGATCTTTTTCCGGTCCTCCAGTGTGGGCTCACCGATATACACGAGCCGGTCAAACCGTCCTGCACGCAGCAGGGCCGGGTCAACAATGTCCGGGCGGTTCATTGCACCCATGACAACAACGTCCTTGAGATCCTCCAGGCCATCCATCTCGGTCAAGATCTGGTTGAGCACATTGTCGCTCACGTGCGAATCGCTACTAGTGCCACGGGCAGGAGCGAGCGCATCAATCTCGTCAAAGAAGATGATGGATGGCGCTACCTGCCGGGATGTTGATCCTGATAGGTGGGATGATGCTCGTGAGCGGGTGAGAAAAAGAGAGTTACTGGTATTCCGGAGGCTGCATCTGTACCGGAAGACCACCTTTGAAGTGCTGCTGGATTCTCTTATACTGATCAATTACCCTTTCATTCATTGTCGGGTGCACTTTCTTCTGTGCTTCTTCAAAATGTTTCATTGCAACCCATTGGGATTTCTCCCTGAGAGCAAGCATTCCTGCCTCACGACAGAGTGATTCTAGATCTGCTCCAACAAATCCTTCGGTTATCTGGGCAATTGTAGTTATCAGGTTATCAACCGAGGGGTCAAGGATATGCACATGATTTGCATCAAGCAAACCTGCGATTTTCCGGCGCCGGTCGCAGCGGTTCATCATCTCGATATCACCTTTAGGTTCAGATCTCAGTAGATCGGCCGCTATACTCCCCTCAATAACACAATCTTTTCCAAGCTTGTCTATAGCAGATTTTAGCTCATCTTCTGCAAAGCCTTCAGTAAGATCGATCAGTTCCTTAATAATTGAACCCTCTATCGGCATCCTGCGAGCATGGATGTATAAAATCTTCTTCCGGTCTTCTAACGCTGGCTCACCGATATACACGAGCCGATCAAATCGTCCAGCCCGCAGAAGCGCCGGATCAACGATCTCCGGACGGTTCGTTGCACCCATAACCACGACATCCTTCATATCCTCCAGCCCATCCATCTCGGCGAGAATCTGATTTAACACACTTTCCACGACGTGAGAACTTGATCCTGTTTCCCCACGAGCCGGTGCAATCGAATCAATTTCATCAAAGAAAATAATTGATGGTGAAACCTGTCGGGCTTTGCGGAAAATTTCACGGACTGCCCGTTCACTTTCACCAACAAACTTCGACATTAACTGAGGACCACGAATTGCGATAAAATTCGCCCCACTCTCATTTGCTACAGCCTTTGCAATGAGCGTCTTTCCTGTGCCGGGTGGCCCATATAGGAGAATTCCCCTGGGGGGGTTGATACAGAGCGTTGCATATCGTTCGCGATCAGTAAGAGGATATTCGACTGCTTCTCGGACTTCCTCTTTTGCATATTCATGTCCACCGACATCTTCCCATTTTACATTGGGCACTTCGAGCATTACCTCGCGCATGGCACTTGGTGTGACATCTCGTTTTGCATTCCGGAAGTCAACTGCCTTAACCTTGAGGCTTTCAAGAATTTCTTCAGGAATCTCTTTATCGTTAAGATCGATATCCGGCAAATACCGGCGCAGGGCACGGATTGCAGCCTCACGGGCGAGTGCTGCGAGGTCAGCACCGACAAAACCGTGGGTCTGTTGGGCAATTGTTTCGAGATTTACATCCTCAGATAATGGCATCCCTCGTGTGTGAATCTTAAGAATGTCAACGCGATCCGGCTCGCCCGGCACCCCGATCTCGATCTCCCGGTCAAACCGCCCGGGCCTGCGAAGCGCAACATCGATTGCATCGACGCGGTTCGTTGCACCGATGACGACCACCTGTCCCCGTTCCTCAAGCCCGTCCATCATGGTTAAGAGCTGGGCCACAACCCGACGCTCAACTTCCCCGGTCACTTCCTCGCGCCGGGGAGCAATGGAATCCAATTCGTCGATGAAGATGATTGAAGGGGAATTTTCCCGAGCCTCATCAAAAACTTCACGAAGTCTTTGTTCACTTTCACCATAGTATTTTGAAATAATTTCAGGTCCAGCAATATGTATGAAATGCGCGTTACTTGCACCAGCTACCGCTTTTGCGATCAGCGTCTTTCCGGTCCCCGGCGGACCATACAGGAGAACGCCTTTGGGAGGTTCAATACCCAGTTTCTGGAAGATCTCGGGATGATTGAGCGGGAGCTCGATTGTCTCTCTGAGCCGCTGGAGCTCATCTTTTAATCCGCCGATATCTTCGTACGAGAACCTTTTTATGCCTTCAAAACCGACTGCGGGTTTGTCCGAGAACTCAATTGTGGTATTCTTGGTGATGATGACTGCTTCTTCCGGCTCGATCTCCATGACTTTGAACGCCACGATCTGGGGCTGGAGGAACGGGAGTCCCAGCATGATCGGGACAGAATCGTTCATTGACACCGGAAAATCGATCAGCCCGTTGATCACATGCGGATTATTTGCTACCGGTATTTTTTTCGGGAGGTCTTCAGGGGGTGCAAGCACCACGCGTCTGGCTTCCACTTCCTCAGAGATTTTAATGATCCTGACCGTATCTCCGATAGCGACACCGGCATTCTGCCGGGTAAAATTATCGATCCGGACCTTGCGCTGATTCCAGTCCTCAACAAGAGCCCGCCAGACCTTGGCCACGGTCCGGCGTTTTCCCTCGATTGCGACCAGATCCCCCGGAGAGATCTTTAACAGGAGCATCGTCTCGGGATCGAGCCGGGCCTTTCCGCCACCCTGATCGCCGGGATACGCGGAATCTACTCTCAATTGCACTTCAGGCATTACCTTAAAGGTCATATACGCAGGGATTTATAGGTACTGTAAATGCGTATCCTCATTTTCGATCCCTTCCACGGCGCGGCAGGCGACATGATCACAGCAGCCCTGCTGGACTGCGGGGCTGACCTCCCGATCGTCCTGCGGGCAATGCAGGCAGTGGTGGCAGAGCCAAAAATCTCAACCGTGACCCGGGCCGGTATCCGGTCTGTGAAAGTGGACACCCGTGCCACCCCGGCCCACCGGACATTTTCTGAGGTGCTTGCACGCCTCGATAGTGCGGCAGGAGTTGTGCCGGCACCTGCGCTTGCGATGGCAAGAAAAATATTTGAGCGGATCAATGCTGCGGAAGAATCTGTGCACGGGGCTCATGTTCATTTCCATGAAGTCGGGGCGGATGACGCGATTGCTGATGTGATCGGTGCCTGCACGGCCCTTCACACTCTCACAGTTGACGGAGTGGCTGTGCTGCCAGTTGCACTCGGGCGGGGAACGGCAACCGGTTCCCACGGCACGTTCCCGATCCCTGCACCTGCAACCGCTGCGATCCTCAAAGGGACTGGCCTTGCAACGATATCCGGTCCCGATGAGGGGGAACTCTGCACACCAACCGGTGCAGCACTCCTTGCCGGATTCTCTACCATGACTCCCGCAGATCTAAACACATATACCATACTGGCAACGGGATACGGGGCAGGCAGCCGGGACACTCCGGGTACACCCAACGTGCTCCGGGCAATGATCGTCGATACAGACAATATACCTGACAAACTCCCGCAGGATACCGTAGACATACTCGAAACCAATGTGGACGATGTGAGCGGGGAAGTGATCGCCCATACCATCGCGCTGTGCATGGAAGCCGGTGCACGGGACGCAAGTTCTATGCCGATCATCATGAAAAAAGGCAGGCCCGGTTTCCTGATCCGGGTGATCTGCCACAATGACAGGAGTGCCGCTCTTGCTGAGCTGATGGCACGCGAACTTGGCACGCTGGGCATCCGCTGTACTCCTGCTGTGCACAGGTTCATAGCCGAACGGACACTCATCGAGATTGCGGTCACCATTAACGGTCAGACACGTACAGTGCCGGTGAAGTGCGGGTGGATGCATGGCGCCATCTACACGCTCAAGGCAGAGTTCGATCCTGCACACGACTGGGCGTGCGAACTCAAAATCCCGGTTAAAGACGTAATCCGGGCGATCGAAGATGCAGGCTGGAAAAATGTTACAAACAAACACACGGGCGGTGTACCATGAAAACAGATAAACGAACCAGCGGTAATGCAGCTTTTGACCAGCTGCTGGGCGGAGGGCTCGAAGTGCGGACCATCACGCAGCTCTACGGGGAACCAGCAAGCGGGAAGAGCACGCTCTGCATCCTCGCCGCAGTCTCCTGCCTCAGGGCCGGTCACGCAGTTGCCTATATCGACTCCGAGGGTTTCTCAATCGAGCGGTTCCGGCAGATCGCAGGAGACGACACCGAGAAACTTGCCGACAAACTCTTCCTCTTTGAGCCCATCGATTTCGAGCACCAGGGGCAGGTGATCGCCGAAGTCGAGAAGGTGTTAAAGACTCAAAAACCGCAACTGCTCGTCATGGACTCTGCCACGGCACTCTACCGCACCGATCTTGACAAGGGCAGGGATGCAATTCAGGTGCTCACCCGGCAGATGATCCACCTGTTGGGGTATGCCAAACGCTACGAGATTCCTGTCATCATCACAAACCAGGTGTACATGGATACGGGCAAGAATACCTGGTACGGCCTTGGCGGTTTTGCACTCGAACACCTCTCGAAAGTGATCGTCCGTGTCGAGAAGACGGGTACTACCGGATGTCGCCGGGCCCGGCTGGTCAAACACCGCTCCCAGCCGGAGGGTGCATCGTTCGAGTTCGAGATCGTTAAAGAGGGTATCACGGCAAAAATCCGATGAATGCATCAGATTCTTTTTTTGTTTTTCCGGATACAAAAGATCCGTGGGAAAATTGTAATCATTATATCAACGGAGCACGAATAATAACAGACCAATGGTACTGAACAGACAGATCACCGCCCGGATAACCGATCTTTTAGTGGAACACCCTCAGGGCCTCAGCATAACAGAGATTGTAAAAAAGATCGATATCAACCGGAACACGGCCGGGCGATACCTCGAAAACCTGCTGGTCTCCGGCCAGGTTGAGATGCGCCATTTCGGGATGGCGAAGATCTATGCCCTTTCAAACCGGATACCGCAGTCTGCAATGATCTCGATCTCTTCAGATCTGGTCATGCAGCTGGACGCTAACCTTCGGATCATCTTTGCCAATGAGCCGTTCTTAAAGATGCTGGGCGTCCCGTCAGCAAAACTGTTCGGGAAAAATATCGAATATACGGCAGCAGTAACAGTCTTTGATGATGCACTGGAAAATTTTATCACACATCTCAGGAACGGGGTTTTAGGAAAAGAATGGCGCAGTACGCTCACGCTGAATAACGGTGAGCAGATATTTTCCTGCCATATATATCCAATCGCTTTTATCGATGGGCGCAAAGGCGTCTCGGTTCTTTTGGAAGATGTTACTGAGTTCCAGCGAAATGAGTGCGCTTTGCGGGAGAGTGAAGACCGTTACCGCAAACTTGTAGAGATCTCTCCGGATGCGGTGATCCTTCACAGTGACGGAAAAATTATCTACGTGAACCCTGCAGCCCAAAAACTAATTGGCGCTCAAAATCCTGAAGATATGGTAGGTAAACCGGTTCTTGATTTTATCCATCCCGGTTTTTCCGATGCTGTGAAGGCAAATATCCAGAAAGATCTTGACGGGGAGTTATCTCCACTAATAGAATTGCAGATGCTCCGGCTCGATGGCACATCAGTGACAGTCGAAGGCAGGGGCGTTAAGACACTTATTGATGGGAAATCTGCAATACAGGTAGCGATACGGGACATCACTGACAGAAAGCTTGCTGATCAGGCCATCCGCGAGAGTGAAGAGAGGTACCGGAGCCTGGTTGAAACCACCGGGACCGGGTATGTTATCCTTGACAAAGATAGGCATGTCACTACGGCAAACCAGGAATATATCCGGCTTACCGGCCGGTCCACACTTGCTGAAATACAAGGGAGACCGGTGACCGACTGGACTGCTCCCTATGATATCGAGAGGAATGCACACCAGGTTGAACAATGCTTCAGGATCGGGCGGGTCAGGGGTCTTGAGATCGATTACCAAAAACCGGACGGTACCATCCAGCCAATAGAGATCAATGCCTCGGTTATCCCGTCTGGTTCGGGGGATATCATCCTGACCTTGTGCCGTGACATCACGGAGCGCAAACGGGCTGAGCTGGCTGTAAGAGAGAGCGAGGAGCGGTACCGTCGCCTTCTCGAGCAGTCATTTGATGCAATCGCGATCCATAAAAACAAAAAAATTGCTTTTTTAAATGAGAAAGCCACAAAGATTCCGGGTGCTGCAACTCCGCAGGATCTCATTGGCAGATCAATTTTTGATCTGATTCATCCGGACTCCCGCAGGGATATAGAAGAACGCATAAGGAAAATGAGTAATGAACATGGTGTGCCTGTTCCTGTCTTAAGGGAGAAATTTTTCCGGGTTGATGGGACAACGGTAACCGTGGAAGTGATGGCAATGAGCTTCAATGATAACGGTCTTCCTGCAATTCAGGTAGTATTCCGGGAAATTGCATCTCAGGAAATAATATAACCCTTTTCGCATACGGAGAGAAGGAAAAATTAAAAAGAGATTTTTCCGGAAAAGACCGTCTCCGCCGACCCTTCCATCTTTGTGCCACCTTGTAAATAAATGACCAGTGGTCCACCCTCGGTCTCCACCCGGACCGTTTCTCCCATCAGGCCGAGATGGTGAGTAACTGCCGCAGCAGCCGTTGCCCCGGTGCCGCAGGAAAGCGTTTCTCCTTCAACACCGCGCTCGAACGTGCGGATCCGTATGCTGTCCTCACCGGTCATCTGGACGAAATTCACGTTCACCCCGTTGATAAATGAGTCATGGTGGCGGATGGGCGGTGCAAGCGCTTCTACGTTCACGCTCTCCACATCATCCACCATCACTACCGCGTGCGGGACGCCGGTGTTGGCTGCATAGACATCAAAGACACCGATATGTTCCTTGTATTCCCCGTCTCCCTGCGCAGGGATATCCGGCCTGCTGAATTTCGGAGTGGGCATGCTGATGGTCGCAACGAACGTTTCGTCACGGTATGCCATGTCAACGCCGACGGGTCCTGCAAGGGTATCGATGGTGCAGGAGCCTTTCGCATAGCCGGCATCAAAGGCATATTTTGCCAGACAGCGGATGCCGTTACCGCACATCTCCGCCTCGCTCTCATCGGGCTGGAGGATCCGCATGCGCAGGGTACCGGTTGCAGATTTCATCAGGTAAAGGACCCCGTCGGCCCCGATCCCGAACCTGCGGTCACAGAAGGTGGCCGCAAACCGGGCCTTCATGTCGTCTGGAATGATCGTCTTTTCGTATTCATCGATCAGTACAAAATCATTGCCATTGCCTTGTAATTTAGTAAACGGTATCTCCATAGTTCCTCATTTTCTTTCTTTGTGCAATTATCAGCGGTCGTTCTCCTCGCTATGTACGGTATTCATCTCAAAGGGTTTATGGAATTCCCCGATATCCCAGCCGAGATACTCCCTGATGATCACGTACGCCATCTGCGGCGGAATTGCGCCCTGCTCGGTCACGATGAGGTCGATATACTCCGCAGGAGTGACATCAAACGCCGGGTTGCGGACGGTCACATGAGGAAGGGTACGCGCGATCTCGTCCGGCAGTACCTCTCCTGCTGCCCGTTCTTCGATCTGGATCTGCTCGCCGATGATCGTGCGGGGCGCAAACTTATAGGTCTCGGCAGCCACGAGCACGTTCACCCGCGCTTCGTGAGCCGAGTGGGCGATCTGCGAGGAACCGATCTTGTTCACCACTGCACCATTCACCGTGACTGCATCAGCCCCGACAATGACGAGGTCAATGTCGTTGATGAACGATCGCACAGCGGAATCCACTATGAAATTTGTCCTGATGCCCGCATCGTTGAGCGTCCGGATGGTGATGAGTCCCTGGTTTCTCGGGCGCACCTCTGTGGCAAAGACCTCGATCTCTTTTCCGCTGCGGTGCGCCTCGATGATGCACCCGAGCGCCACTTCGGAGTTGCAATGCGTAAGAATCGTGTCGCCATCGCGGATATGCCGGGCCCCGAACTCTGCGATCTTCTCTACCGCATGCTGCGAGGACTGGATGAAATCATCAGCCCGTTCTACAACCCCCGCCCGCGCCTCGTCCACAGTCTTTGCCCGTCCTATACCGGCCATCACCATATGAACCGCGTTCGGGAGCGAGACTGCCGTCGGACGTGTCGAGACCAGCAGTCCGGCTGCCCGTTCCATCTCGTCAACAAATGCTGCGGTGAGCGATGCCTTTGAGCCCAGAGCCTGGGCCCGCAGGGCTTCAGCTGCTGCACGCGCAATCCTGCCCGCACCCCGAATCTCCATGCTCTTTATCTTCTCTGCAGTTTCAATAGGAAACATTAAGCTTCATTGATTCAATGGAGATGAGAAGTACATATAGGTTTATTACCGGGTGCTTAAATGTCGGTTGCCGTAGTCTTTGACAGTGCAGGAACGCTCCTGAACACCTACCGTGTAGCAAAAGATATCCGCAACAAAAAACTGCTGCCGGGTATTGAGACCACCACCCTTACGTTCAGTTCACCGGATCGGGTTCTTGTCGTGCTGCCCGTGCACTCCAAAGAGATGATCAACACGCCGGCCGATACTATCCTCTCGGAATATCTCGTTCAGCACGAGATGGGCTTTGGTGTGAGCTGCACGCGCAAGATCACAACGGCAGAGGAAATTGGGGATGTGCTTTACACGGATAAGACTGCGCGGGTGGGCGACTTACAGGAATGCATCCGCAATGTCTGGACGGTCTGCAAAGCCGAATCGATTGTAACGTTAAACAGCGGGGCAATCATCAACATGGCGTTAGGCGCAGTCGAATTTGCCATCACTGCCGGAGGCTGGCCGTTTGACGGGGCAAAAGAGACGATCTCTGCCCTGCACAGGATGGGCGTCCCGACCTTCATTGCATCGGGAGACCGGGTCACAAAGCTGGAGAAGATGGCAGACCATCTCGGCGTTCCCCGCGACCGGGTCTACGGGGTTGCCACACCTACGGTCAAAGCGCAGATCGTCAGTGACCTGAAGCAGGAATATGACACGGTGCTGATGGTGGGCGACGGGATCAACGATCTCTGTGCCATGCGGAATGCCGATATAGCTATCCTCACCATCCAGCAGCCGGGCGATCGCCCTGAGGAACTCTATGCAGCAGCAGACTGCGTGGTAAAAGATGTCAGCGCTGTGCTTCCGATCGTGCAGGAACTGCTCACATCGCAGAAACTGTCAGGCGATTTGCGATCGTGACGGTTGTGATGCAGCATATAAAAGGTAATATGACACCAGTACCACATTAGATACAAGGGAATTATGAAGGCTCCATTGATCACAGTTGATAACCTCTGCATGGATTTCAATGGCCAGAGGGTACTCAAGAATATTTCTTTTGAGATCGCTGAAGGGGAGATCCTCGGGATTATCGGCAGGAGCGGGGCCGGTAAGACCGTGCTGATGCACCTGATGCGCGGCGTGGAACAGCCGCCCACGAGCGGCACAGTTGTCTTCCACGTAGCGGCCTGCGACAGCTGCGACTTTCTGGATATGGGGAGCAAAGCTGGCAACCCCTGTCCCCACTGCGGCGCCACACTCTCTGCCATAAACGTGGATCTCTGGAACGAAAAAGACGAGGAACTGCGGCGCAGGCTGATGCGCAGAACTGCAATCATGTTCCAGCGCACATTCGCCCTGTACGGCGATGACCGTGTGATTGAGAATGTCCTGCATGCACTCGATGATATCAGTTACCCGCAGGAGAACGCGATCAACCGTGCAGCCGATCTGATCGATCAGGTGCGGCTTTCACACAGGATGATGCATATCGCCCGGGACCTTTCCGGTGGTGAGAAGCAGCGGGTGGTACTCGCCCGCCAGCTGGCAAAAGAGCCGTTTATGCTCTTTGCCGATGAGCCCACCGGCACCCTCGATCCCGGCACGGCCAAGGTCGTACACACCATGCTCATTGAAGCAGCAAAGACCAATAACATGGGCATCATCGTTACCTCCCACTTCTCGCAGGTGATCGAGGATGTGGCCAACCGCGCCATCCTTCTCGTGGACGGCAGCATAGCAAAACTCGGCTCGCCCAAAGATGTCATCGCCGAGTTCATGAAAGGGTGCGACGATACCGAGCAGTTTGATGCAGCGGAGCTGGGTGAGTATGTAGTGGTGGCCCGGGATCTCGTGAAACGCTATATCTCGGTTGACCGGGGTGTGGTCAAAGCAGTCAACGGCGTCACCTTTGACGTCTCAACCAAAGAGATCTTCGGGATTATCGGAAAGAGCGGCGCAGGAAAGACCACGCTCTCAGGAATTATCGCCGGCCTTATCGAACCCACCAGCGGGGAGATGAACATCCGTATCGGCGAAGAGTGGATCGATATGACCAAGCCGGGGATCGAACAGCGGGGACGGGCAACCGCATACATCGGCCTCCTGCACCAGGAGTATGACCTGTTCCCGCACCGGAATGTGCTTGACAACCTTACCGATGCAATCGGCCTTGAATTCCCAAAAGAACTGGCTATGCGAAAGGCGTTAGTCACGCTCAAGATGGCCGGGTTCACTGATGAAAAGAGTAAGGAGATCCTCGACCGGATGCCAGCCCAGCTCTCAGAAGGAGAACGGCACCGTGTGGCACTCGCACAGGTGCTGATCCGGGAACCGCGTATTGTGATCCTCGACGAGCCGACCGGTACCATGGATCCAATCACCAAGATCGATGTGAAGCACTCGATCCTCCATGCCCGCGAAGAGATGGACGAGACGTTCATTGTGGTCTCCCACGACATGGAGTTCGTGCGGGATATCTGCGACCGGCTCGCCCTGATGCGGGGTGGCAGGATCGTGCAGATCGGAAAGACTGCTGATGTGCTTGCAATCCTGACCGAAGAAGAGCGCAAGGTCATGACCCGGCCAGCCGCGTGAGGCGAGCTGTGATCACCATCCACCTCGATGGAGTGAGGCTGGAGAGCGGCGAGGGCAGCACGCTCGGATCGATCCTTGCCGACCACGAACCGGGCTGCTGCGTGGCAATCATCCGCCCGGCCACCAAGGAACGGGCTAGGACCAGCAGCCTTGCGATCACCACCACGGCAGGCGAAGTCACGATTGAAGTGCAGGGGCAGGCTGCGGCTTTTTTAGAATCCCCCGGTATCACAAAGCAGCTCCGGCTTCACTGGACTGACCGGTACGCAACCGCGTTCGGACCTTTTCCTTCAGGCATCCGCCCCCAGAGAAAACCCCATCTCTACGATCGCGGGGATGTGATCCTCGGGTGTGGGGGGTATGAACCGGCCCGGTCCTACCTCCTCTTCTCCCGGGTGCGGCATTCCGCAGACCACGGAGCCGATGAGAGTGGTGGGATAATAGGAACGATCGTGAGCGGCAGGGCAGTGCTCGATCGCTTTTCCACCGGTGACCGGATCACGAAAATCGAACCGGTCATCAGCTGGGCAGATACGAGCCGCTCGTTCACCACCAGTGACATGAGCCTCGTGCTGGAAGACGGGATGCAGGTCGTCACCCTTGTTAAGATCATGGCACAGGGATATACCCCTGATAAGATCACCACCGAAGCTGCCGGCAGCGTGGAGCATATGCTGCTCGCACTCCAGTCAGGAAAGTTCACAGTCGGACGGGCAACGAGCACTCATATCCTCGATCAGCTGCTGGCAGGAACCGAGGATGTGGAGAAAGAGTTCCGACGACCTCGTCGTGAGGGCACCGTAACGGTGCGGGCCACCGGAAAGACCGCGGGCGGGGTCTATATCTACCGGACAGATGTCCACGCAAGCCTTGTGCACAGTGTGACCGGCCAGGTTGTGCAGGGTATAGAACTGGTAAAACTGGCCAGAGAACGCGATGTCTTTGCTGTCAGCGTGGAGCCGGCACGCATCGACCTGCTGGGCCTGCCATTTGTAAAAGCTCAGGAGATCACTGCAGCCCGTGGCGTGAATTTTACATCCGACAAGCAGGATGCCGGGCGGATCGTTGTGTCACAGGAACCGGGCACTACCCTTGACGTGCTCGCTGAACGGGCAGTGAAAGTGACGACGGCACCGTTTGAGAAAGTGATCGATATCACGCTCGATGATCTCGCAGCTCCTGCCAGCTGTGATGCGTTCCGCCGGATTACCGGTCTCATCCGGCATGATGCCGGTATGCTGCCGGTCTTTTTCAAATTCGATGACGTGATCCTCTTCAAGCCGGCTATACCTGCGGGCATGAAGATCAACCCGGAAAACACGCCAAAGGACGAATCCCCGGCAGCTGCGCTTGCCATCACCAACGATTCCCGCAACGGTGCCGGGCTTGTCGGTGTGCGCCTCTCGGCCAACAGGGAGTTCGGTCCTACCTCTGAACCGTTTGACGGAACCAATATCATCGGGCGCGTGATCGATACGGACAAACTCAAAAAAGTGCAGGAGAAAGAGATCGTGTATATCCGTGAAGTGAAGCTGTGACTGCATATACGCCCACCCACGTTGGCAGCGTAACAAAATACATAGTGGTGGAGTCGTTTGATATTACGCCGGCAGACCTTGCAATCCGTGCCTACGAGATCTCGAAAGGGGCGATGATAAAAGAGACCTGTTTTGGTCTGGTCATCAATGGAAAAGAAGAAGAAGTCGACCGTATCGTTGCCGAACTGCGGAAGATCGATCCCGACCACATCTTTGTAAAAGACCGTGGCTTTCCTCCCGGCGATGCCCGCCGCTGCCGGGCAAACCTTGGCGGGGCACGGCCCGGGTACAACGGCCTGGAGTACGAGATGACGATCATCCCTTATATCTCACACGGGCTTGAAGTACTCAACAACAAGGATGAAAAGACCGTTCCTCCCCCGGATAATCCGCTGGAACGCCCGGTACTCGATATCTCTAAACTCAAAAAACTGATCTATGCACAGGAGTCCTGAAATGGCAAAAGTATTCATCTACCCTGCAACGAGCCTGATCCTCTCTGACATGGTGGCACGCTTCGGGCATACACCCTTATCGTCTGCTACCGCCATCCGCGAACGCATCCAGACCGCAGGACTCGAATCCCCACCGCTCCAGATCACTCCTGAAGAGGCCAAGAAAGGGTTAAAGTGGGCGGCAGTCGAAGTGCCCGCGGGTGTTCGGGGCCGCATGTCACTCTACGGGCCGATGATCGAGGCGTGCGAGGCAGCGATCATCATCAACGATGCCGATCTGGCGTTCGGGTGCATGGGATGTGCCCGCACCAACGAACTGATCAAGTTCCTCGTTCACCAGAAAACGATCCCACGACTCGAGCTGAACTACCCGAAGAATGAGGAAGAGGGCGTGAAGTTCGTGGCAGCGATCAAGCGGTTCTTGACGGAACTGGGAGCAACGAAATGACCAGGCCTGTACGGATTGCGCAACTCTCGTGCGGGCCGGAGTATTCCGGTATCCAGCATGAGATCGATGAGGCAGCCAGACAAGTTGGCGGCGAGATCTTCTATCCGGATGTTGCCCTTAAGGACATTCACCGGGACTTCGCCAAATTCGGGTTGGATGTAAAAAGCCCGGACTTAAAACTCACCATTGCCCGGGCCATGGCACTCGTAGAGGGCCGGGTGGAAGCAGACGCAGTTTTCATCGCCACCTGTTTCCGGTGCGCCGAGGCAGCCATCGTACGAAACGAACTCCGTCGCTACATCAATGAGCATTCACGCCTGCCGGTGGTCAGTTACTCGTTTACCGAACGCACTACCTCCGGGACGCTCCTCACCCGCATGGAGGCGCTCACCACCATTGCCCGGCGCCGTGCCCTGCTCGCCCGGGAGACCCAGAACGGTCTCACCCTGGGTGTTGACTCGGGTTCTGCCACTACAAAAGCGATCGTGATGAGGGACGACCAGATCATCGGCACGGGCTGGCAGCCCACTACTGAAGTCTTAAAAAGTGCGCATGAGGTGATCGCCCACGCCCTCGCCGAAGCAGGGGTCACCCGTGACGAGATACAGGCCGTGGGGACTACGGGATACGGCCGTTTCCTCGTAGGAAAAGAGATCAAGGCTGATCTCATCCAGGAAGAACTGACGGTCAACTCAAAAGGGGCGGTCTATCTTGCCAATCGCCAGCATGGCCCGGCAACTGTGATTGATATCGGCGGTATGGACAACAAGGCCATCTCGGTGATGGATGGTATCCCCGGGGTGTTCACTATGGGCGGGATATGTGCAGGGGCAAGCGGGAGGTTTTTAGAAATGACGGCAAAGCGGCTTGGCGTGGAGATCACCGAGCTCGGCCCGCTCTCCATGAAGGGCTTTGGCGGGCGCGTGTCAATGAACAGTTATTGTATCGTCTTTGGTACACAGAGCCTTGTCAATGCTCTTGCTGCCGGCAGCACACGGGAAGATGTCGCTGCTGCCGCCTGCCACAGTGTCGCCGAGCAGGTGTATGAGCAGCAGCTCCAGGAAGTGGATATCAAGGAGCCGGTGATCATGGTCGGGGGTACGTCGCTCATCGAAGGGCTCGTATTTGCCATGGGCGAACTCCTCCAGACGAAAATTGTTGTGCCGCCATACTCGCAGTATATCGGTGCCGTGGGATCTGCACTCCTTGCCTCAGGATTCATAAAGGACGATTAGATGCTCGCAGTTGAGTACTTTGAAGTGGAATGCCCCGAGCCGGTGGGCGCTGAGTACTACAAGCAGATCACAAACGATGTCCTGCTAGACCACAACCTCCTCAAAGTCATCGAGAAACTCCACATCTATATCGACCCGGAGGTAACGGTCTTTGTTGCCGTCGGCATACTCAGACCGATCACTACCGTTGTCCGCGTGGGAGATATTGCAAACATCAACCCGCAGGAGGGCAAGATGACGCTCGTCATCAGTGATGAAACCTACTTAGCACGGATGCTGAAGGTATTCTGGGAGCATTTCGGCAAGGACCGGGTCGAGCAGCCGGACCGATTCACGGTGATTCTCTACAATGTTAAAGAAGAGGCAAAAGGTCTTGAGAATATCGTGATCGCTCATCCCAGTGAATCCCTGAACAAAGATCTGATCTACGCGTTCCGATGCATTTCTCCGGAAGGGTTCCGGCTCCGCAGCGAGCGTTTTGAGAGGGGAAAGTTCTCGTTTGTTGCCAGCGAGGACACGCTTGTTGAGAACATCGATGAACTGGTCAGGGCAAAATTTGCCCTGATGGGAGAGGTACCATGATGCTGGTACCAGTCACCTATAAGGGCGGCATCTACCAGCACGATATCGTGATCGATCTCATCGAGGATCTCGGCGGCTACGTGGTCCAGAAGCACGTGCTTGCCCAGGAAGTGGTGCTCCAGTGCTTTGTACCCAAAGACGATATCGAGCTGATCCGGGAGATCTCCCGGCCGATCTTCGGTGAAGTGACCGATTCCCCACTGGTCGGAACCGAGATTGCGATTGTCAGTATGAGCCTTGAGATCCATCACCTCCCCCACCCATCCTGCGATATCGCCGAGTATGTCCGCCGCATCGGGGCAAAGAGCAACATGGTGAGCCTTGCGAGGGGACCCGGAAAACGGATCACCGGGCTCAATGATGAGGAGCGGGACGTGATCAACGAGCACGATATCGCCGTCTACCTCATGGGCAACTTCGAGACCTGCATTGAGCACAAGATGCCCATTCTCCTGCGGGGAATCGAGGTGCCGGTCGTAGTCTGCGGAGCCCCTGACAAGGAGACGCTGATAAGAATCGTTGATCCCCCGGTTGAGGGTTACGTTGGTGGTGTCGGGCGGTTCATGCGCAGGACCAAGGAGGCCGACCAGCTGGATAAGCTCGATGAGATCGTAGCGGAGATCACCCGGGTACTGGAGAAGAAACGCGAAAATCTCGCAAAGGACCCGCTCTCGGTGGCCCCTGCCCGGCTCATGAACCTGATCAGGGAGCGTATTCCGGCGATCCTTGATGTGACCTCCCCCACGCCGCTCACCGTGCAGATGGCCGGGCTCCGGGTGAAGCTGCCCTACGATACCTTCGCTCCGGAACTTAAGAGGATGGAGATCGAAGACGGGATCACGCTGGGCGATATCGCTGAGGTGGCACCCTCACGGATGCGGGACTATATCCTTGTAAAGGTCCTGCCCTTTTCAGAGACAAATACGGTGATATGATGGCAAAAACAGTATCAGCACAATCAACAAAGGACCAGTTCGAGGATAAACTCGCCCTCATCGTAAAGCAGGGCGCCGATGTCACTGCGGATGAGTGGTTAAAGGCTATCGAAGTGGAATACGGAAAAGTGCCCCTCGTCTTCAAGCGGATGGGCGAGCGCCCCGAAGTGCTCATCTCCCACCTCCTCTACAAGGGGACGGTGGCCCAGACCAGCCCGCTCGATCCCAAGTACGTAGAACTGATCAGCATGGCAGTAGGAGCGGCCCTCAAGTGCCCGCACTGTACCGGGTACCACATGCAGGCAGCCATTAAGATGGGAGCCACCCGCGAGGAGGTGCTTGAGGTTATCCTTTTGTCGGGTATGATCTCGAACTCGTCGGTGCTTGCCAATGCCTACAGGATCATTGACGACAAGCTGGAGAAGTGCATCCCGTGCGAGACGAAAGGGGTGGAGAGAGGGAAACCCGCACAGAAAGGTAAGAAAGTAGTAAAAAAGAGAGCCTGATTCTTTTCAAGGATTCCATTCATCTTTTTAATCCCACACCACCCACCTTTACCATAATGTGCGGTATCGCAGGGCAGTACTGTCTTGACGGCAAAGAGCCGGACACAAAGCTCCTCTCAGTCATGTCCGAACGGCTCATCCACCGGGGACCCGATGGGGAGGGCACCCATATCAGCGGTCCGGTAGCCCTTGCCCACCGCAGGCTTGCGATCATCGATCTTTCGGAGGAGGGTCTCCAGCCGATGACCAGCGAAGATGGCACACTCTGGCTGGTCTTCAATGGCGAGATCTACAACTTTGTCGAGCTCCGCGAGGAACTGATCGAAAAAGGTCACCGCTTCCATTCAAAGTCCGACACGGAAGTGATCCTCCATGCCTACGAAGAATGGGGGCATGAGTGCCTCAACCGGTTCAACGGCATGTGGGCATTTGCACTCTGGGATGAACAACGGCAGGAGATGTTCTGCGCCCGGGACCGGTTCGGGATCAAACCGTTCTATTACACTCAGACCGGGGATTCATTCCTGTTCGCTTCTGAGATCAAGGCGCTGCTCGCTCACCCGGCAGCAGGCACGAAGCCAGACGATGTCACGCTGGGCACATATCTTGCATGGGGAGTACTCGACCATTCCGAAAGGACGATGTTTGACGGTATACTCCAGCTGAAGCCTGCCCATGCGATGATCGTAACAAAGGACGGGGCACAGCCGCCGTTCCGGTACTGGGATGTGAAGGTAAATGCAGAGATCTGCTCCGCAGTGCCAGACGCAGAAGTGGCATCGAAGCTCCGTTCCCTGCTGCACGATGCAACCAGCATCCATCTCAGGAGCGATGTCGCTGTCGGCACCTGCCTGTCCGGGGGCATTGATTCATCTGCACTTACCGCAATCATCAACGGACTCATACACGAAGAGGCACCGGCAGGTGTCGGGATACGGCAGAAGACGTTCTCTGTGGTATTCTCAGACAAAAGATTCGATGAAAGCCGGTATATCGATGAGATTGTTGCCGCAACCGGAGTGGATGCCCATCGTACGGAACCCTCTCCCGAAAAACTCTGGGATGATATCGACCGGCTGGTCTACATGCAGGACGAACCGTTCGGTTCGCTCTCGATCTATGCCCAGTACTGCGTCATGCAGCTTGCCCGTGAGCAGGTCAGGGTCGTACTCGATGGGCAGGGGGCAGATGAGCTGATGGCAGGATACCTTGCGTACCAGGGCAGTTTTATTAAGGGACTGCTCCACTCGTTCCATGTCTTGACCGGATTCAAAGAAATCATCGGAAGCCTCAGGCGCCATCGCGGATTTTTCCGTTCAGCGGTAGAGCAACTGTTCGTTCGTAAAGGACGCAGGAGGCTCCTGAAGTGTGCAGCACCACCCGTCGACAGGTACGGGGGCAGGCTTGACGAGGTGCTGCACCGCGAACTGACCGGCACCAACCTGCCGGCACTCCTCCACTACGAGGACCGGAACTCCATGGCGTTCTCGATCGAATCAAGGGTGCCTTATCTCGATGTGCGATTCATGGAGTATGTAGCTTCTCTCCCGCTTAACCAGAAAATCCGGAACGGAATAACCAAGATCGCTCTCCGGAATGCGATTAAAGGAATAATTCCGGAGTCAATCCGCTGCCGGATGGACAAGATGGGATTTGTCACTCCGGAAGAGGTCTGGATGAAAGAAGCGCTCCGCCCGTTTGTTCTCGAATTGATAAGCTCTGATGAGTTCCATGCACGCCCGTACTGGAATGCCGATGCGGTTGTCCGGAACTATCTTGCGTTTCTTGAGGGTAAATCTGCTTATTCACCAGAAATCTGGAGGATTATCTGTACCGAACTCTGGTTCAGGAAATTTTTTGACATGCCTGCCATCGCATCCTCCGGTTCCTGATATTCACACCAGACGGGATCGAATCCTATAAATGGTGACTCCGGACAGATCTATGTGATACAACCCCGTCTGAAGGTTTGATTGCCACTTTCTTGCGGGATCACGGTGACCCATGAAATCCATCATTCTTGCCGGCGGTGTCGGGACACGACTCTGGCCACTCTCCCGCGAGTACTATCCCAAGCAGTTCATCCAGCTGGATGGTCATTCGCTCTTCCAGAGAACATGTGAGCGGGCAGCCCTGATTTCAGGGTATGAAGGGATCTACGTTGTGACAAACGAGATTCACCATTATCTGGTTCAGAACCAGTTCGAAGAACTCGGCTATTCCCTGCCTGAGGATCATCTTCTCGCAGAACCCACTGGGAAAAATACCCTGCCTGCCATTGCGTGGGCAATGCAGCGCATCCGGGCAGACGACCCTTCGGCATCAGCCATCGTCTTCCCCAGCGATCACCAATTGGGCGATGCAGCACTCGACCAGATCCGGGCGGCAGAACCACTTGCCATGCAGTATCTGGTTACATTCGGTGTCAGGCCCACATCACCGCACACCGGCTACGGTTACATCAAACCGGGTAAACCCCTGTCGGTGGGCAGCGTCGTTGATGAGTTCCGGGAGAAACCCGATGAGAAGACCGCAGGAGAATATGTTAAGAGCGGGTATCTCTGGAACAGCGGGATATTCCTCCTGTCTGCAAGCTGTTTTTTTGATGAACTGAAACGATATAACCCGGCACTTTTCAACGCGTTCTCTGACGGGAGCATTCCCGATTATTCAAGCCTTGAGTCCATATCGATCGATTACGGGCTGCTCGAGCATTCACAGCGCGTGGCGGTAGTCCCGTTGGACGCTCCATGGAGCGATCTCGGGACGTTCAAGGCGCTCTACGATGTCGAACGCCACGATGCGCAGGGGAATGTTGGTAAAGCAGAATACCTCTCGGCAAAAAACAATTACGTGTACGCTTCGGGAAAGCATGTCGGGCTCATTGGCGTGCACGATCTGGTGGTGGTGGATACCACGGATGCACTCCTCATCTGCGACAACAAACATACCGAGCAGGTAAAAAAACTCGTCAACCTCTACAATAAAGCAAAAGATCCGATAACCCGTTTCCACAGGCAGGTACACCGCCCATGGGGCTCGTATACCGTGCTCGAGGAGTCCGGAGTCTATAAAATAAAACGGGTAACCGTAAGACCTAACCAGAAGCTCTCACTCCAGCTCCATCATCACCGGAGTGAGCACTGGGTGGTAGTGAGTGGCACAGCAGAAGTCGAACTTGATGGCGAGACCCGGCTGCTCCGGAAAGGCGAGAGCACATTTGTCCGCAGCGGGATGAAACACCGCTTGAGAAATCCCGGTGTGATCCCGCTTGAGGTAATAGAGGTACAGCTCGGGGAGTACCTCGAAGAGGATGATATCGTCCGGTTCGAGGATGATTACGGCAGGGTGGAGTGAGGGGGGGTTTTGATTTCTGTTTATCGCGCGGTATCTTTACGGTTGAATGGGGGACGTGCCAGATCCCGCCTCACAATATGACAGCTGTAACAAGAAACCAAGTGACAGAATACACAAATGCCCTCTTATCCGTCTGAAATGTCCCTCCCACCGCAAGCGTATCTGGTAACAGTTTCATCTGAAAGGATATAGAGCGAGGCAGAGAGATCAGGAAGTCTGAACCGGTCAATCCGCACGGAAAAAGACACCATGGAATAGCAAATGTTGATCCAGAGTAGGTGTCGTTATCTGTCTGAAGAAAACGGGCTGACACACCAGAACCAGAAGATAAGGAACCGGACTGTTTCTGCTTTTTTCACTGGACTGCAGACGGACGCAGCAGTTCCCGGTTCATTCCGGTTTTCTGGTAATCCGGCTGGAAACAATCCCGCATCAAACAGTGATATTAATACCTCGGAAGAACGTGATATTTATCGATGTCGTCTTATTTTAATGACACAGACCATATCGCCCTTTTCGCTGCCGGGTTTGATCTCATCCGTGATGAACTGCCCAAACATCATATCCTGGAGATCATCACCGAAATTAATGATGAACTGACAACGAATCCATACGATTACAATGCCATTCTCGCTCTCGATGGGCTCTATGACGCGATTGATGAACGGGACGATGCGATTGTTGCGCTCTCCCGGTATAAAGACCGCCCTAATCAGGATTTCATTGATCCGGAACGGGTGAACCGCACAATTTTGTTACTCCGCACCGCCCGGCAGCGGATGAAAAAAGGCGAGCGCAAAGAGTCTGAACGGTTGTTTGACGAGGTGATCGCGCGGGCACCGGATGCAACCACCTGGATCGCGGAAAATCCAGCGGATTTCCCTGTTGATTCCCCTGCCCTGCCATTGTGTGCCCTGCTTGCGTACGGGTACAAGAATGACAAGAGAGGATTCACTGCTGCATGGCACGCAATACTCGAACGATTTGAGTTAACTGAACCTGTTCCTGAAGAAGACTTTCTCGATAATTTTAGAGAATACACACTGTTTGATGTTCTCCCCTACCGGGAACACATAGACGGAATCAGTTTTCTTTTTAAATTTGGCATCATGGAGTGCAGAGAACAGGAGATATTTTCTCTTGTTGCTTTTTTGGAAAATTATCTCGAAGGACTGGCGGATCATGTATTCAATGTGGGGACGGAATTCGGATTCACCGAATGTCTCCCGGCAATGGGCGTGATAACGGCAATCTCCCATGGCGCCGCAAGGACGATTGAAGAGATCATAAAAAAAGAGCATGCGGTGACAACAAAAGCACTCCTGGATGCCATACAGGCTGATCTTGTTGAAATCCGAAAAACGGGAACACAGATGCTCGTTCTCGAAACCCTGACGCACTGGTCGTTTCATCCGGTACGCCCGGTGCCTGATATGGTCAGCCTGTTGCGGGGACAATCGCATGGAAACGATGACCTGATCGCAGAGCTGCTCGATATGATGGGCGATGAGTTGCCATACGAGATCCTTGCAGAGACAGTATCGAATCTTTCAGTTTCGGGGGAAATTGAATCGCGCCTCAAAAAGAAACGGTATACCCTGTTGAAAAACATGGGCAGGTACAATGAAGCGCTTGCACTCGCAGCGCAGGATGACACAATCATGCCAAAAGGAGAGGATTATGATCTCCTGAAAATTAAGGCATTCGAAGAATCCGGGCAGTACATCGAAGCGTTCAATTATCTTCTCGACTGCATCAAAGACGGGCGCTTATTAAACGAGGTGCCCCGGTTATTCGAGCTTGGGCTTTGTTTAGAAAAGCCTGAAGATTTGCGCTTTGCATTGCCCATCCTGCAATCTCAGGGGATCTCTGGAGGGGCGTACATGCTGAAAGCCTATGACCACCTTCTGCAGAAAGACCTGAACCGGGGTCTTGCATTGATCGAACAGGCACAAGATGCAGGATTTCCCCGGGATACTGCATTGATCTATTCCGCACGGTTCCTTGCCGCAGCCGGGTATCCAAAACGGGTGATCGGGCTCTGTGAGAAGATGGAAAAAAAGAACATGTACCCACAGTATGTCTTCCCGCTGCTCATCGGGGCTTACCGGTCACTCGGTAAGGAGAAGGATGCACGAGCAGCGGAAGAGAAGTTCAGGAAGATTCGTCAGAGCTGACAGGGCAAGGTCATACAACTGGATCTCAGAGGTTCCAGGCACCTATCAGATCCGCTCTGCCTGCCAACTTAAGACCCTCAATGACGAGCGCACGGTTGCGGGGATCCTTGTAGTGCAGGAGCGCCCGCTGGATCTTCTTCTCCTGACCTTTGGGCACATGCACCGGCTCGAGCGTGAACGGATTGAGCCCCGTGTAATACATGCAGGTGGAGACACTCATCGGTGTGGGTGTAAAGTCCTGCACCTGTTCCGTGTAGAGCCGGTTATCGCGGATGTAGAGGGCGAGCTCGATCATGTCAGCCATTGTGCAGCCGGGATGTCCTGACATGAAGTAGGGCAGGAGGTACTGCCTGCTCTTTTTTCCTTTCTGGAGCGCCTCGAACTGCTCACGGAAGCGGTCAAAGACCGCCCGGTCCGGCTTGTTCATGATGCCGGTCACTTTCTTTGCAATATGTTCCGGTGCAACCTTGAGATGCCCGGATACGTGATGATCGCAGATCGTGCGGAGATAATCTGCATCATCGGCAAGAGCGAGATCGTAGCGGATACCCGAACCGATGAAGACCCATTTCACTCCCGGAACTTCCCTTAGTTTTTCCAGAAGAACGCACTGGTCCCTGTGACTTGTCTTGAGGGATTTACAGGACGGGGTGCAGTGCTTATTCCGACAGGCACCATACGTTTCCCACTGCTCGCACGAGAGGCCGTACATGTTTGCAGTCGGACCACCTACATCCTGAACAATGCCTTTGAACTCCGGCATCTTCGTCATCCGGGTCACTTCACTTATGATCGATGCGCTGCTCCGGCTCTGGATGATCCTGCCCTGGTGATGAGTGAGGGCACAGAATGAGCAGGCGCCAAAACAGCCCCGGTGACTCATTACCGAGAACTGCACGGGTTCGAGAGCGGGGACTGGTTGTTTGTAGGACGGGTGTGCCCGCCGGTTGAACGGGAGATCGTAAATATGGTCGAGCTCTTTTGTTGTGAGTGGGAGTGCAGGGGGATTCTGGATGACGACCGTTTTTGGGTGCGGCTGGGCCACGGGTTTTCCCCTCACCGGATCCTGCTCGTAATAGTGCTGGGCGAATGCACGGGCGTACGCGGTTTTGTCCTGTGAGACTTCAGTAAACCCGGGCAGTTCGACAATCCCTTCAGGACGCCTGTTGCGCCATTCTGCAACTTCCATTGCATACGCAGTTCCCCGCACATTCCGCAGGGATGCGATGGGTTCTCCGGCTGCAAGCCTCCGGGCGATCTCTGTTACCTGATGCTCGCCCATGCCAAAGACAAGAAGATCGGCCGGGGCGTCAGCAAGGAGCGCCTGACGCACGCGATCCTGCCAGTAATCATAGTGAGCAAATCTCCGGAGACTGGCTTCAATGCCCCCGATGATAATGGGTGTGTCCGGGAAGAGACCGTGCACCTTGTTGGTGTAGACGATCGTTGCACGGTCCGGGCGCCGTAGGATCCCTCCCAGTGAATAAACATCATCACTCCGCCGTTTCAGGTTGGGGGTGAAGTGGTTCACCATCGAATCCACGTTGCCCGACGAGATGCCAAAGAACAGGCGGGGTTTTCCCAGAGCAGTAAAACCGGTATCGGTCTTCCAGTCTGGCTGGGCAATGATCCCCACGGTATATCCTGCGTCCCAGAGAACCCTGCCAATCATGGCTGTGCCAAACGAGGGGTGATCCACATAGGCATCACCGGTGACAAGGATGATGTCGAACTGCCGGATTCCCGGTTTTTCCCCTTCTTTGAGGGACATGGGGAGGAACGCAGGCTGACGGGTCATGGCAAAAACAGACCTGGGTGGGTGTTCATGATGGGAGATATTGTGAAGATCATTGGGAGGGGCGACGGGTCAGGTCCCGGATAATCTCGGCAAGTCCGCCCGGAAGATCATCCTTATCTTTCTTTTTCTCTACGGGAGGAGCTGCTTCTTTTTGTTCTGAGGGTTTCTCAAAATCAGTGAGCTTTACGGCATCCCCCCGCTCTCCCAGGACCGGAAGATGGAGCTGAGTCTTCTGATCGAATTCCCTGCGGGCTTTGAGACCGGTGAACTCCATGATGACCGCTTCAATGATGAGATAGGTTGTGGCTTTTTCTCTGAGACAGCCGGTGAGAGCGTGCCCTGAACGACCGACGGAGGCATGGTAATGGATATGGGGGCCGCCTTCGCCCGGGTAGATGGTGCCGACTCCAAATACTTCCCAGCCGCCTTCAAACATTACAAAATGCGGAACGGGGGGTATGACCGGTTCTTCCGGACCGGTCACCATTCTCCCGTTCATCAGGGCGCCAAGGAAGGTGATCGAACCGGCCTGGATACCTTTGTCGAGAATGAACTGACGCAGCGAGACGAGCATATCTTCGCCGTCATCAATCCTCACGACAAAGACCCTGCCGAGCTGACCTTCCGTATATTGCATATGATCAGATTCCTATTTTGATATTCATATGGTTTGTGCGGGTTTATATCTTGTATGACCGTCCCTTGACCCTCGTTTGGTTTGTCCGGTAACGTCCGACCTGTTCATTAAAAAAGAGGGTAGATTATCGTCCCCCGGCTCCACCGCCACCAAAACCCCCGCCTCCGCCAAACCCTCCACCGCCAAAGCCGCCCCCTCCGGAACTGCCGTGACTCGGGGGGCTGAAGTGCATGAGTGGAATAAACGCTGCGTTCATACCTATAACCCCTATAGGGACCCCGGTTTCGGGGATGCTGATCATGAGTGTCTTCATGGCACGCTCTACTTTAGCACCGACACCGAGCGCTGTACCATATACCAGCCATTCTCCCCACATGGATAGATCTGCGGGTGCATACTTCTGGATCATGGCCATGTCCGAGAGGAAGCGGGTGAATGCATCCCATTCCAGTTTTTCCTTGTACCGGTCATCCTTCCAGTGCCCGAACAATGTTGAGGGGGCGATAATTGCTATCACAAGCTGTACAAGCACAATTGCCCAGAGTATGACTGCCAGAAACAGGATGTACGACTGCATAGGTGCGACAAATGCGAAGATCATTGTGATGGCAAACAGGACAATTGTCACGAGCAGCAGGGGTACGATATGCTCTCTCCCGTCCACAATATACTGGTTTGAGATCGATGTATCCACCCTGCTGGTAACATCGGTAAGCGATCGCTGGTACTGCAAGGCTTTCTCTTCTGCACTGCTGACCGTCCTGGCACGTTTCGCAAGCTCTGCAATCGAATCGGTGTCCAGCACGCCATTTTCAGAAACGAGCCCGACAAACCCGAGCACCCTCAGCTCGTACGGATCGGTGGTTGCCGTTGAGAGCACCCGGATCTCGATGCCTTTGCCTTCACCCTTCTCGGTAATCGAGATGATCTTTCTCTTGTGAAGATCGAGCAGAGTCGCGTAATAACCGTCTTCATCGAAATCAAGCGCATCGCCTTTGAAGAGCAGGTTCACCTGCCAGGGTTTGAGCGCAGTTGACGGGAGGGTGCTCAGGTACGCAGGAACGGTGAATTCCCTCTCCCTGCCATAGCGGTTGTAGATCACAATGAAGAGAAGCGGCACCAGAATCACGGTCACCTTCGCAACCCAACTCAGCAGGATTGACAGGAAGTAAGGAACGTTATACCAGAAACTCGCGGAGGCGGTCTTACTCTGGATGTCCTGACCTTCAGTTCGGAACCCATTGATTCGGGAAAAACCCTGTGCATTTCCTACCATCTCAACGGCAATGATCTCGTTTGCTGCTGCACTACCGGTGATGATATAATGGTCTCCGGATTTTTGTGTTGTCAGCGATGGGGGGTATGCATATAACTGTTCGATATTTTTTGCAGGTACGGTGATCCTGATTGCCCGGTACGGGATATGGTTTTCCCCGGCCAGTTTAAGGTTCAGGTGCGTCGCAACTGTATCATATTCAACGGGCGGGTACAGGGTATATGTGTAATCAACAGAATATTTCCCGGCAGAATAATAATTGGGATTGAATACACCTACTTCATCTGATAGTGCAAGATTTTCAATGCGGGACTTCGATTCACTGGCCCCGGCACCACCAGTGACCCGGACCGTCCCTGAGTCATCCTTTGCATACCCGATTGTACCCTCTGGGGGGACCATCGAGACGAACCGGACGGAGGGCTGGGTTGGGCTGCCGTCGAATACGAGCGGGGCTTCCCACGTGCGATAGAGCATGCGGTACTGGCCTGAAGACAGGACATCATAGGTAAAGTGTTCATGAAGGCTCCCGTCTTCTGCAAGGGTCGCCTCATACGAATCAACCGCAAGATTCCCATCGAAAAGAGGGGGGATAAAGGTGACTGCGAGCAGCCCGATTATCCCGAGGACAAGTCCGCCGATGACAAGTGCGGTCAGCTGTCTTTTTTCGCTCACGACGACTGCCTCATCAGAATTCTATCTTCGGGGGAGTGGCGATCGCTTCTTCGAATTGCAGGTACTCGAGTTTGATCAGCCCCATCTGCCTGCCTATGAAATTCGAGGGGATGGTGTCAATCATAGTATTGAATTCCTGCGAGATGTTGTTGAAGGTGTAACGCTGCCGCCCGATCTCGTCTTCAAGGTTCTTGACGGAATCCATCATGCTCATGACCGTGCCTGCGGTCTTGAGGTCGGGATAATTTTCTGCTACTGCAAGGAGCCTGCCGAAGATCGAGCGGGATTCAGCCTCAACTTTGTTCAGGTCGCCGGGTCCTGCGGTCGCAACGCTTGCCCGCATGGCGGTGACCTTTTCGAAGGTCTCTTTTTCAAACTTGGCATAGCTCTTCACAGAACCAAGGAGTTGCTCGATCATGTCCAGCCGCTTCTTCATGGCGACCCGGATCTGGCCGAGGGTTGCCTCAGATGAATTTTTCAGCGCTACGAACCGGTTGTAAATGCCGATTATCCAGAAGATCAATCCTATGATCACAAGGACAATAATTCCGGGGACAATCCATCCAATAAGACTCTCAAACATTGTTATTCAGAATAGTGATGATCGTTCTTAAAGATAAGATCATGGGGGAGTGTGATGAGAATCGCTAAAAAACGCAGGAGAAATGGGATGATATCCATTATTGGAGAGTGAGCGACCCAACCACGCGGAGTTTGCCCCCTTCAAGATAGTGCAGCACCACCCGTGCACCGGGCGGATATACCAGCGCTTTTTCCATGGTTAAGGTAATAGTCGGCATCCTCCAGTCTCCCTCAACAGTAATTTTTTCCAGCCGGGTAGGAAGGAACTGCATCCAGTGGCCGGCATACAGCACCATGCCTTCCTTGAGTGGGGCGGGCCAGTATTTCACGATCTGGGCTTTACCGGATATGGTGGTGGCGTGTTTTATTGCGGGATCGTTGGTCAGGACAAAACCACGGTCGAGATCTTCGGATTCGATATTTTTCAGGGCAAGACCAACCCGATCACCGGTGATCGCATTGTCAGCATCATCATCATGTTTCTGGATGGAACGGATCTGGGTGGTTTTTTCCGTGGGAAGGACTTTTAACGTGTCGTGCTTTTTTATCGTTCCCTGGGCCACAAATCCAAGTACAACTACACCGACTCCTTTCACATTGAAATGGGAATCTACCGGCACCGATCCTTTTCCTGCTGTGTCGTGTGGTTTCTGGTGGGCGGTCTGTTTTACGGATATCCCGAGCATCTTCTCGCGTAGCCCGACGATATCTTCTTCAATCACTTCATAGTGCTCAAGAACCGTGCCTTTGATGAGCGGGGAGATCTGATCGGGCGTGATATAATTTTTCAGAATGAGATATCCGCTGGACTTGCCGGCACACTGGAGCATCAGCACACATTCCCCAAAGGTGGCGTTGATCTCATCAACGACAAGGACCACCCGGTCTGATATGGAGACTGTGTAAAACAGTGAGGATAGTTTCTCCGGGTACCGGGTCGGTTCTATGAAGGTGACAGTGGCGTTACCTTTTTTCAGGTTATAAAAGGTGATATCGCTTACTGTGCCCTTCTTTCCCAGATCTTTGGCGTAATCGGGAGGGGCGAGGATTGCGACGGTGAGATTGGACATGTATGACAACAACTTGGTTGTGGGAGGATATGAGGATTTATACACTTTATGTAACGGGATCGAATCACCGATTGAGATATAATAAATTGAATGCCAATGATAATGAGATATTTTTCATTTGTGCCCGTGGTGAACTATGGAGTCAATAAAAAAAAATAAAAAATCCCTGCAGCTCATCCTGTTCCTAATCGGATTATTGATTCTTGGGTACGTAATAGTAAGATCTGGGATAATTGAAAATTACCAGATCCTTTTTACCGTCAGTATTCCCCTTTTAATTCTCGCATTTTTTTTATCACTGTGTACCATCGCATGCAGGATTTACCGCTGGAAATTCTTAAGCGAAAAGTACGATGTCGCCATCAGCTGGCATGACTCCTCAATCGTCAGCATCGCAAGCCTGTTCTATGCAAATATCACTCCGGGGAAAATTGGGGATCTCTACAAGGCATATTACATGCAGAAACGGTATGCCATGAGCTTTTTTGACGGCATTTCCATGATCTTTTACGAGCGGTTCTTTGAATTGATGATCCTCTTTCTTGCAGCGTGTGCAATTGTGTTCATCGAACTCAAAGGGATCACCGTCATTATCCTGGAAGTGACAGCAATCATTCTCGTCCTCCTTTTCTTTTTTTATTTCAAGGCGGATTACTTCCTCTCGCTCCTAGAGAAGTACTCATCCCGGATTCCCTTACTCAAGAAGATCCCTACTGATTTCAGGATCAGGAAGCTCCCCTTCCGGGATATTGTTGGCGTGTGCATTATTACGGTCTTCTCTCTTGGCTCTGAATTCGTGCGCCTCTGGGTGGTCACCCTTGCCTTCGGATACACCCTGAACCCCATTCTGCTCACTATCTTTTTCTGCCTCTCGATCATCGCAGGGCTGGCATCCCAGATTCCCCTCGGGGTCGGCGTGATGGAAGCGTCCCTTGGTTATTTCCTGATCTTACTCGGGGTCGCCTCAACTGATGCCATGGCAATCGTACTCACTGACCGGCTGATATCAATGTATTTTGTCCTGATCCTCGGGTTTGTCTTCTCGAAATTTGCTGCAGACCAGTACAACGGAGTACCTGAATGATATCCATCATCATACCTCTCTTCAACGAGGCGGAGAACGCACGCCTATACCCCGAACGGCTCTTTCCCGTTGCCGGGCCGATCATGGAACGGTATGGGGAGACCTACGAATATGTCCTTGTGGATGACGGGAGCAGAGATACGACTCTCGATGAACTCAACAAGTTCAAAGAGATACAGAAGAATGTGGTTGTCGTTCCCCATGGCGTGAACAAGGGGATGGGGGTGGCAGTGAGAACCGGGCTCGCACATAGCAAGGGAGATCTAGTCATCATGATGGACTCCGATCTCACATACCGTCCGGAAGATATCGAAAAACTGCTGGCAGATTACAAGGAGACCGGTGCCGACTGCATATCTGCGTCTCCCTACCGTGGAAAAGATCTCGCAAAGGAGATCTCCTCACCGTTCCGGCTCTTCATCAGCAAATCCGTTAATTTTCTTTACCGGGTACTCTTGCAGGACGACCTCACGTGCGTCAGTGCCATCTTTCGGCTCTATAAGAAAGTGGCGCTTGATGAGCTGACCCTTGAGAGCAACAATTTTGAGATCTGTGCGGAGATCATCTCAAAACTTATCCTGAATGGGAAGTCCGTGCACGAGATCGGGGTGAAGGTCCACACGCGTGAGTTTGGCGAGTCTAAGCTGAATGTGAAAAAAGAGGTTGTCAACAACCTGCGGATCCTCTCCAAAATTTTCAAGGCGAAGTATCTCAGGCAAAAATGGCAGTGAACACCGGCACCCCCGATAATCCCGGGGTTTGAACCTGTTGAGAAAATACCGGGCGATTTAAACGACGATATTATCGAAAAGCACGGATTTTGTGGAATTTTTTGTTTTTCACAATATTTATATTTCGGTCTTCCCCTAATTATGAATGGATTGTTAATTTTCTTCCGTGAATAAACAGGAAAAAGGTCACATCATGCACAAAGAAACGGTATTAATCACGGGGGGGGCAGGTTTTATTGGCAGCAATTTAACCGAATTCCTCCTCAAAAGCGGACACAGAGTCATAGTTCTCGATGATCTCTCCCGAAGCACTACAGACAATATCCGTGCCTGCTACAACTATTCACCCAATTTTTATTTTGTAAATGGCTCTGTAATGGACTTTGAACTGGTGGACAGGCTGGTAAATAATGTAGATATGGTCTTCCATCTGGCTGCTCAGGTTCACTGGGAAGAATCAATCGACAATCCCGTACCCAGTTTTGAAGTGCACACACGCGGGACCCAGAATGTACTTGAAGCAGTCCGGCGAGCTATGACCCGCCGGGATCCCCTGAAACTGATGTTATACGCATCCTCATCTGAAGTCTACGGAACCGGGCAGTATATGCCAATGGATGAAAACCATCCATTCAACCCGCAATCACCCTATGCAGCGGGAAAGGCAGCCGCGGACCGCCTCTGTTCCTCATACCACCACGTGTACAATCTGCCTATCATAATTCTCAGGCAGTTTAACACCTATGGACCAAACCAGAGAATGAAGGGCTATTCAGCAGTGATACCGAAGTTTGTTTCACAGGTAATGAACAATTGTCCGCCTACAGTCTACGGAAGCGGTGTCCAGACAAAGGATTTCCACTATATCGACGATCTTATCGCAGCATATTCGCTCATTATTAACAAATGGGAAGATCTGGATATGTTCGGTACGGCAATCAACTTCGGGACTGGTAAAGAGACAAGCGTCAATGATCTTGCAAGGATTATCATTGATACCATTGCCAAGGAAACGGGCAGGGATCTGAAAGATATGAGCTCGATTCACCTTCCAAAACGCCCGGGTGAAGTGATGCGGTTTGCAGCGGACATCTCCCTTGCAAAAAAGAGCCTCGGATTCACGCCAAAAATTGATATTAAGAAAGGTATTGAAAAATATGTACGCTGGTACATTAAAGAGGGTTCATGGTCCGGATAATTTTTTTGTATTTTATCAGGGTGGATGGGATAGCAGTAAGTCCCCCAACAACCCTAAAATTTTGAAACGACCGTATCAATTATTTTACGTGAACTTTCCCCATTCCCAAAAAGCGATAGATCGGGAGAGCCTTGCGGATTAAAGCTTGAAACCGCCTCAATTATTTTTTCCGGGTTGTCATCAACAAGGATATTCCATCCACTCTCTGTTGTTTCCACCCATTCGGTATTCGGTCGTAACGTGATGCAGGGTTTTGAGAGGAAAAACGCCTGTTTTTGTGCTCCACCGGAATCGGTTAAAAGTTTTTCAGAATGGAAGATCATCCGAAGGAATTCAAAATACCCTGCAGGTGAGATCGCGTGAATATTGTCCGGCATACTAATATTAAAACTCTGGATTCTTTGTTTTGTCCGTGGGTGAATCGGAAAGATTACCGGATAGGGAACAGAAGACACCGCATCAAGAATATTTTTTAACCGATCCTTATTATCGGTATTTGCTTCCCGGTGAAGGGTGAGCAGGAGATAGGGTTTTTGTGTAAGGGATAAATCTTCGAGAGTCCTTGCTTTATTTTCAATCAACTTCCGGTAGTAGGTGATCGAATCGAGCATCACATCCCCAACCAGAAAAACATTATCGTGAATCCCATTGTCATGCAGGTTCCTGATTCCTCTCTCTGTTGGGGAAAAAAGAGCATCTGAAAAATTATCGATAATTACCCGGTTAATTTCCTCTGGCATGGATCGATCGTAACTTCGCATACCGGCTTCAAAGTGACCTACTTTGATCTTTGATTTGTTTGCTGCAAGAGCAACGCCAAGGGCAGTGTTTGTATCTCCAGTAACAAGGAGAATATCGGGGTTTTCTTTACGGAAAATTGATTCGGATTTTGTGATCATCTCACCGATCTGCTCACCGGGAAGCTTAGAACCGATTCCAAGGTAATGGGTGGGATCAGGCACATCCATCTCTTCAAAAAAGATTTTATCCATTTCATAATCGTAGTGCTGACCTGAATGGATGAATATATATTCAATATTCCGTCCAACCAGTTCACGAATGATTGGTTCAACCTGGATAAATTCCGGTCTTGTTCCTGCTGCTATTGCAACTTTCATAATTTCCCCTGAATCGTTGATTAATGATCTGTGATTGCCTTTCTTTCTGTGTTCAATGTTGTTTGTTATGAATCGTTATGGCATTTGTGATAATTATTCTTTTTTTAAGGTTAATGTCTGGAAAAAAAATTTCATCCAATTAATCATTCCTTCCTTTGGTCTGATGATGAAGTAAAGCAGGATGAAAAACGCGATATATTCCAAGGTAAAAAAACCGAGCGTCAGATACCAATCTGAAGTGCCAACCGGGTTGATATAGTTAAGATTTACATAATATTTTCCAAACATCAAGGGAAACTCTACGTATGCAAAGATCTGGGTGACATAGAATAATACGATCTTTACTATATCGTCAGCAACGAGCAGAGCGAGGAATGGTGTAAACCAGACAAGATACTGGGGACTATGGAATTTTGTGAAAAAGACCAGGCAGAAAATTGCACATAGCACTAACTTTATCAGATTTTTGGGATTTTTTTCACTTTCTGCATACGCAAAGTACAAGAGGAGGAGGAGGGTGATGCCCATCAGTGCATACATCACCATTGATACAGTGGTTGGAGAGATCCCCAGATGGAGAACATCATGGAGGAAAGAATAAATGGTGAAAGTAGCTGTATTCACATACACCCCGAGGCTTCCACCTGTTGCAAAAAGATATGTGCGGATGACATCGGGGTTGATGAGAGCAAACGGTAATAGCAATAAAATGCAGAACAGGAGGAATATTTTCCCTGCAGATATCAGCTCTGTTTTGAGTGAGGTGGATTTCGCATTGTATAAAACCATGAACGGGAGTGCGACCACCGGGAAAATTTTTGTAAAAAAGCCCAGCGTTGCGAAGACGTATCCCTTTGTGTTCATGCCATATATGGTAAAAAGAAGGGCTACCATAAGAATGCATGTCGGAAATGCATCAGACTTTGTCAATACAAAATAGGCTGTGGAAAATGCTGTTGCGTAGAGAAGACCTCCCAAAAATGCGATCTTCTCACTCCAGATTCTCAATCCAATGAGATAAACGCAGAGCGCGATCAGGATATCACACAATACCATGAGAATCTGGAATGAGAGTGCAAAAACCATGGCGTTTTGAGTCAACACCGCAGGGATAAAGGCAAGTAGTATCGGGATGAACAGCAGGATTGGGTACTCAAACTGATAATTTATATAGGGTACCTGTCCCTGTAAGAGGGGGGCCGCACTGTTCAGGTACACACCAATATCGAAGTAATCGATAAACGAGCCAAAAACTTCCGTAGTAAAAAAAACCACCACGAACTTCATGATAATGGTGGCAATAATCAGCATTGTCACGTGGTGTTTCACAGTCTTTTTATCAACAGCTTCAAACTGGGTACCTAGGAGTGCAAAGGGATGATTTCCCCGCTTTCCCTTCCTTGATAACTGCTCTGCATCAATATTGTTTTTTTTCCCCATATTCCATCTCCGATTCAGCTGATTATTACCTTTAATGACGTATAATTATTCCAGAGACCACCGGAATTACGTATCCTGCACAGGATGATCATTTCCTTGTCCACGTAACTCTTCTATTCACCATGAAATTCCACCCGAACCCCACCAGGATTCCGATGATATTAGAGATGAGATAATAAACCCCCCCAACGCTTGTCAGCAAGTACAGGATTCCCATGTTGATAACAAGCCCTCCGGCTGATACCACATGAAAGGAAATGAGACGGTGCAACCGGCTGGAAAGTTTATGCGATGCCCCTGCCTTAAACGTCCAGAGATCATTCCAGATGAAATTATTGAGTATGGACAATTCAATAGCGAAGAGGCTTGAGACAAGATAATAGAGGCCAACGAACTCCGTCAGGTACCAGAGTAAACCCATATTCACAACAATCCCAGAAATCCCCACCAGACCGAACTTAAACACCCGCTTCCATTCCCTCCACACCGCACTCTCGTGATGCAAAAACGAAAAGAGTGTGATATCGATAACTTGCTGGGCATACTCGACAATCGTTTTCAGTTTTAGTTTGCTCGAACCGATCTCCCGGTCCACGAATTCGAAAGGAATCTCCTTGTCCTTCTCCCAGGTTCCCTTGCCAAGCACCTCAAGCAGGATTTTATAACCCCGGGGTTTTAACGCAGCTTTTGCCACAACACTCTTCCTGACAGCAAAAAAACCGCTTACCGGATCCGAGACATCAGGAAAGAGCAGGCGTCCTAAAAACGTAGCTCCGAGCGAGATTACCCGGCGTTTGAGTGGCCATTTTTTAATTCCGCCCCCTTCCATATACCTGCTTCCGATGACAATATCATTACCATCCATAATCTCGGTATACATGACAGGAATAAGAGCCGGGGGATGTGAGAGATCGGCATCAATTACCACAAGAATGTCTGATGAAGCCTGAACAAATCCTTCAGCCACGGATTGTGAAAGTCCGTGATCCACCAGACGGACAATAATATTTACATTAGGTCTTGTTTTTTTAATTTCATTGACAATCGAAATAGTCCCATCTGGAGAGTTATCATCAACGACAAGGATCTCCCCATTGAGATTATTCCGCTTGAAAACCGCATCCACTTCGGTGACAATATTCCGGATATTTGCCTCTTCTTTATAGGTTGGGATGATCACCGTAAGGTCGTACATGGCGGTTCACAAGTGGGGGGGACTAAGCTGAAACAAAGAGATAGATCCCGGTGTTCTGCCCGAGTGGTTTTGTGTACGCATTTAACCATGCTACCGCATCACCGTTCGGATTTGCCGAACTGATATCTCCGGTGACGATGAAAAATGCGGTATTATTTCCTTTGCCTGCATTGATCACTTCAAGTTGTTTTCCGGTGTTTGCACCAAACTCGAACGTCTGATCAGATGCATTTGAATAGTAATAATTGAGCGGTTGGGAGATATATCCCGGTACCACAACCACAAGATCCCCGGGCTGGGTCATCTGCTGAATCTGACCGGAAAAACCTCTCCAGTCCTCTTTTGAGTACCCTTTATAAAAGTCCACAAGGGTGGGGGCGCTGACGATAACGAGGAGTGCGATAAAGCCATAGACAACCCCCCGGTTGTTGATGAGACTGTAGAACATCTTATACGATATTGCAACACCGATGAAAAAAACGGTGTTGAAAAAGATCAGGTAGCGGGGAACCATCGGCATTTTGTAGGAGAGAATGAAGCTGATGATAAACGTAAGAACGGTGAGTGTCACTAAAAAGATTCCTTTGTTTTTATCTATGAGAAATGCCTGGATGACGCCGATAATAAAGAGGATGAGAAACAGGAACATCGAGATGTCAGAAAAGCCGGAGAGCTGCCTGAATGTTTCGCTGATGATTCCCAGTCCCTGGATACCGAAGGCTGGTGCAGAGGATGTCCTGGTTGCGAAGAGCTGGATCGCCAGCAGAATGAGGGGGAAACAGAGGACGACAAACAAAACAATTGATACTGCAATCATTTTGAGATTTTGCATGTTTTTCTGGAGATCTCCGATCTGAAGGAAAAATGCATAGAGGATAAGGGAGGCAATAATGACAAACGAATAAAAGTGCGACCAGAACGCAAGAGCGGAGAGTATGCCAAACAAGGCCCAGTTTTTCAGCTCATTTGTTTTTAAGGCTTTGAAGTAGAAGACCATTGCAAATGCCACAAAAAAGAGCATCATCGAGTATGCCCGGGCTTCCTGCGAATAAAAGATCAGGAATGGTGAAAATGCAAATGCTGCTGCGGCAATAATCCCGACATTGCGATCCATGAATTCCTTTCCTGCAAAATAGATCAGTGGAATGGTCAGTACCCCGAGGAGTGCAGGAACAAACCTGAGTACTACTTCATTGTTCCCAAACACCAGCATGATATGCTCGATCCAGTAGAACAGAGGGGGGTTGAACTCCCCCCCCGCAGTAGCTTTCCAGATGTCGGGAATTGACATTACAGCAAACGTATTCGTAGAGGCTTCATCGAGCCAGAGCGAGTTGAACCCGAGATTGTAAAACCTGAGGAAAAAACCAAGAATGGTCAAAATGATAAGAGATTGTGCATAACGGCTGTGGGCTACCACAGATTTGATATTTTCAACACTGATATCCCGAAACGACTGGATCGGGGAGATGTAATCCCCGTCAAGATTACATTCGGTATCTCCTCCCGATTTTTTTCCTTTTCCCCGATCCTCGCGTTTTTTCGCCATTGCTATCATCTACTATTTCGTGAATATTCGGATATAGATTGTTGCATTCCTGTTCTATTCAGAGAGCTTTCCGCCCATGACAGGCTTGTGATATCTGGAACAATGTGGCCCGGTGTCCGGAAAATTCAGACATCCCTTTTACCGATAAGCGGGGAATTGACTGATTCCAGTAACTCTATAGTACTGGAAACCACCTTTGACGATTCTTCAAGCATCAGGTTTACCTGCTCGTGCATGCCAGCCCTGCGGAAATCCGTGCGAACCGCAATCACCGGTTTGTTGTGTGCATACGCATACCCCATCTCCCATGCGGTGCCGGAATCTGCATCCGCGCCATCGATAACTGCAACAACAAAATCCGCATGATCGAGATCGCTTTTGTTTTTAGAGAAGATCCGTACCTGCTCTCTTTTCATCCTCGTATCTGTATCATCACCCGCTTCCTGGGGAAGAAAGACTTCAAACAGGTGTTGTTTCAGCAGATCCGCTAACATTGCATTATAGGTACGCTCGGCTGTGGAAAAAAGAGGTGCGGCAAGATATATCCGGTACCTTGCAAATGTTGCGACATCCATAGCGCAGATATCAGGAAACCGTGCAAGAAACACCCCCCGCCCCGTCCGTTTTGGCGGTTGTTGATCCTCACCCCCATAATAGGTGCTGGTCACTCCGCAGGCAGGAGAGGAGTTGACACCAAGGATGCAAAGTGGTGGACCCCGTTTAACGATGATATCCTGCACTTGTAGTTCAAGCGTGTCCATCAGGCTGGCAAATGCCATGGTGTTCAGCCGTTCGAGAAATGTTCCGGGTTTCCTGTCAGGACCAAGGTACAACGTCTCGGGGCAGGGGAGTGGCACCATTTCAATACCGAAGCTTTTGCAGCGTGCGATCGCTCGTTCGAACAGTGCGAGGTCCGAGGATTTTGTAATACCCATAGTCCGGAGTTCCGGGTGGAGAATGCAGGGGCTGCAGAGCACGTACATTGATACAGTGTGTGCACGCATGGATGATCAATGATACCCCTGTACGCCTACCGGGATAACAGCTGTGACCCCCGGAAGTGTACGGTTAAAAAACTTGAAAGAGCGGGTTTTTTAAAAATATTTACTAAAATCCCCCAGATCCCACGAAACACTCTTCTGCTCGATCCCACTGCTGAACAGGCACTCTCTCCTGCAGACAGGTTCGTGAGATCGATAACCGCGCTCGACTGCTCCTGGATGGTACTGGATACAGGTGCAGTCCGTTCATGGCGCATCCGCAGGGCACTCCCATTCCTGATGGCAGCAAATCCCGTCAACTTCGGCAAACCCTGCAAGCTCTCCTCGATTGAGGCCCTCGCTGCTGCGTTGTACATTCTGGGTGAAAAAGATCGGGCTGCTTCAGTTCTCTCAAAGGTAAACTGGGGGATCCGTTTTTTGGAAGTGAACCAGGAGCCGCTTGATCTCTATGCAAATGCCAGGGACAGCACAGAAGTGGTGAAAATTCAGGCACTCTACATAGACTGAAAAAAACAGGAGAGTGAAATTCCAAAAAAGGGATTTTAAAGGGATTTTTTGGTTTTGCTGAAACCCTCATTTTAAACCCCCATTCATTGTCCCTCACCTCAACACGGGTAACATGAGCAAATATTGTGAAGGGTTTCAAAAAATCCTGTTTTTGTATTATCGGGTAAAGCCAGTGGGGGTTTCATTTTTTAGGAAATTTTCAGGTTGACCGCAAAATGTTCCGCATAGTTTTTTCTGTACCAGCGTCAAGTAGGATTGTATGATCAAGGTTGCCATCAACGGGTATGGTACAATCGGCAAGCGCGTTGCCGATGCGGTCGCTGCCCAGAAGGATATGAAAGTTATCGGTGTCTCAAAGACCCGCCCAAACGCAGAGGCCTTTGTTGCAAAACAGAGGGGGTATCCACTCTATATTGCTGATCTTTCCAAGAAAACGGCTTTTGAAAAAGTCGGTCTTTCGGTTGCCGGTTCAGTAGAGGATATGTGTAAAGCTGCTGACATTATTGTCGATGCAACACCAGGAGATGTCGGGGCAACGAACAAGCCCCTCTATGCAAAACTCGGAAAAAAGGCGCTCTGGCAAGGGGGAGAGGATCATGAAATTGCCGGGTTCTCGTTCAATTCATCCTGCAACTACAAGGATGCGATCGGCAGACAGTTTGTCAGGGTAGTCTCCTGTAACACAACGGGGCTCTGCCGGATTATCCATGCGATCGATAACGAATACGGTGTCGCTCATGTGCATGCAATCATGGTGCGCCGCGGTTCCGATCCCGGGGAGATCAAAAAAGGACCTATCGATGCGATTGTTCTGGATCCCGTGAGTGTACCCAGCCATCATGGCCCGGACGTCCTGTCGGTGCTCCCCCATATTTCTATCGTTACCATGGCGATGATCGTGCCAACCACGATGATGCACATGCATGCGATCCGGATCACCACAAAAAAAGATGTAACAAAAGATCGGGTCATAGAACTGGTGAAAAATCACCCCAGACTGGGACTGATAAAAAAGACTGCGGGGATCAGGAGCACCGCAGAGCTCAAGGAGTTTGCCATGGATCTTGGGAGACAACGAGCGGATCTGTACGAGAACTGTATCTTTGAAGATTCGATCTATGCCAACAAAACCGATCTCTGCTTCTTTCAGGCAATCCACCAGGAAGCAGATGTAGTGGTTGAGAATATCGATGCAATCCGCGCGATGATGGGAGGACAGAAGGATGCTGCAGCGTCCATAAAATCAACCAACGATGCACTCGGGTTTACACCGATCCAGAACAACCATTAACACCCATCATCACCCATTCTTTTCAATGGATGCGTACGAACGGGTTACCCGCAACACAGTCGAGATCGTAACAGAAGACGATCTCCGTTCGCTACTAAAAAAACCCTCAAAAAAGGTTTATGCAGGATACGAACCCAGTGGCGAGATCCATCTTGGCCACCTTGTCACGGTCAACAAATTAGTTGATCTCCAGGCTGCCGGATTCGAAGTCGTTGTACTGCTGGCCGATGTGCATGCTTTCTTAAACCGCAAAGGGACCATGGAAAAGGTGCGGGAACTTGCCGATTATAACCGCCGCTGTTTCGAAGGGCTTGGATTAAAAAACGTCCATTACGTGCTGGGATCCGATCTCCAGCTCAACCGGGACTACGAGCTGCTCGTGCTCCAGCTCTCGCAGCAGATCACCCTCAACCGTGCAACGCGCAGTATGGATGAAGTAGGAAGGCAGATGGATCATCCCACCGTCTCCCAGATGATCTACCCTATAATGCAGATGGCCGATATCGCAATGCTTGGCGCGGATGCGGCAGTAGGAGGCATAGATCAGCGCAAGATCCACATGCTTGCGAGGGAGCATCTGGTCAACTTCGGCTATGCTGCACCCGTCTGCATACACACGCCAATCCTGAACGGGATTGACGGAAAGAAGATGTCCTCTTCGCAGGGAAACTACATCTCGGTTGCAGACACGGAGGAGGAGATAAAAAAGAAATGCCAGAAGGCGTTCTGCCCGCCGGAAATTCCCGAGAACCCGATACTCCAGATCTTCCAGCACCACCTCTTCCCACGCCTCCCGGAGATCACCATCAAACGGCCGGAGAAATATGGCGGTGACCGAACGTTTTCAAGTTACATAGATTTGGAAACTGCCTATGGCAAAAGCGAAGTGCACCCTATGGATCTCAAGAAATCATGTGGTGAATCACTCATAGAGATCCTTGCGCCGGTGCGAGACTACATCCAGTGATCATCCCGTAAATCCAGGAATGTGACCCCCCTTGAGTCTTGAAAAAAAAGAGGATCGATTCGATCAACTGATAGAGGAAATGGGCATCCGTATCAAGGATGCTGACCAGTTCAAGGTGCGGGAGGATGTCTTTGACGAAGTCACACTTCTTGCACTCTACAAACTGGTGCATAAAAAATGGTTATCGGTAATCGGTGGTTCGATCAGCACCGGCAAAGAGGCAAATGTATTCTATGGTGAGCGGGACGGAGCGGCAATCGCCATCAAGATCTACCGGATCCGCACAGCAAATTTTACCACAATGAGTTCCTATGTCACGGGTGACCGCAGGTTTTCACACGTAAAAAAGGCCAAAAAGGATCTCATCTTTGCATGGACCCGAAAGGAATTCTCGAACCTGGTACGGGCGCGGGATGCGGGTATTGCCGTACCTGAACCAATTGTCTGGGACAGGAATATCCTGATTATGTCCTTCATAGGTGAAGGGGAGATCGCTTACCCGCAACTGCGAAATGTCACAATGGAAGATCCTGCTGAAGTCTATGAGACGATCACCCGCACCATCGATATCCTGTACAACAAAGCGGAGCTGGTGCATGCTGACCTGAGCGAGTTCAATATTTTATACGGTGACCAACCCTATTTCATAGATATGGGACAGTCTGTCACCCGCGATCATCCCCGGGCACTCCAGTTCCTGATGCGGGATATTCGTAATATCAACCGGTATTTTAAAAACCGATGCGAAATCCGTAAGGATTTTGATCTGTTCAATGCAGTTACCGGACTGAATGTTGCCGAACCATGATAACTATTGACTGCCAATGGATGAGTGTCAAAATAATCTGCAATTGAAGTATAATCGTATCAAAAACAAGGTGAAACAAACATGATGCAGGAAGTTAAGATTGCCGGAAGCAGGGTGGGTGTCCTTATTGGAAAAGGCGGCGCTACCAAGAGAGAGCTCGAGGCCAAAACCCACGCCACCATCACCATAGACAGCAAAGAAGGGATTGTAAAAGTTGAGGGTACTGAAGAGCACACGATCTCCCTTCTCCGCGCTGTCGAGATCATCAACGCCATCAACTGCGGTTTTTCCCCCGAACGTGCATTTGAGATGATCGAGGATGAGGATCTGCTGCTTGAAGTCATCGATCTCTCGGGAATGGCGGATGGTCCGCGCCAGTTGGACAGGCTCAGGGGCCGGATCATTGGCAAAGACGGCAGGGCACGGGAACAGATCGAAGATATGACCGATGTGGAGATCTCGGTGTTTGGGAAGACTGTCGCAGTGATTGGGTATCCCGAGCAGCTTAAAACCGCCCGGGCTGCCATCGATATGCTGATCGAAGGCGTTCCACACGAGAATGTCTTTGCCTTTTTAGACCGGAAGAAGAAAGAGGCAAAACAGGATATGATCAGTTATTATTATTGAACGCTGAGACTGCTGAACATCCCGCAATTATATTTATGTTTTTGCTGCGTTTCCACTGGAAAATAAATTGGAATAAAACGGCTTATTTGATAAACAGCCAAGATAACAGGGAAATTTCAGTGGAATCCATGGGGTATTAAATACAAAGGTTTGACATGCTGATCTGTGAGCTCCCGATTCCTGCTGAACTGAGACAGCGGTACTCTCAAGGGGGGATTTCTGAACTCTACCCTCCCCAGGCAGACTGTGTTGAACGGGGCATGTTCAAGGGGAAAAACCTGCTCGTTGCCATACCCACAGCAAGTGGAAAGACGCTGGTTGCCGAGATGGCAATGCACAGCCACATTGCAGCGGGGGGAAAATGCCTCTATATCGTTCCCTTAAAAGCACTCGCCAGTGAAAAATACGATGAGTTTGGCAACAAAGGTGTCCGTGTCGGTATTGCAACCGGGGATCTTGACCGGCGCGATGATCAGCTGGGAAGGAACGATATTATCGTTGCTACGAGCGAGAAGGTGGATTCCCTCCTCCGCAACAGCGCACGCTGGATCGGCGACATCACCCTGCTTGTTATCGATGAGATTCACCTGATTGACTCTGTTGATCGCGGACCAACGCTGGAAGTGGTGATCGCAAAGATGCGGTACCGTAATCCTGCTATGCAGGTGATTGGGCTTTCCGCTACGATTGGCAATCCAAAAATTTTTGCCGGGTGGCTGGATGCCGAACTGGTCACCAGCAACTGGCGCCCGGTCGATCTGCGGCAAGGGGTGTTCTACAACAACCGCATCCACTTCCGTGACGGGGAACGTCCCGTAAAGCAGGTATCAAAGAGTTTTGATGACCTCAATCTATGTCTCGACACTATCGCAGAGGGGGGCCAGTGTCTTGTCTTTGTCTCATCCCGCCGCAATGCTGAGGCATTCGCAAAACGGGCGGCCTCTGCCATCAAATGCGAAGATCCCGCTCTTACTGCCTATTCAGAGCAGCTCGGTGGCATTGCAGAGACTGATATGGTCAAAACACTGGCCGCATGCGTGGCCAAAGGTGCTGCCTTCCACCACGCTGGGCTGAGCCGCCCCGAACGTGCGATAGTGGAAGAGGGTTTCCGGAAAGGCCTGATCAAATGTATATCATCCACACCTACGCTGGCTGCAGGGCTCAACCTGCCTGCCCGAAGAGTTATCGTAAGGGATTACCTGCGGTTTTCTGCAGGTGAGGGGATGCTGCCGATTCCCGCGAGTGAGTACCACCAGATGGCAGGGCGGGCGGGACGCCCCCGGCTCGATCCGTACGGCGAGGCGGTGTTGATAGCAAAGGATGAGAGGCAGATAGAAGATCTCTTCGAATGGTATATCGAAGCACCTGCAGAAAAGATCCATTCAAAAATTGCCGAGCCAACTGCGCTCTACACCCACGTGCTCTCGCTTATCGCATCCGGTTTTGCTAAAACCAGAAAGGAACTCACGGAATTTATGGACCGGACGTTTTATGTCCATGAACACCGGAAGGGTCACCTGATGAAAAAAGCGGTGGATGACGCGCTTTTATTCCTTGTTTCATCAGAGATGGTTATTGAGGTGGGAGAGCACCTGGGATCCACAGAGTTTGGCAGTATGGTATCCCGGTTGTATATCGATCCCCGCAGTGCGGAAATTATCGTCCGGGCTCTTCGCGGACAGAGGGGGTATTCGGATCTTGGCATCCTGCAGGTGATCTGCTGCACTCCGGATATGCCCAATCTCTATGCGCGGAATGCCGATATACCCGCACTTGACCGCATGCGGGAGGCACATGTTGGTGAACTCTGGTTTACACCCCCGCTGGATGAGGACGAGGCAGAGACCTACTATCGTGCATTGAAGACTACGATGCTCCTGTCCGACTGGGCAGACGAACTCCCTGATGCAAAGATCTGCGAGAGGTACTCGGTCGGTCCCGGAGATGTACACGGGATGGTAGAGAGTGTCAACTGGCTGCTGCATGCAACCGTTGAGCTCTCCCGTATGTTTGCAGCATCCATCCACTTAAAGGTGCGGGAATATGAGATCTGCATGAAGAACGGGATCCGTCGTGAACTGCTCCCGCTGGTGAAACTGCGGGGCATCGGGCGGGTGAGGGCACGACGCCTCTTTAACAATAACATTACGTCCCCGGATGCACTGCGTGCGGCAGGGATTGAAACCGTGACACAGATCCTTGGTCAGGGAATTGCAGAACAGATCTTTTCCCAGCTGCACAGGAATGCCAGCCCGGCTCCGTCGACTGATGATAGCAATGCGGTAACCGGACAGTCACAGCTGTCCAGATTCGGGTGATTGTGTGGCAGACAACAAAAAACCGGTGGATTCTTTGGGACCAGATAAAGGACGGCCGGGCTCACATCTTCAGGATGCTGTGCCAGCAGGTGGCCATGCGTGTGATGTGCGGACAGCCACCTGTTTCATTGATGATCGGGTTGCATTTCTCCAGAAGATCCGTACTATCGCAGAATCGTTTGATACACACATCATCTGTTTTAATGCCGGTATGCTTGCCGGTAAACGGCATGCCCAAGTGGCTTTACATCATGCTGTACGATCTTTTCACAATGGGTCAATGGTGTCAGATACCGTTGAGATGGAGGCGCTCTTATTTGCAGCCGGTTCACGCCAGTGCTCGGTTGCAGCCTTGTTTGGCATTCATGAGGGAGATAACTCCATGTTTGTCTGTTGTTATCCCACCCGTGATGGTGTCTGGGACGCCCTTGCACCATTACTGAGTATCACTGACTACGAAGGAGATACTATTGATCCTCATAAACGGGCGTACCTCATGGAACTCTTTGGAATAACTAAGGAAGAGATGGCCACCTGTTCCGGAAACCGTATCATCGAACTGGTACTCGAACGCATCGCACTCCTGGAAGTATACCGGTAGGAAACCCGGCCTGATAATGACGGGGGTCAACCCTGCTAAAAAAAGAGCAATGGGGGTGCGACATCACTGGAGAGAAATGCATACTCTCCAACACCAATCATTCCAATGAGTTAGTATTTTTCAAATTATGCGGCAGCCTCATGAATGAATATTATTAAGGGTTTCAGCTGAGCGGGATTCATCGTTTGGCATGGGAGAGTATGTGGGCAATTTCGGGAAGAATGAGTTCCTTTGTTGCAAGCGTGACCGCTGGTGTTGATCCCGGAATGCAGAATATCGCCTTTTCCCAAATAACACCGGCAACTGCCCGTGACAGCATGGAGGCTGTACCTATTTCCTGAAGACTTTTCATACGGAAAAGTTCCCCAAATCCATCAATCTTTTTATCCAGCAGAGGGGAAATGGCCTCAATAGTACAATCGTCATGCGTGAGGCCCGTGCCACCATTGAAAATAATGCAGTTTGCAATTTTCATCGCAGTATAGAGCTCGTTGCGGATTGCATCTATCTGATCAGGTACAATGGAATAATGTTTGACAAAGATTCCATGATCCTTAAAAAGAGCAGAGATTGTTGCTCCACTGGAATCGTTTTCCTTGTTTCTTGTGCTGGATACTGTGATGATAGCTGCAGAAATTTCAAGGGTTTTTAAGTGATTCTTATTCATATTAATAAAAGTACTGTGAATTAAACATTAATAAAACTCTCAACAGCATGTTGTTTTGTTAGATCTGCAATGGAACTCCCTCCCCCCTTTATTTCCAGTGGAGATTTTTGAGCATATGTCCTTCTTATCAATTTATATTCTGATTCAATCTTATAAGAATTACGCAAGCGCATCAGCCTATAAAGATTTAGTAACGTCAAATTGTAATATTTTTGTAAAGTATACCTAAATCAGTTATCGAAATGGTTGATCTGCGTAACACTTATCTTATTTTCTTCTAAAAATCCAAAATGCATTTCGATCATTATATATATAATTAATTATAAATAGTAAAATGGCTGTTTTTATTTGATTAAAGATAATATCGAAGGGTGTTTCTTATTCTTTCCACACGAAACAAAGGGGTGTCTCCCTGTTCTCATTTTTACCTGCTTTTTTGATTTTGAATAAGAAATCTCTTGAAAATTTGCGTAAAATGAAAAACTAACCACATCATAACTGATAAAAATATTAAAAATGAAATTAGACATTTTTGTCACATTTTTGTTTTGAAGCATTATCTTGATGATTTCCAATGGAAGTAAAGGGGTTTATAAATCAAACATACCGATCGTTTTTTAGGGTATTCGCACCAATTCTCTGCACTACAGTGTAACTATGCCCGAAACCGAAGACCCGTCAACGGGATTATTTAAAAAATATCTTACTAACAACCGGATATTCAAGGATCGTGAAGTGCTCAGGCACTCTTATCGTCCTCAGATCCTCCCTCACAGAAAACCACAGATTGAGGAAGTTGCATCAATATTAGCACCCTCGCTTAGAAATGAAACCCCTTCAAACATCCTGATTTATGGAAAAACTGGTACAGGTAAGACCGCCTGCGTCCGGTACGTAGGAACAGAACTCGAAAAAGCGAGCAGCAAGATGGGCCCGGTCTGCCGTCTCGTTCACCTCAATTGCGAAGTGATCGATACCCAGTACCGGGTGCTTGCCCAGATAGCCAAGAGTCTTGATGTATCTGAAGAACTGGGAAGTGACAAAACACGTACACACATACCCATGACCGGGTGGCCCACGGATCAGGTTTACGCGGAGCTCAAAAACCAGCTAGAGTCCAGTGGTGGTGTACTGGTCATAGTACTCGATGAGATCGATAAACTGGTAAAAAAAAGTGGTGATGACACTCTCTATAATCTCACCCGTATCAACTCCGATCTGAAAAATTCCAAAGTCAGTATCATCGGGATTTCAAACGACCTGAGCTTCAAGGATTTCCTTGATCCCCGCGTCCTCTCCTCGCTCTCAGAAGAAGAGATCGTGTTTCCCCCTTATAATGCACCGCAACTGGTAGACATTCTTGCACAGCGCGCTGACGGGGCGTTTATTGCCGGGGCACTTGCAGAAGGTGTTATTCCCCTGTGTTCTGCACTGGCAGCACAGGAGCATGGTGATGCCAGGCGGGCACTTGACCTGTTCAGGATCTCCGGAGAACTCGCCGATCGCGATGAATCCTCGCAGGTTACTGAGGCACACGTCAAGCAGGCCCAGGCCAAAATTGAGACTGACAGCATGATTGAATGCATCGCGACCCTGCCCACTCAGAGCAAGCTGATCCTCTTCTCGATGCTGATCTTAGAAAAACTGGGCCAGAATATCTTTACGAGCGGAGAGGTCTCACGTATATATCAGGATATTGCCCCGACTATCCAGCTCGATGTGCTCACCCACCGCAGGATCACCGATCTGATCTCTGAATTGAACATGCTCGGAGTGATCAACACCCGTGTCGTGAGCCGCGGACGGTATGGCAGGACAAAAGAGATGTGGTTTGATTCCAACACGGACAAGATCCGCGAGGTCGTCTTAAAGGATATACGGCTCAACGGGCTTAAGGATCTTGACGTGTCCCGGATGGAAGCGAAGTGGTTGAAGACTTGGTTCAGGTGATACAGAATGGATGAAAAGGATCTCGAACTCCTCCGTATTCTCGAGGAGAACAGCCGGCTATCAGCGGATGAAATTTCGATTATGACGAACCTCTCAACAGCAGATGTTGAGAGTCGGGTTCACGCACTCGAAGCTGCACAGGTGATCAAGCGGTATTCCACCGTGATCAACTGGGAACGGGCAGGAAATGGCGAGGTCTCAGCCGTCATCGAACTCAAAGTCAGTCCTGAACGCGACTATGGTTATGACAGGATCGCAGAACGCCTCTCCCGGTTCAGGCAGGTAAAGACCCTTCGGCTCATGACAGGTACTTATGATCTGCAGCTCGTTGTAACGGGTAAGAACATGCAGGAGGTTTCGCGGTTTGTATCGGAGCACGTTGCTCCCATGGATCGGATCCGGGAGACTGCAACGCACATCATCATGAAGTCGTATAAGGAAAATGGCCACACGCTCTTTGAGCAGCAGGAGACAGAGCGCCTCCCGTATTCCTTCTGAGGTAGAGATATGCGCAATTTTGTTTCAGAGCGTGCAAAAACGATCCCTCCATCCGGCATCAGGAAATTTTTTGACCTGGCCCTTACGATGGACAACGTGATCTCGCTGGGTGTGGGTGAACCGGATTTCAGTACCCCGTGGAACATCTGTGAATCGAGCATCTACTCCATCGAGCAGGGGACCACCTCATACACATCCAACAAGGGCCTCCCGTCACTCAGGGATGCATTGTCCCGGTATCTTGGGCAGCACTACAACCTCCCGTACACCAGCAGTGATGAGATCCTTATAACCAGCGGTGTGTCTGAGGGGCTTGATATTGCCATACGGTCGATCGTTGATCCGGGTGACGAGGTGGCCATTGCCCAACCCGGTTATGTCTCTTATGCCCCCTGCGTAACTCTTTCTGGAGGAAAGCCTGTCCCTGTCAGGTGCACGGAAAAGGATCATTTCAAGCTCAACCCAGAAACCCTGCAGGAACAGATCACACCAAAGACCAAGGCACTGATCATCAACTTCCCCAACAATCCAACCGGCGCGGTGATGAACGGGAGCGATCTGAAAGCGATCGCAGACATTGTGATCGATAAGGACATCCTGCTGATCAGCGATGAGATCTATGCAGAGCTGACCTATGAGGGCACCCATGTTGCTTCGGCAACTGTCAGCGATCTGTGGGAGAGAACGATCACGCTGAACGGCTTTTCCAAGGCATATGCAATGACCGGATGGCGTGTCGGGTACCTGTGCGCCCCTAAAGAGCTCTGTGATGCAGCCCTCAAGATCCACCAGTATGTCATGCTCTGTGCCCCGGTGATGGGTCAGGTCGGGGCACTCGAAGCACTCCGGTCCGCTGAAGAGGATAAAAACAGCATGGTCAACGAGTACCGCCTCAGGCGCAACATGATTGTTGCTGGTTTAAATCGCATAGGTCTCATCTGCCATGTGCCAGAAGGAGCGTTTTATGCCTTCCCCTCCGTTAAAGGAACCGGTCTTTCCGATGTGGAATTTGCCGAACGGCTGTTAAAAGAGCAGAAGGTAGCTGTGGTTCCGGGCAGTGTTTTTGGTGATGGCGGAGAGGATCACCTCAGGTGTGCCTATGCGGTCTCAAGAAAAGATCTCTCTGAAGCGCTTGGCCGTATGGAGACTTTTATCAGCGGACTCTGATCCGCCAATTCTATCCCCCCGTTTCTATCCCATTCTCTCTGCGCTTAACAGGGTACAAGGAGATAAGGGATAGTTTATTTTGCACTTCAACCTATACTACATGAAACAAATATGAGCTGCACAATCATCGTTGGTGGATTTTTTGGGGATGAGGGCAAGGGCAAGATCGTTGCCCACATCGCTTTTAAGGATAAACCTGCAATCATCTCCCGCGGCGGTGTGGGTCCGAATGCCGGACACACTGTCCAAGTCGGAGATCGCGAATATGGTGTCCGCATGGTCCCATCCGGTTTTGTCTATAAGGATGCGAAACTCTGCATTGGGAGCGGCGTGCTCGTTGACCCCAGAGTCCTGAAATTCGAAGTTGACACCCTTGGCGTAAAAGGACGGATCTTTGTGGATAAGCGCTGCGGGATCATAACAGAAGATCATATCGCACGCGACAAGGGAAGCGACCACCTTGCAAAGAAGATCGGGAGCACAGGATCAGGATGTGGACCCGCGAACTCCGATCGTGTTATGCGGATCTCCCCGCAGGCAAAGGATGTGCCTGAGCTTGCTGAATATCTACTGGATGTCCCCTTGGCGATAGACGCAGAACTGAAAAAAGGCAGTAATGTCCTGCTGGAAGGCACGCAGGGTTTTGGCATATCCCTGTATTACGGCACTTATCCGTTTGTGACCAGCAAGGACACCTCCGCCTCCCAGATTGCGGCAGATAACGGTGTAGGGCCGACAAAGATTGACGATGTGGTTGTGGTCTTCAAGGCGTACCCCACCCGTGTCGGGGAAGGTCCGTTCAGCACCGAGATGACGTTTGAGAAATCCGATGCAATGGGAATCAAGGAGTTTGGGACGGTCACCCACCGGAAACGCCGTGTCGGGGGCTGGGATGCGGACATGGCCCGGTACTCTGCGATGATCAACGGGTGTACGCAGGCCGCGATCACCGGCATTGACCGTGTGGACAAAGACTGCTTTGGTGTCAGGGACTTTGCAAAGTTATCCAAAAAAGCAAAAGACTTCATAAAGCAGGCAGAAGATGATATTGGATGCTCTGTTGCCCTGATATCCACCGGTCCCGAAGTTACCCAGATTATCGATCTGAGGGATGAGTTGTAATGAGACGCTCCTTAATGGATATTCTCTGTTGTCCTGTCTGCAAGGGAGACCTTGTCCTTTCGGTCATCAAAGAGGATGACAAAGAGATCCTGGAAGGCGGACTTCATTGTGCTGCATGCCGGGTGGACTATCCCATCAACAAAGGCATCCCCAATCTTCTGCCCCAGATTCACCAGAAATAACAGGTGAAGGCATGAACTTCCCGTTCCCCTTTTTTGTACTGATCTCTGCGGGCACCGGGAGTAATGATTCAGGTTTTGAGATACACCTCAATCGCAGCGGCATCAATTCGATTGACCTGCCAAGGGGAAAGATACAAGCAGTAACCGGCAACAACCTGAAGGTGAAATTCGTAAACCGCGGGGCCCCGATTCACATCACCATCACCGCTGCAAATGCCGGCATGTTCACCGATTTTTTTCACGAGAACATGTATGTCGTTGACGAATCGGTGCTGACGATCCCGGTGTATACCGATATCCAGGAAGGGTTCTTTGATCTGGAAATTATCGCAGGATACGGCGTAATGAAAACCACAGCCCGTGTGGATGTTATACATCCCCCACAAAAGAAACCGATCATCTTAGAAGAATCTCCTGTCCAACCGGTTGCCCGCGGCCGCCCCCATCTTCTGATGGTTATGATGGGAATTGCACTTATCCTCTACACTGCCTGGCTCTATACCACAATTGAACTGTTAAACATCGCCTCGTTCATCATGCTCATCGTTGGTGCACTCTACATATGGTACCGTCAGCGATAGCCCTTGTCGCGTTCGTCCTTTTTGCCGCACTTCTGGTTGACCGGCTGACAGGTGATCCGCATTCAGCCTGTCACCCGGTTGCTCTTATCGGCCGGTTCATCGGCTGGTGGGGGAAGCCTGAACTCTACTCTCCTGAAATCCAGCGATTTACCGGAGCCCTTCTCTGGCTGGTGACCATTGTCCTCTTTGCGGCCCCGTTTTACTGCTTTGCTGCCCTTGCTCCGTGGTACCTGTACCTGATTATCGCCCCATTCCTGCTGAAATGCTGTTTTGCGTGGCGATCCTTAGAGGAGCACACGCTCGCTGTCGTGGACGCTCTCAGGGATGGCATAGGGACCGGGCGGGAAAAAGTGAAAATGCTGGTCTCCCGCAGTACGGCAACTCTTGATAGTGAACATATCCTCTCTGCCGGTTACGAATCCATGACAGAAAATCTCACAGACAGTATCATCTCGCCGCTCTTCTTCTTCTGTCTGTTCGGGATAACCGGGGCGGCAGTCTTTCGTGCGGCCAATACCATGGACGCGATGCTGGGATACCGGGACGAACGCGAGCGTATCGGGTGGTGCGCAGCCCGGATGGATGATATCCTCAATTATATCCCGGCCCGGATCACCGCTCTTCTCATTCTGCTGCACTTCGCACAAAAAGGGCGTCTCTCCCATGCACTACGGGTAATGCGGCGGGATGGCAGGAATCGGCCCGGGTTCAATGGTGGGATTGTGATGGCAGCGATGGCTGGCGGTGCCGGTGTGCGGTTTGAGAAGCCCGGTATGTATACTATCGGTGACAGCGAACGAACGCTTGACGAGGGAGGTGCAGACATTCTTGAGGCAACAAGGATGGTCACCCTGATGTTTGCACTGATTGCCGTTGGTACTCTGTTTTTATTGGGATCGTTGATCAATAGTACCGTCATATGAAACTCGAGGAACTGAGATTCGGTACCGAGCTCCTCAAGCGCGGCTTTGCATCCATGCAGAAAGGGGGCGTTATCATGGATGTGGTGAATGCTGAGCAGGCGAAAATTGCAGAGGAGGCCGGGGCCGTTGCAGTCATGTCGCTGGAGCGGGTGCCTTCAGATATCCGGAAGATGGGAGGAGTTGCCCGTATGGCAGATCCCCAGAAAGTTATTGAGATCATCGAAGCGGTATCCATTCCGGTGATGGGCAAAGTGCGGATCGGCCACTTTGTCGAGGCGCAGGTACTCGAAACGCTCGGTGTAGACATGATCGACGAGAGTGAAGTCCTGACACCGGCAGATGAGCAATATCATATCGATAAGAAACGGTTCAAGGTCCCCTTCGTCTGCGGTGCCCGCGATCTTGGCGAGGCGCTGCGCCGAATCAATGAAGGAGCCGCTATGATCCGGACCAAGGGTGAGGCAGGGACCGGAAACGTAGTAGAGGCAGTTCGCCACATGCGAAACATCATGGGAGAGATTCGCATGCTCAAGGGAATGGACAAACAGGAGATGATCGACTATGCCCGGGACATTGAAGCCCCGGCAGAACTGGTCATCGAATGTTCCGAGCGCGGCAGGTTGCCTGTTGTAAACTTCTCCGCGGGAGGTATTGCTACACCATCCGATGCCGCAATGATGATGCAGCTGGGCGCAGACGGCGTGTTTGTCGGGTCCGGGATCTTCAAATCCACCAGTCCTGAACTTATGGCAAAAGCGATCGTTGACGCCGTCAACCACTTCAACGAACCTGAAGTTATCGCACGGGTGAGCCGTGGGCTTGGCGATGCGATGCCCGGTCTCGATATCCACACTCTCAGGGATGATGAGGTGCTGCAGACCCGTGGACGTTAAGATCGGCATTCTCGCGTTGCAGGGCAACGTGAGCGAGCACATCGATGCATTTGTGCTCGCACTCGATCGTCTTGATTGCGGGAGTTCTTCAGCAGTAGTCACCGTACGCCACCCTGCTGATCTGGAAGGCTGTCACGCGTTAGCCCTCCCGGGCGGGGAATCGACTACCATCTCCCGGCTCATAGACAAGAATCACCTCTATGAGCCGATCCGGAATTTCTCCGGAGGGATTTTTGCCACCTGTGCCGGCATGGTACTAATTGCGACTCATGTGGATGATGCCCGCATCAATACACTGAATCTTATCGACATGACCGTGGACAGGAACGCATTTGGCCGTCAGCGGGAATCATTTGAAACGGATATTCCCATTGCAGGTGTAGATGGGGGTCTGTTCCATGCAATCTTCATCCGGGCACCGGTTGCAACCCACGCTGGTGCCGGTGTTACGGTGCTCTCCCGGCTGGATCAAGGGATCGTCGCTGTAGAGCAGGGGAAGCACATGGCGCTCTCGTTCCACCCGGAACTCGGCGGGGATACCCGGCTGCACGAGCGGTTTTTGAAAAAGATTGGCGTTTAACCGCATATCACCGGTTACCTCCCCCTTTTCTGGCATAATCCCTTCTTGGGATGCATAACCGTCTTCATTCTATTTTGGCGAAGTCAGGATCTCAGGGACGGGACCCTGCAGTCCAGCCAGCTTACCGGCAAAAGGCAAAAATCCCATCATTAGAAATGAGATGGCTACAAGGATATCTTTGTCATTGATTCGAAATTGTGCGGCTCAAAAAAAAAGAATCTTCCACCTCTCGCTAACCGTCAAGGGGCAAGTGGTTTTCGGGCAGGGGCAGTCCTCCCTTCAAATCGGTGTCATGGTATGAGAAGTTTGTTGATGGTTGGTAAGGTTAATGGATGTAATTTTAGGGAATTGTTGGGATCATGTGGTGTGGTTTTTCCGATATAGGTGCCATCCTGCCGACAGCGCACCATAGGTATACGGGAGGTCAAATCTCCCTTTTCGCATGCCAGGCATCGATTTGGGATGAATATTTATTACCCGGCGCGTAGCACGTACCATAATGACTATCAGAAAAATGCGCCGGAAAAATGCAGAAAAACCGTTTCATGAAGCAGTGACCGATCTGCTCTTCTCCGCTATGGCAAACCACGAGGATTTCATCCTGACCTATGAGGTCAACCCCTCCACCAGTAAAAAGGAAATTCATGTGATGTCAGGGAAATTAATTTCCTCTGATCTGCTTGGGACGTTTAAGGCACATGTCGCACAGCAGCTTGACGAGGGGAGCGGACACCATATCCGGCAGATGGAATAAGGCAAACATCCTCTCTCATCGCAGTTTAATCATGTCACAGTATCAGTATACTCCCGTCCCGTCTTCTAAATGAGAAACATTTAGGAGTTTCTCTCCAACTGCTTTTCTGGTTGGTGCGATTACTAAAAAGTATAAAAACAGGGAATTTCAATGAGGAAACCCTAAAAACCGGCGGGTTCCCACAAACTTTATCAGATAGAAGGATCATCCTCAACGTATACACTGAGGATATCGGAAACATGCAGGCTAAAATACTGTATAGGATCTATAAATTCATCATTGATTATTTCTCTGGATGTCCTGCCCAGAAAGGTTCTTGCTTAAAAATCCCAACAAGGGCGTATCAGGACAAAAAATGGAGAGCATCCAGCAGGACAATCGTAGATCAGAGGCTCGATTACGATCCATTATTCAGGGGTCCCCAATCCCACAATTTGTGATTGACTGCAACCACCGGATTACATACTGGAATGAAGCACTCGAAAAATACAGCGAAATAAGGGCAGAGGACGTGATCGGCACAAACCAGCAGTGGCGGGCGTTCTATCCCCAGGAACGCCCATGCCTTGCGGATCTGCTGGTAGACGGTGCACTCGACACCATCCCGAAGTGGTACAAGGAGAATTTTAGCAAATCACGTTTTATTGAGGGGGCCTATGAGGCCACCGGTTTTTTCCCGGGAATGGGGAAAGGGGGGACATGGCTCTATTTCACGGCTGCACCTGTAAAGGATGAAAAAGGCACGATCATTGGGGCTGTAGAAACACTGGAGGACATCACCGGGCTGAAGCGGGCTGAAGAGGTGATACGGGAGAGTGAGCAGCGCTACCGGCACCTCATAGAGGCGGTTACTGATTATATTTTTACCGTTCGCATTGAGTCCGGCCGGGTGGCGGAGACCGTTCACGGGCCTGGATGTGAAGGTATTACCGGCTACACCAACGGGGATTTTGCTGCAGATCCCGGGTTATGGCTCCGGATGATTGTGATGGAAGACCGCGGTGCAGTCTTTGATCAGTCAAGGGATATCCTTGCCGGAAAAGATGTTCCTGCAATTGAACACCGGATAATCCGGAAAGATGGGGTGCTACGATGGATCAGGAATACCCCAGTGCTGCACCACGATCCGCAGGGGCTGCTGATATCCTATGACGGTCTGATTCAGGACATCACCGAGCTGAAGCAGGCAGATGAGGCAATGCAGGAGAGTGAGCAGCGCTACCGGCACCTCATAGAGGCGGTTACCGATTATATTTTTACCGTTCGCATTGAGTCCGGCCGGGTGGCGGAGACCGTTCACGGGCCGGGATGTGAAGGTATTACCGGCTACACCAGCGAGGATTTTGCCTCGGATCCCACATTATGGTTCCGGATGGTAGTGGAAGTGGATCGGGGGGCAGTCTTTGACCAGTCAAGGGATATCCTTGGAGGAAAAGAGGCTCCTGCAATTGAACACCGGATCATCCGGAAGGATGGTGTGGTGCGATGGGTCAGGAATACACCGGTACTACGCCATGATCCCCAGGGGCGGCTTGTTGCCTTTGATGGTCTGATCCAGGACATCACCGAGCGCAGGCAGGCCGATGAGGCATTGAAACAGGTGATCAAAAAGCTCAATCTCCTCTCAAACATTACCCGTCACGACATTCTCAACCAGCTGACAGCGCTCCTTGGATACCTTGAGCTCTCCAAAGAACATGCGATGGATCCTGTGCTGCGGGATTATATAAGTAAAGAAGAGGTGTCCGCAGAGACCATATGTCGGCAGATCACATTCACACGGGATTACCAGACGGTTGGGATCAACCTGCCGGTCTGGCAGAATGTCCGGGCAACGATCGTGCACGCAACGGGATCCCTTGATCTGCGGGCTGTAGCACTGGAGATTGCTCCCGGGGATTTTGAGATCTATGCAGATCCCCTCCTTGAGAAAGTCTTCTACAATCTCGTGGAGAATGCACTCTGGCATGGTGAGAATCTTACAAGGATTGCCATCCACTCCCTCATATCACCCGAGGGCTTGATCCTGGTCTGCGAAGATGATGGTTCGGGGATTCCAGCAGCGGAAAAGGAGAACATATTCCACAGAAAATTTTTCAAACACACAGGTTTTGGATTGTTCCTCTCCCGGGAGATTCTTGCTATCACCGGGCTTTCGATCAGAGAAAATGGTGAACCGGGCAAAGGTGCACGGTTCGAGATAACGATTCCAAATGGTGCGTACCGATCCACTAGTAATGGGTAAAAGAATACAGAGGCTGGTAGGAGCTGCCCTGCCCTATTCCCGCTTCATCGCTTCAGTTCTCATCTCTCCGGGCATCAGCTCGATCGCGTACCGCAACACCGTCCGTGACATCACATTCTTATTTTTCATCACGTAATCGAACACTTCTTTCTGGTGCTTTCGGCTCGCCTCTTTCAGCAGCCAGCCGTATCCTTTCTGGACCATGTCATCCGTATCGGTCAGCAATTTCAATCGCTTCATTGAGGAACTTCCCGCGCTTTGCCGGGATGATAAGCGAGACTGCCGCCGCACGGCGCATCCAGCGGTTCTGCGACTGCGTCCAGTGTCTAAGTTCATCGATATATTCCGGGTATTGTTCGATGAAATCCCCCATAGTATGGTTACAGAACCCGTCGCAGGAAGCCCAGTTGGTGATGTAGGTAGCTATCCACCAACGAAACACAGGGAGGTCCTCTCTTTCATATCTTCCTGATAGTGCATAAGCCCAGTTCGAGACGATGAAGGACTCCTCCATGTTACCGGATTGGTACAGCTCCTCGCAGAGGGAGAAGATCTCCGGTTTTGGCCGGCCTTTCACTTTTTTCCAGTACTTTTTTGCAATCGCAATCACAGTCGCAGTTTTCATGCCGTAGCACCGGATCTCTTCCTTGAAGAATCGCTGCGAGTTTTTCCGTATCTCCGGGTCGGCTTGATTTTTTAGTTCCTGCCGGATCTGGGAAATTACCGGTCCATGCAGAGTGGTGAGTGGGAATTGGAGATAAGGGATACGGGATGCGGGGAGTGAATGTGACAGATCCTGATTTCTACGCATATACTGATACCGACACCGGCATTCCGATCTCCCCAAAAGAAGGATTATTACCGGGATGCCAGCCCGAAACGGCCCGAATCCAGGAAGGTCTCGTTCATCTTCACGCAGAACCAGCCGGATGCCCGGCTCTTCGAGACACCCATCGCCACATTCATGCACATGGTGGGGCTGACAGGATTATCGGTAAAGGATCATATGATTGCCTGTGATCTTGATGCCGGAGTAAAACCCCCGGTAACACAGAAGAAGGAGCTCATGGGAAAGGCGTTACGGATCGGAAAGGAACTGCTGGAATAAATCATTTTTTATCCCTGACCTGTATCAGATAATCTCCTGAAATCTATTTCTGCCCTTTTTTCCCAATGGAAAAAAAGCATCATTGGATCTTTCGTTAACCGGGACACATACCGGTTCAAACCCCAAGATTCATGTTGTATCGTGATCCTGTCTCTGTATGGATCTGCCAACGGTTTTTTCCATCATCAATATCTGTGCAGATCTTCTCGGCATTGCAGGAGCGGTCCTGATCATCTATGGGGGATTCAGGGCAATTGTCAGGGTCCTTCTCCGGGAGTTCTCAAAGACGGTATATACTTACAATCAGATTCGGAGGGATTTTACTGACAAGATCGTCTTCGGGCTTGAATTTCTCATTGCAGCTGACATCCTTGCCACCCTGCTCTCTCCGACTCAGCAGGATCTCATCAACCTCGCAGTTGTCGTGGTCATCCGGACGATCCTTGGCTATTTCCTCTCAAAAGAAGCAGCGGAATTCAATCTCCAATGAGACCGCGTTTCTTTTTAAAAAAACCGGGCACACGGAAAAAAAATAAAAAAATTTCCGGGCCGGTCCGGCAGCCCATCCTTTTAATCTCCGCCCCTCTCCTCTCGGTTTCCTGCCGTTCCACCCCCGGATTATCCCCAAAACCTCCCTTCCACCGTGCTTGTGTGTGGGTCAAGAAAAAGGGAGGGCTGAACCCCCGAAAACCCCGTAAAACGTCCGTTTTGTCAAACGGGGCATTTCCGAAAAACCCTGTAAAACGCCCGGATTCCCTCGGGACTGGTATATGGGAGTAAATCGCAAAAGGAGTTCATTTTAACTTTTTCAGGATCTGGGTGAGTTTTCGCTTTAAATCTTCCCAGGGTCGTTAGGTAGCGGGTCGGAAAAATAGTGCAGCCAAAGCCGCAAAAAGGCGCATCAGAACGCATTATATGCACCTCAATTTAGGGGTATTTTGGCGATTGGGGCGTTATGCGATGAGATAAATGGTGATTAATTGGGGGTTGACCGAGATATATATAGAGAAGGGTATGTGAATGGGGTGGGATGGCCGGTGAAGAATGGTTTTACTATTCTGTACAGAAAATTTTCCAGAATATTTTTTTGTGCGTATGGGTTAAAAAAAATCCCGTATTCTCACCGCAACCACATGCTATAAACAGTCCGCGTGCAGGATTATGTATATGGCTCTTCCCGCATCTTCCGGTTCCCTTGAACAATCCGGGCGACCAACCGATCCGAAGATCATGGTAGTCACCTTCGTCATCCTCACATTCCTCATCTCATCGGTATTCTGGTACCTGACCTCGCAGACACCGTTCGTTGCCGGTAACCAGAACCAGCTGATGCTGTATGCAGTCGGGGCGATGTGGGGGCCGGCACTTGCCGCGGTTGCCACCCGCCTCGTCCTTCAGCGTAATCTCAAAGGGTTTGGCTTTGGCCTCGGGAAACCGGTCTGGCTTGCGGTGGGGCTTCTCCTCCCGATCGCTGCCGGCCTCTTCATGTTCGGTACCGCGTGGCTCTCCGGCATTGCACCGTTCAACCCCGACAAGACTGCCACCATCTTCTCGGTCACGTTCATTCCAGCGTTCCTGTATGCCATCGTCTTCAACTGCTTCGCCGCGGCAGGGGAGGAGTTCGGCTGGCGGGGTTTTCTCGTGCCGGAACTTGCCCGGTGTATGGGGTTCACGGAACTTGCCCTGATATCAGGTGCCATCTGGACAGTCTGGCACTTCCCGATGATGTTCTTTGGGGGCTATCACGGTGCAGGCCCGATCTGGTACTCGCTTGCCGTGTTCATCCCATCAGTGATGGGTGCAGGGCTAATCCTCGCGTGGCTCCGGCTGGCGTCTGGGAGCGTCTGGGTCGCAGTACTCTTCCACGGGTTCTGGAACTACTTCATCCAGCAGTTCTACCCCGCCCTCACCGCGACAACCGATGCGGGACAGACGATGTTGGGAGAGTTCGGGTGGTTTGTTGCAGTGTTTTACGTGGCGCTTGCGCTGGTATTCTGGTACTTCCGCGACCGGCTGCCAAAGCTGCCTTCGGAAGGGGTATAGCAGGCTGTCTGAAATAAGGAATGCCGGAAGACGGCATTCCCTGTTCCCCGCGCCATCTGTGGAAAATCCTTGTTAAATATCACCGTTACGGAAATGGTAGTTATCGTAATCTCCTCCTCGCTGCAATTATTACACATTCTACTTCCCCGGTTCGAGCATTTTACGGATCCTTCTCCAGAGTGAGACCTTCGCCCTCTTACAGAATGGCAGCATACCTTTTGCCACGCGGACCGCCTCGCACTCGTCGCAGAGCGTATGGCGTTTGCACGTGGTCTTCGGGCAGGGGCAGTCTGTGCGTATGGTCGGGGACATCTGTGATCAACCTGAAACGGGCAGCGGCTTAATCCTTTGGAGGGAGAGAGAACCCCATCTTCACCGGCAACTCCCGCGCCCATGCGGCGATTGCGCCCCAGTCCCGGAAGTCACCGGCAGGGATCTTTGCCATCTCCAAAAACTTCCGCATCACAAAGTTTACCTTAGCCGGATCCAGTTTACCGGCAAACAGGATCGATGATACGGGTGTGACCGGTCCAAGGGATTTTCTCAGGGCCGCCATTGCCGCTTCCACTGCACCGGGATCCGGGTTCTTCGGCGCAAGCCCGACCCCAAATGCGGCGACCGGCAGTTTCAGGAGTTGCTCACGATAATTCCCCACAAATTTCCCGACAGTGCCATCGATACTTCCCATATAGAGCGGTCCGCCGATTACGATCGCAGTGTAACCCGTAAGCGTTGAAACCGTTTTGATCTCGGTGACATCAACGGCATGTCCAGTGTTTGTCAGTTCTCTGCCAATTGACTGTGCGATTTCCGCTGTTGACCCGTTCCGCGTTGCATAGGCAACAAGAATTCGTGCACTCATGGGGATTCCCTGTAAAAAATATTCACCCGGTGCTCTATAAATTCTGGGTGGACCCATTGACTCAGGGTTGTCGCAACCCATGCCGTCATTAAAAGACCTGACTAGCGAGACTCTACGTACTACATAATGTCATATCGTCGAAAATGTCAAACCCCATCCTCTCAATTTGCTCGGAGGTCTTTTTCAAGAGATTAAGATATCCAACTTCATTTGAGGTCAGCATTCCCAAATCACAT
>JAUSBW010000193.1 GCA_030651815.1 Methanoregula sp.
ACGAATGCTTTCAAACCCTCATCCTTATCGCTAAGATAATCTTGGATAAAGTCGCTTAGTTGCATTGCTCTGATCTCCAGTTGTTGTTTTGAATTAGAGATCAGGGCGTTATCGAATTTACAGTAAATTGTTTACACTATCTTTTCCACACTGTTTTTTTATCACTTGTGCAAGCCGTCTGATACCGGTGATGATCTTCTGTTCTGTGGAATTGGAAAAATTGAGCCGCATGGTAATCTTTCCGCCACCATCAACATAAAAGGGTGTACACGGCAATACTGCAACATGCTCTTTTAAGGCAGCATCAAAGTGTACAGTCCCGAAAATATTTCCTATATCCGATGTTGAGCCGAAGATAAGTTCAACTATGAAATTGACCAGGAAGAAGATACTGTGGACAATGCATCAGAATGAAAATAAAGAATCCTCCGGAATAATTGTGAAGACCCAGCGTATAACGAGGAGACGAATGGATCAACTCTGGAAGCAGTATCGCAAAACCGGATTAGTTCCCATCATTGGAGAGGCAATGAGTCGATACAAAGAACCCGGTAACCGCTGAGGAACCAACTGTGATAGATGAAGCGTACCGACGATTCCGGTAGGGAGCGGAGATGTTGGCGAATACTCCGGGCATTACGGCCGCATCCCAGTCATGAACAAGTGGTCCCGGGCACAGGAGAGAGCCACCTTCAGGAGCCGCTTCTTCTCTAACCTTATACCCCCGTTGCTCAACGCATAAGTATGTGGATACACAATTATTCTTCATGGAGAAAAAGACCATTAACATCAGGGAATCTGCGTATAATTCCCTCAAGACGCACAAACATTCCGCAACAATGAACCGCTGGTATCCCGTGACCAGCACTTTGCGGCAATTGAAGGACTGAATGTAATCGCCTATTTAAGTGTGAGTAGCCCCATGACCCGCATCTCCCCAACGCCTGCCCTGATGATTCTAATCGTGTGCATGCTCCTTACGGCCGGTTGCACTTCCCTTTTCGATCAAACCAACCAGACCAATATTACAACCACTGATGTGCAGCAGTTCCCAGCCAGCTACAAAGTGACCATAGCGCAACCGGATGCCACATCCAAATCCATCAAAATGGATACCGATGTGTATAATATTGGAGAAGTTGTTGAATTTTCTGTCATTAATGAAGGGTCAGGAACACTTGAATGTTTAAACGATCCCCCGACATTCTCAGTAAAATTCCAGACCGGCAGCGGTAAATGGGCCACGCGGATGGGAACGGATAAACCGGTTGAAACCAACAAGATCTATCTCGAACATGGTAAATCAACGCAGATGTACAGGTTCATCACCACCGGTTGGGAGCCCAACCGTTACCGCATTGTATCGGATTGCGGGGTATACCGGGAATTTATTCTCCGGCCTGCACCTGCTCCGGTGCCAACAGTCTGCCCTCAAAAAGAGAATGAACCATTATGGGTTCGTATAAACCCGATTGACGATCAGTATGCCGGTAAAAAATTCTCCATCTATGGGACAACAAACCGGGCTGCTGGTGAAGAACTCAGATATCTGATATTCCCCAGCGGAAAATTGCCAAAAGATCTCGACCAGGGTGCAGAAAAACCATTGTCCACGCGGGTATCAGAAGGGGTGTGCGGCGAAAATTTATGGTCTGTTGACGTCAATGAAAAAACCCCGCAGGAGTACTTTATCATGATCTCGGCGGGTTCTCTGAATGCCACTGCAATCAGGCGTTTTTCGGTATTCTCCATACCCCCTCCATAATCTGCATCCCTTCCTGGCATATGCAACTGCTCATGGATAACTCCATGATGATTACCGGCATAAAACTGTAAGAGATTAGCAATCCATGATCCTCAAAATATTTACCCTCACCCTTGAACCGGCTGACCCGCTACAATTTTCAATGGAAGAACTACGGGCTTACTTCACCGTAAAACTGGATGAGTACACGGTTTTTAACAAGAGCAATGATACAGGGTTCATTCACCGCTACCCTGCAGTGCAGTGCAAGCAGATCAAAAACACGCTCATGGTTATGGGAATCAGTCAGGGTGCAACATTACTAGAAGAGATCTCACATGCCCGGAATGAAATTTTGTCGGGAAAAAATATCTGCACCATTCTTGAGCATGATACCGCTATCCGGAATGAAGAGTTCGGGATTTCCGGCACCACCCGGACCTATGAATTCCTGACGCCGTGGCTTGCCCTGAATCAGCAGAATGCAAAGAAGTTCTATGATCTCAAAGGCAAACCTGAACGGGACGCATTCATACGAAAAATACTTATCAGGAATCTCGCAACGCTGGCCAAATCGCTGGATTACAAAACACCCGTACCGATTACCTGCAAAGCAAAGATCAGGTTCCGTATTGACTGGATGGGTCGTGAAAATGTCATGGTCTTCTCAGGTAAGTTCCAGACGAATCTCCGGATTCCGGATTATTTCGGGATGGGCCAGTCCGTTTCGCAGGGATTTGGCACTATGAAGAGTATTCCGGAGATTCCTGTTACGGATGAAGAGGTGAATGCGGGATGAAGCAGGCACTGCTGGTCATCAATATCTGCATTTCCCGATTATGATAATGCCGCTCTTCCGGATGGTGCCCCAGCAGCGGTTCGATGACCGGGTCTGGTAAAACTCCGGAACAATTACTCCAGTAAGACCGCAAATAGCCAAAAAAGATGGGGTGCATTCTTCAGCTGCTCCATGAGTGTGCGCTCCTTCTCACAGTCGTAGAATCTCATAATGATTACAGATATAATTATTGTTGTTTTTCGTAACCGGTACCCGACCAGACATCGGCCACTTCCGGCCCATTCTCAACTCCTTTAAGGATTCAGCCTCCAGATACCCGGTTCAGCGTTATCTTATCGATTGCAGATATCCATCCTGGGTGGTTTGCGGAATACTGTATTGGTCTGTTTCGATCATTGCCGGTTACCAAAATAAACCTGTGAGGGGAACATGAGGTTATGAAAAAGGGGCATGACAGGATTATTTTAAATAAAAAACCCGATATGTGATAAAATCCCAACAATACAGGCTGGATCAGAACCTCTTATAGGTGATAAAATACCTTAAAATTGCAGGGATTTTCTTCAGCAGTTTATAAATGACTGATCATATTTTTAGTTGTGACCCAGCCTGAATATACCGGATTATAAACACATGCTCTGGATTTTCCTCGCACTTCTTGGTGCCCTTACCAATGCCGCATATTTCATCATTGTCAAAAAGTACATCAGAGCACTGGATCCAAAATCCTTACAGGAATTGGATTTACGCTTGGCCGGTGCCTGCTGTTTTTGTCATCTGCTCTGCGGGGTTTTCCTGCCATCGGGCCGGATTTTTTTATGGCAGTTGCCATTACATCGGTTCTCAATATCTCTGGCCTGAGCCTGATTTTTAAAGCCCTGTCCTCATCCAATCTCTCGCTCTCTGTGCCGATGCTCCCGTTCACTCCGGTCATCCTGATTGGCACGTCCTATGTTATCCTGCATGAGGTACCGTCCATGTTCGGGTTTGCCGGCATCTGCATCATTGTCAGCGGATCCTACGTGCTGAACATTGATAAGGAGCATGAACATTATCCTGACCCGATAAAAGCGATGATGCGGAACCGGGGCAGCTGGTATATGCTGATCGTTGCGTTCCTGTTTGCAGTATCAATCAATTTTGATAAGGTAACGCTGCTCAATTCAGATCCGTTCTTTGGGATGGCCCTGACTGTCACGATAATTGGAATTGTATTACTTCTCATCTCTGCATATTCCCACTATGCCGGAAGGAAGAGGTCTACGGATTCTTCAGACGGTGATGCGGAGGAGGCAGTTCTGCAAGCCCGGGTAATGCCTGTGCGGAAATTCTTTTTACTCACTCTTCTTATTGGTGTGTTCATTGCGATTGAGGCAGCATCCGTCAACATGGCGTTAACCCTGCAGATCGTACCCTTGCGTGATTGCAATAAAACGATTGAGCATCATCTTCATGGTTCTCTGCGGGACGCTTGTTTTTTTTAAAGGAGATATTAAAAAACGAATTATGGGAGCAACCCTCATGGTCGCAGGTGCAATCATCATCCTGCTCTTTGCGTGATGATCCTTTCTCGTAATTTTTTCTCTTGTAACATCATGTGTCAGTAAACAGCGGCACATCCTGGAACTCCTCCACATCGAACATACCCCGTTCAGTGATGCGGAGCAAGGGGATGACCGTTAATGAAAGGAACGAGAGGTACATAAACGGATCTTCGATGCCGCCCATCTTTTCTGTAACCCCATGCAGTCCCTGCAACCGGGCTGCGACTTTGGGGTATGGCAGAGTCGACATCAGCCCGCCACAGTTCAGCGGGAGAACGACCTCCTGTTCTTCAGATATCGCGGCCATTCCGCCTTTCATTCTTATCACTGCTTCAATTGCCCGGAGGATCGCATCATCGCTGGTACCAACTGCGATCAGGTTGTGTGCATCATGGGCCACACTGGAGGCGATTGCCCCTGTTTTAAACTGAAATCCCCGGACCAGTCCCACCCCGCAGGCGCCGGTGCCGTAACGGTTGCAGACCACAACTTTAAGGATGTCATAATCGGATTGAGCATGTTCATTCATGGGAATCCGGAGAGATTCTGTCACGATCTGGTGCTGCACAATTCCGATAACCCGTGCAGTGCCTTTTTCCTGAATCCGGATCGCATCAGTGGAAGGAACTGTACAACGGAATGTGGACGGCAGGGATGTTTCCCCGCCCGGAAGCGTATCAGCAAGCGCTTTTCCGGCAACAAATACCTTACTGACGATAAACTTCAGGGGGTCATCGATCACGCAAAAATCTGCGCGACATCCGGGAGCAAGTGCCCCGCGATCATTAAGTCCAAACCGTTCTGCTGCTGATAGTGTGGCCATCCTGATCGCAAGTTCCGGCCTGATCCCGCAGGCAATCGCCTTTCTTATGCAGCGATCGATATGCCCGTCTTCCATCAGCAGGTCAACATGGCAGTCGTCAGTGGCAAAGCAGCAGCGGGAGACGGTGAGCGGCGTGATCAGCGGGGCGAGCTCTTCGATATTGTGTTCTGTCGAGCCTTCCCGGATATAGAGGTACATACCTTTTTTTAATTTTTCTTCCGCCTCGTCCCTACGGGAGCATTCATGATCGCTCTGGAGTCCGGAAAGGATGTAGGCGTTAAGATCATTTCCAGAAAGCATCGGGGCATGCCCATCCCTGATGGAAAAAATTTCCAGTTTCTTTCCAATAGCGGGGTCAGCGTTAAGAACCCCGGGGTAGTTCATCATCTCGCCAAGACCAATGACCCCTTCCCGTCCAACGAACCGTGCCAGATCTGATGCATCCAGTATTGCCCCCCCGATATCTATGGGAGTTGCCGGTACGCAGGACGGAATCATGTACCGGATATCAATGGGAAGTCCCGCACGCTGGGAGAGCATGAACTCAATGCCAGCTGAACCCGCAACATTGGCAATCTCATGGGGATCGGCAATCACGGTAGCGGTCCCGTGCTGCGCCACCAGTCTTGCGTATTCGCGGGGAGTAAGCAGGGAGCTCTCGATATGCACGTGAGCATCGATCAGTCCGGCAATTATGTACTTGCCGGTGAGATCGTACTCTTTTTTTCCTGCATAGCTACCGATCCCCAGAACAATGCCATCTTTTACTGCAAGCGTGCCCTTCTCCCATGTGCAGGTAAACGGGTTGAAAATATTCGCGTTTTTAAATACTGCATCTGCAGGTGCATTACCCCGGGCTGCATTGATCAGGTCCAAAGAAAAAACTGTCATGTAAGTTACACCACGCTATCCCGGATTATTGCGATTTTACATCACCGTTCCGGATCAGGTTGTTAAAGAGTTTGTAACTGCCCGGTTCAAGCGGAGCCTGAATGGAAATTATATTTTCACCGTTTTTTAGGGTAACCGGGGAATCAACAACCAGGTACTCCGTCAGGGAAATATTCTCGATCTGGTTGAGTGTCCCCTGCATCCAGTCACCAGCAATATCGCGGCTGCCGGGCAGGTTTGCCGATATCTTCCCATTGCGGTACCGGGTATAGTCAATCGCTGTCGCTGCACTACCGGAGATTACCACGAGCAGCACGCAGAGAAGATGGAGAGATGGTATGTGCAGCCCGTTCATGATCCAATGGTAAAACTGCAAGCTTAAAAACGATATGGTCTTCCGGCATGCCTGCACCCGCTGGCAAAAAAAGGGTTGCTATCAATGGTCCGCTGCATTACCACATCAGAAGTGAGATGATGTTTATCTAAAGTGGAGGTTGTTTTCTGGTTGTAGATGCAGTGCGGATGATCCGTTTTAATTCACGGAACTCCGCTTCCGGATTCCCCTGCCGCTGGAGATAGACATCCACGCAGCGGGTAAGCGAGTCTTTTATCTCATCATCCGGCTCCTTACCGGAAAACAGGATGAGCTGTGCTGTACATCCACGGGATCGCAGGAGCTGTAATAGTGAACATCCATCCATTCCCGGCATGTGAAAATCGCATACAATGGAATCGAACTTCTGTGCCAGCGCGAGTTCAAGAGCAACGGTCGGGGAATTACAAGACTGTATGGTAAAATCTCCGTCAATCCCGATCCCTAAACTAATGATCTCCAATAATTCAGGATCATCGTCGATGAGGAGCACAGAGATCATTAAAAAGCCGCCTTTGTATAATTGTACTGATACCGGACTGCGCTAAAAACTATCGGCTTTCGCATCCGGCATGCGTATCCGGTAATTGCAGTTGAACCCTGGTGGAGTAATTCTTGCACGATTATTCTGTAAAAAGATCTATCCACTATGCAATGCCTTATGCTGTCGAGGTCGTTGCACAGACCGTTTCAATTCTACATTTGTGTTAATTGTCCTCTAAAATATCGTTGAAAATTCATCAGAACGTATACCGTTTTTTTGCAAATTCTACTATTGGGTTAATTTTTTTGAACTGTGCAACAGCCACGGTAGATTCGAAAATAAGTTTTATTCTTTCATCCATACCGTTTCAACACTTTCGCCCTTCCCTCATATCGATTTAATAACCCGGTCTTTTTACTTATTATCATGGAATGCCTGCACAAACCAATGGAGACGGGAAGAATGGGAATCCGTATCGCGAAATATGACGGTGAAAAACTAACTAAAATTCGTGAAAAAATTGAGCTTGTCTTTGGCAGGGCAAGTACCTGGGACGACGTGACTATTTCAGAAAGATACAATATCACCGGTGACGGCGATTTGATTATGATCCTTCGATGATTTTTCACCGGAAATCGCATACGATACAGTAGACGGGTTTCTGTCGTCAATGGTGGATGGGCAACAACCCTGCATGAGCCATCACCCGTTAAGAGAAGCGCATATTCAGAAGAAAATAAAATGGATCATGGTTTTCCACCGGGGATTGAACACGCACCGTTTGTGCAGGAAAGACCTGAACCGCAATCGCCGCTTGTTTTACACGCGGACCCGGGACCGTTCCCGCCCGTTGATACGGATCCCGGTGAAGTAACCTGTCCCGGACTCTGCTGCGGCTGACCCTGTCCTGAACCCGGTTTCATACAATAGCCTGCATTGCAGGACAATCCCAGGAGGCAGTCACTATCCCGTGAGCAGTCTTTATTGAACGCTTTTTCCACAGTCCAGTCATTGCAGTTCTCACAGGGTTTGCAGGCATGATACTTCCAGACCGTACCAGGATCCCCCTGGAGCAGGGATTCTGCTGAATAGACTTTACCCTGTCCGATCGCGATATACCCAATACCGATCTGGACATCCCAGTAGTCCTGCGTATTGTCCGAGTCATGCCAGAGCACTTCATACATTTTCTGGTTCCCTGAACGGGTGAGAACCTTATTGTCAAGATTGATAAATGATTTTTTAATTTTGGAGGCAAAATACGCTTTTGCATCCGATTCGCTCATGGTAAGAGCGGGTAAGGCGCTGATCATTGCAAACTGCGATTTTCCGGTAACGTTTGTATAAAACACCGCTAGCTGGTACTGTGAGAAATCTATGGAGTCCGGTGCGTTTTCGCCCATATGCCCGCCCATACCTTTCGGTTTTTCTTCCCAGTACCCTATAATGTAGTAGTCGAGCCCGGCTGCACGTGGCGGTTCACCCACTCCCGACCATGCTGTTTTCTGTGAATCTATGGCAGGACCAAATGCTGTGGAGAGATCGTAGTAATAACCCGGGTAAGGGTTGCCTGCGGGAAGGATCTTGGTCATCCAGTTGGGCGGACGTATGGAATCCGGAGGAGTGACGAGAATTTTATTTATCTCTGTCATCATCTTCTGTTTGAATGCCGGAGTGTCGCATGCAGTACCCGCACCAAACCCACCCTGTTCTGTCTGCCCGGTTGGCCCGGCCGGTTTCTGGCCCGTCATACCTCCTAACCGGCTGCAAACATCGGCATGATCACGACAGTACTGTTCACAGACCTCCTGATGAGCGGAACAGTAAGCAGCACATTCCGCAATGGAGGCACAATTGTCGGGCCCCATAATTCCTTCCATCGCTCCGCCGGAATCGTTTCCACCGGCAGCAGGCACCGTGCCGGAAGGATTGACACAACCTGCAGCAATAAGAAGAATTGTTAAAAAAACCACGAGCAGGATGTAAGGGAAACGTCTGAATGATTTCATAAGAGTATGTGTAATACCTGCTAATAAAAAAGGGTACGTCATTTGAGACTCTTCGCTCAGAGTGTACTTCATCTGTCATAGATTAAAGAAAAAAGTGCAATTCGTGCCCGGAACAGGGTATGTCACATTATGGACCAGAAAAAAAGAGTGGCATTCCAGTAACTGCAGCAAGCAGGAGAATGATAACCGGCTGGTGCACGAGGTAGATCAGCAGCGAGTGCTGCCCTATAAATGAAAGAGGAGTAACAATAAGTTCCGGAATTTGAAGAAGCTTAAACTTTCGCTCACCAGCCGTGTACAGGAATTCCCCGATACCCATACCGATAAGCACCATCCCAAACCAGGGGAAGAGGGGCGTGTAGTCCACAGACGCAAACCCGGAGGGATGGATGCCAAGCGGAAGCAGGTATACCGGGCCAGAATTACTCATTACTAACAATCCGATCACAATACAGGCAATTCCAAGAGCTATGTTCCATTTCCGGAACCGGAAAAAGATCGGGGAGAGTAGGATCGAAATCCCAATCAGGTGCAGGATACCGAAGATCACAAAACCTTCCCGCAGGTACAGCCATGTCCCCAGTGTAACTAAAAGCCCGAGCGAAAAGATGAAGGCACCGCGAGTAACAAATTTGAGCGCAAGGGAAAGTCCGGAGATCTTTTCCCGTGCCCGGGCATGGCTGACAATCAGCGACACACCCACGATCAACAGGAATAGCGAGGCGGTTGCATACGCAAAGTACCGCCAGAAACCGGTCGAGACATTCAGGGGTGCAATCCCAAAAAAACTGATATCAAACACCGTATGGAACACCACCATCATCAGGATCGCAATGCCCCGGAAAAGATCGATCTCCCAGAGTCGCGAACCGGTTTCCATACAAAAATATCAGTATTGCAGTCTGATATTTATTCGTACCTGACACGGTTGTAAAAAAAATGGATCAATAACCACGCACCTAAATATTAAAGCCAGGTTATATTCTTAAGGACTTGAGGCCATGACGGCAAATAAAGACGAACATATCATCGAAGCTATCGGTAAATGCCGCGTACTCGTACGCGAGGGGAAGGTAGTCGAAGTAGGAAAACCAATCATCGCTGACTGCCCTCTGGCAAAACGGTTTGCATTTCCCGTGCCGGAGATCACCCCTGAAGCGGTGAAGGCAAACATCGAGCACCGGATACGTGCATTTGGCATGTGCACTGCGGAACGGGAGGTGCTTGATACACGACCATTTGTCGGGTTCGGAGCCTCGGAACTCATCAGTTCCGGAATCAAGTCCGGCATGCTTGACGCAGCGGTTATCGCATGCGACGGCGCCGGGACTGTGGTTGCGACAACACCGGAACTGGTGCAGGGTATCGGTGGGAGAATGTCCGGGCTCGTTTCAACATCCCCGCATCCTTCTGTCATAGATCGGATCGAACAGAACGGGGGATATGTCCTTGACCGGAACAACGCACGGATCGATCAGCAATCGGGTGTTGCACTCGCACACCTCAAAGGATTCCGGCGCATTGCCGTCACCATTGCAGCACCAGCCGAAGCTGAGGCGATCCGGGCAGCATACCCTGACTCGCTCATCATAGCTGTGCATGTCAGCGGATTGTCCAGAGTTGAAGCTGCAAGACTTGTCGGGGCATCGGATCTGGTAACTGCCTGTGCATCCAGACCCATCCGGGAGATTGCCGGGCCGCTCGCGCTGGTACAGGCAGGGATATCAATCCCGGTCTTTGCTATGACTGATAAGGGAAAAGAGATCATCATTAAAAAGATCCGTATATCGGAAGATCCCGTCCTCATCAAGCCTGCAAAGTTGCCCGTTGTCGGAGACCGCGAGCCATCGCCCCTGGTATAGGGGAACTGACAAACAGTATTGGCTGCTGTAAATGCCCCTCTTTTTTAGATGAGATCTCATTGACCCCCGGCGTATCCCAATGCAGATGCACAAAGACTGATGTAGTATCATGTCAACCAGTTTTTCTATGGGATAACCATGTTCCTATGGTGATATTCTATGGCAGACAAAAAGATCGGGGATGCTGAAAAAGCTCTTGAAGGCGGGGTCATGGCACTGGGAAAAGGGGCACAGGGTTTCAATAAAGAGTTCATGGATTTTCTCCAGAAATACCAGGTGATTGGACTTGCTGTTGCATTTGTCATAGGTACTGCTGCTACAAAACTGGTCAACTCAACAGTATCTGATATCATCATGCCCATCATTGCGGTGATTATTCCGGGCGGAAACTGGAGAGAGGCGGTATTTCAGGTCGGGCCTATACAATTTTGCCGGGCGATTTTGTCGGGGCAATTATTGATTTTGTCATCATCGCTCTCGTCATCTTCATCATTGTCAAGTATATCATGAAAGGAGATGTCACAAAGAAAATGTGAGCATTTTCTTCACCGGCCCGGGGGATTGATATCTCTCTTGCATGTCGAAAAAAAAAAGATTTTATTTTTAAATATTTACTACCTTTACGTTCACCAAAAACACAGTCTCGTTGCCGGTCACCGGTTCCCACGAGCGCCGGTAGGATGCGGAGAATTTCTGGTCGCCAAGATCCTTTGCAAGGATCACCCATGTGCGGGTCCCGCCACTTCCAACCAGGCCGGAAGCAGCAGGTGTCTGGCTGAAATCCGAGGACTGGATCACAAGTCCTGAAGAGACCGTTGCATTCCACATGTACCCGGTCGTAGGATTCTCCTGCAGTTGGACAGCAAAGCGTGTCCCCTGCATGATATTTGCGATCTTGCCGTTATCCGTTTCAGTAAATGTCACCATCTTCTTACCTTCGGCTACTGTTGTCGTTACAGCAGCGGTCATACCGGGCTTACACCCTTCGCCACGGAAGAGTGCCCACTCCTCACAGGAGGTGCCGTTCTTTAAGGTGCACATGCCGTACTCCCCGCCAGCAGCATCCTTCTTGATCTCAAGGATTCCGCCAGTCTGCCCGCAGTACACAGATGCAGGGTTTGGCATTCCGGCTGTTGCAGGTGTAGTGGCTGGAGGTGTTGAAGTCTGCTGGGTACACCCTGCTGCAAAAACCAGCAGGACGAGCAGGATACCCAGTGCACATAATCCGGAAAAGACCCTTCCGGGACGTAAGGAAATTATCATGCGTACCTTGTGCGAGCAGGTATGTTATAAAATTTCTTTTTTTGCGTTGCTATATTGTACAAATCCCAAACAGAGTTTTTTACAAAGCCAAAAAAATATTGTATCTTTTACATAATGCTTTCGAGCTTCTGTTCAAGGACATCAAGTCCCCTCTTGATATCTTCAAGGTTCTTGCCACCCGTGAGAATGATCTTTCCTGAAGAGAAGATAAGAACTACGATCTTGGGATCTTTGATCCTGTATACAAGCCCGGGGAACTGTTCGGGTTCGTACTCGATATTTTCGACATTGAGCGTGACGACTATCTTGTTGAGATTGATGTACTTACCGAGATTGTATGAACAGACCATATTGGTGATCGCAACTCTGGGCTCTTTGAGAGTGTCAACACCCGCTCCTTTTACCGACTTCATGACGATCGCAAGTCCGTCTTTAAGCGCCTTATCGTTACGAATGCCGGTGAGCACTATCTTGCCTGTCGAAAAGATCAGGGCCGCAATCTTGGGATCCTCGATACGATATACTGCACCGGGAAACCGTTTCTTATTGAGTTCGCAGTTCTTGACCTTTTCTGACAATGCAACAAGATCGATGGAATCGGCAATAACTCCGGATGCTACGATATTCTCAATCTTCAATGATTCGTACTTTTTATCAGTCATCTTCTATTCTATGATTTTCTCGGAACCATAATACTAACGGACAACCTTTATGACATGTCATTTTTGAAGTGCTCCGGCATTATCAGATTTGCATCTTTTAAAAAAACAGAACCGTTCGTCTGCGCCAGGGCAATTGAAACAACCGTGTGCAATCATTTACGAGAACGAAAGGGTAACAGGATAAGGTATTTTCCCGGTGCAGCCACGTGATAGCGGATGTGGGAAAATGTCCGGTCCTGCTGGATTGCGAAGACTGCGTGGATAGATCACAAGGCTGGCGTTAAGCTCGCGAGTATTGTCAGTGCAGAGGTGTAAAGGAGAACGCACAGGAAGCCGGTGACGAATGACTGCCCCTCCTGCTCTTCTTTTCCATGCAAGCGCGGAGCATTACACACCGCAGTATATCCTCAATGCGGAGATCACCTGCATGGGCGCGCGATCGATCCGGGCCCGCGCAGCACAAGGATCACGAGTGCAGGTACGGTACCGGCCACAAGTATCCACCGCCATGCCGATTCGGACGGGTGCATGGCAAGGATGAAGAGACCGACGGCAGCTGCTGCAAAGATACCGACCGCCTGGAAGCTGAATACGGCGATCAGCATCCTGCCCCGGATCCGTTTCGGCATGAATTCACTGACATACGATGCACAGACCGGATAGTCCGCACCGATGCCGACACCAAGGAGGAACCAGAAGAGGATGAGAGATTCAATGCTCCAGGCAAAGGCCAACACGACGGCAAAGATGATGAATATGAAGAGGTCGACCAAAAAGACCTTCTTCCTCCCGAAACGGTCGCAGAGCCTGCCACCTATGAGCGCCCCGAAGATCGCGCCGATAACGGCTGCTGCACCGATAATGCCCTGGGCGGGCGGCGTCACGGCGAACTGGACGATGATGAGCGGAAGGGCAATTGACATTACAAAGAGATCAAACCCGTCAAGGAAGATCCCCATCTATGAGAGGGAACCAGATATGGGCATGCTTCAGGGTGAACGGGGCATCATCCAGAACATCCGTAAGAACAGTGCATGACATAAAAAAACTCTTGAACGTCGCAGAGCACCACCTACCGTTGAAAATGATATACTCTTCTCTTTAATGTCAGAGCGCTGAAGGGTAACGTGTGACAAACGAAATATCTGGATATTGCAGATGGGCTGATTCACCGTATGCTGGTAATACCTGAACCGGAAAGGGTATTTACCTCGCCGTTCATGTTCCGGCTGGTTCACAAACGGGAACGTGAATAATGAAAACGTGAACAGAGCCGGCAGTCCTCGTTTCATGATTTCCGTCTTCCCTTTTCCGGAGAACTCTTAAAAAAATTACTTCCGTCCCGCGATCAGGACGAGAAGGCCAAGCGTCAGGACTATGATCGCGATCCCCGGTGAAGCTGGCTGTGCAGGTGTGGCCGGTTTCTGTGGTTTCTGCGGTTTCTGCTGATCATCCAGCCATTTCAGCGCATAGGTCAGCTGGACGTCCTCACCGGCCATGGAGCGTGCAACAGTATCCTCATTGATCGGCACCCGGATCTGCGGCGCCACCCCGCCCTCGAGTGCGGCATTGCTGTCAACCTGGATCACGCCATTCTTATCGAGCGACGCCCCGTCCGGGAAGAAGAGGTACTGGCCGAGCGGCATTGCGGCCTCAACAGTATTCATGCCGAATGCCCCGTTGGTTCCGTACCAGGAAATTATCTTTCCGGTCCCGGAGTTAGCAAACACCATCGGGACCCCCTCTCCGGAACTGATGGTGTCCGGGCTGACGAGCACCGCGACTGGTCCGTGGTATCCATTTGGCCGTGGCTGCGTCCAGGCCTCGGAGACAACCGTGAATTGCCGGGAGCCGGGATCGTACTTGGTGGCATACTCGTAGAAGACCGGCTTGTCCACAAACCAGCCGGCAAAGCAGGACGCGATGTTGTCATCCCCGCCGCTGTTGTATCGGAGGTCGATAACGATACCCGGTGTCTTGTTCGCTATCGCAGAAAGCATTGCGGACTTAAACGGCTGGTATACATCATAAGATTCGCCATAGATCGCGATGTACGCGTACTCGTTTGGCAGCATTCGGTACGTGACCGTATCATTGCTGATCTGTGGCTGGATATCAGCCCAACTGCGTTCAACCCCGACATCGTTGATCTGCTTCCCGAGGAACGTTGTGGTCCTTTTCAGGGTATCGTACCCGTCATCGGATGCCGTGAGGTTCACGATCCGTGGGTGCGAGTCGCTCATACCTGCGATCGCAACCGTTGCGGGGGATCCGACCGGTGCCCGTGTAAGGAACCGCTGTTTATGGAGCAGGATCCCTTCGGCAGTGGAGGGTTTTTTCACTGCCCAGATAAAGGGCGTGGCGTTGATGGCATCGTGGATCTCCCTGCCGTTCCATGCGGTCACTTCATCACCGGGCCGGATTCCCGCTTTTTCCGCTGCACTTCCGTTTGCTACATAACTCACTATGACTTTTCCGGAATCAAGCCTGCTCACCGCAAAGCCGTAGCTCCCGCCGATATCTGCATACTTCGCCCCGAAATCACCGGTCGTTGACAAAATGTCCACGTGTCCGTCCGGGATCGCAAACAGGTATCCCCGGAGAGCCCGGTAATAGGCGGCCTTGTCCTGTTTTTTCTCTGCATCGGCAATCGCAGGCGCAAAGTTCTGGTAAAGTGCATCCCAGTTAACGGATCTCCACTGAGTATAGGCGTACCTCTCTTTGAAAAGATTATGCGCAGCAAGGAAAGCACCGCTCCACGATCGGTTGCTGAAATCCGCAACCGGTGTCTGGTTTGCCGCAATTGGTGCAAAGGATGCGAGCAGTTCCTCATCATATGCGGTCTCGTTGTTCCGCTCGAACGGGATACAGGTATCCTTCCAGACCATCCCGCAGCCCGGGCAGCTGGCGGGATCTGTAGCAGCAGACACGGGAAAAACACTCACGGAAAGGATGAGGAAAAGCCCTGCGATAATCAGTAACCGCTCTTTCATACCCTGCATACGATACTCTCCTCTTGTGAACTGGCAGCGGATCTCATGATACTACCTCTATTTCACCTGACATCTATTTAGCGAATACCTTTTTTTGCCGGATGTTTTTCAGTGATTAACTGAGCGACTGGGTAAGTCATATCCGAATGTCTGATGAGTTGATTAAAAAAGAAGACTAAAACGATTCGCACTTCCGCGTCCAGATGCGAGGGATGGGATTCGAACCCAAGAACTCCTGCGAGACCAGGCCCTGAACCTGGCGCCGTTGACCTGGCTTGGCTACCCTCGCGCCTGTATAGATTACGGTTGAAATTAAATAAAGATAGGGGTCTTTAAGCATTTTTGGAGGCACCATTCTCATTGGTTGCTTTTTTCATTTCCTGTTCGCGGAGCTCTTTTCTCCGGATCTTTCCGGAGATGGTCTTTGGCAGGGAATCCACAAACTCAATTTTGTGGGGATATTTGTACGGAGCGATGACCTTCTTCACATGGATCTGGATTTCTTTTACCAGTGTTTCAGAAGGCCGGAATCCGGGTTTGAGGATGATTAATGCCTTGACTACCAGCCCGCAGATATCATCCGGAGACCCGACAACAGCAGCTTCCTGTACCGAGGGGTGCTCAATGAGTGCACTCTCGACTTCAAAGGGTCCAATCCGGTAACCGGATGATTTTATCACATCATCCCGTCTGATAAACCAGAGGTACCCGTCTTCATCTTTATAGGCTTTATCACCGGTGTAGTAATATCCGTTAACAAATGATTTTTTGTTCTCTTTAAGATTGTTCAGGGAATACCTTAACAATCCAACCGGGTGCGGATCCATTTTGATCCCAATCCTGCCTTCTTCATGGAGTGGAACTGGTTTGCCGTTGTCATCATGGAGTGTAGAGTGACAGAGTTTTTGTCCTAAAATAGTGACAGTATTTTTGTCCATTATTCATTGGAAAAAATTTAAAAAATCTATTCTTTGGAATCCTATCCTGAAATGGAACGATATGTGCCCTGTGGCGCATGGATCACAAATCTGGCGCCATTGCCGAATGTCCCATTTTCTGTGATGGTCAGGTTAGTGATTGCAAGAATTTCCCGGGTTAAAAAAAGGCCAAAACCGGTATGTTTAAAATATTCTCTCCGGAAGATTCGCTCTTTGGCATTATCAGGAATTCCTGAACCATTGTCTTTAATGATGATGTCGATGCCGTCACTGACAGACTCCGACAGGATCTCTATTTCACTCACCCGTTCACCGTGACGAAGGGAGTTCTCAATCAGATTGTAAAATACTTTTTCAAGTAATGGATCTGCATAGACTTCAACAGATGCGAGATTCACTATAACCCTGATATGATGAATATCGATAGTCGCCAGTACAAGTGAGACTGTCTCAGCGATATTATGCCATTGGGGGGAATGAACACCAATATTCTGGTAGTCCCGGGTGAACAGGATCTGGTTTCTTATGGCATTTGCTGCCAGTTCTTCCCTGGTTACATAGGTTAGTAACTGTGGATCTTTTATGTCATCTTTTGAGAGTTCGAGATACCCGATGAGTGCTGTGAGCTGGTTGAGGATATCGTGACGGGTAATGTTGTTGAGCAGGTTAAGTTTCCGGTTTGCAAGAATGAGGGCATCCTGCGCCTGCTTTTGTTCGGTAATATCAACAACAGTACAGTAAATTGCCGGTTCAGCGCAGTCAGTGGCAGATACCAGTGCCCAGCGTTTACTCCCGTCAGCACAGGTAAATCTTATCTCAATGTCTCCAATTCTTTGCTTATCCCGAACTTTTGAAAGAAACAACTCCCGTTCTGTGGTATCAGTAATGATCTCGGGTAGCGTCTTTAACAGCAATACATGGCTGTCAAAGCCAATGAACTGTGAAAATTTCGGGTTTGGATCCTGGATCAGCAGGTTTTCCCGGTCATAACTGAATGCCCCTGCCTGGGAGTTGAAAAATGATCCGCAGCTCCGATCGCCCTCTTTCTGGTATTCCCGTGAATATGTTGAGATGAGTACACCGATGGAAACAAAAATAAAAAACCATACGGTTGCTCTGGCAAATATGCCGGTATCCGGAAGACCGAGTGAGTATACAAGACCGATATAGAGCCACCCGACAAAGACGGTTACAAAAATGCTGATCTTTGGCCGGGTATAGGAAATCAGAACTATGGGAATCAGGTAAAAATAAGGAAATACATCATAAATTCCCCGGGATATAGAGATGTAGGTTATTATAATGGAGGCAAGAACGCTGATTATGATAAATACATCATAGATGAACTTCTTTTCTTTGCTGATAGGATGCATGTTTTCTTTACCTCATACGTTGTTTTTGTTACTTCCGCATTATTTCGGGTACCAGGCGCTAATATACCTGACTAGCGAGACTCTACGTACTACATAATGTCATATCGTCGAAAATGTCAAACCCCATCCTCTCAATTTGCTCGGAGGTCTTTTTCAAGAGATTAAGATATCCAACTTCATTTGAGGTCAGCATTCCCAAATCACAT
>JAUSBW010000207.1 GCA_030651815.1 Methanoregula sp.
ATCAAGTGACATTGGAAGAGACCCCAAAAGACAAGATTGTAAGAAAAGAAAACGCGCAACTGAAAAAGAAGGAAATATGAATGCCAACAACATACTGGAAGCCCCATCCTTTAGGGTGGGGAGACCTCAATTCACTTTTAAAAATCTCTCCGGGTTATGCCGGAGTACAGATTCTTATTTTGAAAGCACCGAGTGCACCAGGGTCATTATTCCTGCTTTTGTCGTTCGTTTTGGCCGGGATCCAAATGGCAAAAAGGCATTCATATCCATCTCATCGGATCCAAACATCTCCTTGCTGAGCCGGTCGTTCATCTCGTCAAAGATCTGTTTGTAAGCTACACAGTGGGGATCGACACTATGTATCTCCCCTCCCGTGGGTACAATCGCGTTGTAGGGGCACCCGCCACGGCAGTACTTGATATGCGGGCATTCTCTGCATGCGGTGTCAACAAATTCCTTGTAGGCCTGCATCCGTTTCCCTGCGACCGTGTTTGCGAGTGTTTCTTGAGACGGACAGTCCCGCACATTGCCCATCACCCACTCATCCATACCGACAAAACGGTAGCAGGGATAGATACTCCCATCCGGACCTATGGCAAAGGTGTTGCCCATGCAGTCGGCAAACGTACAGACCGAACCCCTCCGGGTAAAGACGCACCGGCACAGGTCGTTGATGTTCATGATCACTATCCTGCCCATATTTTCGAGATATTTGTCGAGCAAAAAGACAAGCAGTTCCCCGTATGCAACCGGTTCGAGCGCCCACTGCTTCGGGTTATCGCTGCGCAGGGACGGCAGGGCGGGATGGAGTTTCATTACAAAACCATTGTCCAGGAAAAACCAGAAGATCTCCTCTTTCTGCTTAACGGATTCACCGGTGAATGTGCAGATGAACCGTACCTGTAGTCCATGCGCTTTTGCGAGCTCATAGCCTTTCATGGTCTTCTTGTAATAACCATCACCCCGCTGGGAGTCATTGAGCCTTTCCGGGCCATCGATGCTGGTGCCTATCGGAACATGATATTTCGCCAGAATGTCGGCAAGATCCGGAGTGAGCAGCCAGAGGTTGCTCTGCATGGCAAACGCAGGTTTGAGCCCGCTTAATCCTTCAGAGATCAAGGGGAGTGCCTGACGGTAAAAATCCACGCCCCCAAGGAGCGGTTCACCGCCGTGGAAGGTGATGGTGACCTGATCCTTTTTAAAATCCTTAAGCCATGCCACTGTTTCTTTAACCGTATCAATACTCATCTTTGGGGAACCTGCTTCTGAACTCCAGCAATAACTGCAGTGGGCAGGACAACCCAGCGTAGGGATCAGCATAATGTGAAACGGGCTTTTCATGAAATGTGTTTCCTTAATTGTTGTTTTCTCTTTTAAACGGTATAAATCGTTCTTTTCATTTTCCCATCTTATACCGCAGCAGTGCCGCAATTCCGCCCAGCGCTACAAGTCGCTCCCCGGGTTCAAAGCTTGATGATAACACAACTACGACTGCCCGCATTGCCTCTGCGCTCTCGATAAGAGCCATGGTTGCCGGATCCCGCAACAGTGTATCGGCGACCAGCACCTGCTCAACTGCACCGTACCCAATGGCATCCTGCACTTCCTGCCTTCCGTACGCAACAGCCCCATCCTGCGCGATCCGGCAGAGCACCTCATCCATGAATTTCACCTCGCGGGAGAGCTGGAGATCATCGATCAGTTTCTCAAGCGCACCCTTGCCAATCACATCCTGCACTGCGCCCCGCCCGATGCGCCGTGTTTCGACACTGATCGCTTTCTCAGCAACCGGGTTGCCCCTGTTTCTGGCATATTTTATGAAATCGTCCTTGATAAAACCCGGGCCGGCAATGATCAAGGGTCCGTCAATTGCAGCAAGGGGAGCAAGCACCTGTTCAAAGAATGCAGGACGATTGTCCGATTCTCCACCTTTCCCGCTGCCCGATGAAAAAGTTACTACACTCTCCGGGCCGTATTGCCGGAGCCGGAAGAGTTCGGCTTCCCCTTCTTCGATGGTGAGGATATGGATCAGGCTGAATGCCGAGGATTTCACTGCCCGTTCAATTCGTTCCAGTTCATGGGGGCGCCACTGCTTGATGACCGAGATCTCAAAACCAGTTTCAACGTTGATCGTATGATATGCACCAATTTCAACGCCGTGTTCAATTACCCCGCTGATACGGAGCCGGACACCATGTTGTGAGAACTCTACGCGTTCAATCCGGACACCGAGTCTTACCGGGCGCTTTTCCATCTTCTCCGGGCGGAGTTTGTCACTTGCTGTATCTACGCTCCGGAATGTGGTGGCAAAGATGAGATCTCCGGGGGCTACAAGGTGCTGGAGGTGCCAGAGATCATCTACACTTTCCGGAAACAACCGGACCTCGCCATTGTTGCCTTTGAGATCTCCGCAATCAGCCTTCATGCTGCCCTACAATATCTGAGCCGCCGGGTGGAACGAATGCCGCAACGGTATCGGTATTCAGGATACCTTTTAACGCCTTTTCCTCCTCTTCAGAGATCTTACTTTTCAAAAGACGAAGCATCTTCTTTGCAATATCATTGGGCTCGAACTGTCCGGGCCTGAGCTCGTTATATGCCTTGCATTTTCCCTTGATTACTGACGGGGGACCGCCGATCACAGCTGCATTTGGTTCGAGCATAAGCCCGATACCCACCGAGAGCGGTACATTACGGTACCAGGTGCGCTCGCCACGGACGATGAATGAACCCCGCGAGACAAATTCCCCGGATTCAGGAGTCTTACTCACCTGCGGAGGAAGGACACTAAATACATCTGCGGAGAAATGCCCGCTGCGCCATGCGCCGGAGTAGGAGGCGGCAAACTGTGCCACTTCGTCCATGTGCTCTGTTTTTCCCTTGACGATCACGACACTTGCCCCGTGCACGTCGGCATGCACGAAGAGATCTCCTCCGGCCATGTATTTCTTGACCAGCTCTTCGTTCTGGGAGGCGTCGCGCCCGCCAAGAACCACTGTGCCATCGCTCGTGATAAACCATCGGAAGCGGTGGTACCATAGTTTCTTTAACGGGATGATATCGCGCCGTGTGACCTTCTTTTTGACAACAACGTTCTTCATTGCCGCGAGTGCGCCGGTCTTCTTTTTCCTGAATTTTTTTATGACATCGTAATAACGGCCGGCATTCTGCTCAATGCCTTCGTGCACATAAATTTTTACCCGTTTTCCGATGTCGATTTCGACAGCTGCTTCATCGGGATAAAATGCGGTGATCTTTTTTGCATCCGCTGATGTTGCCCCCTTCAGATGTCGCTCGATCTCCTGCCAGGAGAGTTGTCTGCTTGCTGCATCAAGGGAGGTGATAAGGTTAGAGATAAACTGGTAATTTTCATAGATTGCAGCAACAATCTCTTCGGTTTTTGAAACTTTCTCGTCGAATTTTTTTATAGCCGATTCCTGGTACTTCCTGATCCGCTCTTCTTTGGAGAATTTGGGTTTTGCGGCTTTTGTTGCTGTCTCTTTCTTTGTTAAGGGATAGAATGCTTCGAGTGCATCAGAAAAACACTGAAACGTCTGCTGGTCCTTTCCGCCACGGATGTCTACAGACTCACAGTGCTTTGCCGAGATGACGGGTGTGCGTGCATGCAGCACCTGGTCAAAAAATTCCTGCACTGCGGTAAACAGAAGAACCGGATCCGCAGAGGCTGCGGGCATAGTTTTCTCCTGCCCTGCTTTCTGGCAGATATACTCTGCATAGGCGCCCCCCAGCATGCATCCCATAGCAAGCGCCCGGACAAGATCCCTGTCCTCGTTTTTGAGTACAGCAGTCAGGTTCTCTAACGATGCCGTGGGATCAACTGTGGTCAGCTGGTAGATTGCATTGGGAACTATTTCGCGCTCCTTGAAGCGGTGATGCCGGAGGGGTTTTACAATCTTGTATTCTTCATTTGTCAGTATCACGTTTCCTTCATCAAAGAGTTCAATGATCAGCCGGTATACCGTAGCACCTTTACCGATATCGAAGATCAGGATACGTTCGAGTCCGTGCTGGTGGATAGCAAGCACCTTTCCGCCAGACAGGTACTTGCGCAGGAGCATTGCGTACTGGGGCGGGTTTTTCGGGGGTGCGGGAAATTCCTTTACGAGATGGGTTCTCCTGCCGGACTCGATGAGCAACAGGTGCCGTGCTTTGTTCTCCCCGTTCAGCCGGATGCCGAGAGTCCGGGAGTCGAACTGGTAGACCTTGTCGATCCAGAGCGGCAGCTTCTCACACAATTCAGACGTCATCGCTTTAACGTCGATCCCGCTCATGCCCTGTTCGGATGCCATGTAGTTGTACCAAATTACATATGGCTTGCGCACTAAAAAATAAGACTACTGGTGTAACGGAATGAGTGACGAGATTATTGAAGAAAAGCCAGTCCAGACAAAAAAGCAAAAGACCAAAGCAGACAAACAGGCAGAACACATCGAGCGCATCAAACGGACGCTGACTGCCAGTCTCATTGGTATCTTTGTGGGCGGACTGTCATACTACATCAGCATATCCTACGGCACCGATTCCGGGCTTCTTGCACTCATGCTGATGATTGCAGGAATTGTTGTCCAGAAGCATATCTTCATGCTCCTGCGTATGGATACCAGAAAACTCGGAGCAAAGGACTGGTTCTACCAGGGTTTCATGACCTTTGCCTTCTGGTTCATGTCATGGACAATCCTGCTGACTGCAATGCCTAAATAATAAACATCGTTTTTGATCTTCATGAGAATTGCGATTGTTCATAAAGACCGATGCCATGCAAAAAAATGCGGCACCGAATGCATTATTTATTGTCCCCGTGTCAGGACCGGTGACGAAACCATTATTATCGGAGAAGATGGAAAAGCCGTCATATCCGAAGAACTCTGCGTAGGTTGCGGCATCTGCATAAAAAAATGCCCGTTCGATGCGATCGATATCGTCAGCCTGCCCGAAGAACTTGAGCACCCTGTGCACCGGTACGGCAAGAACGGCTTTGCCCTCTATGGCCTTCCAATCCCTCTCGAAGGAAAAGTCACCGGTATATTAGGTGCTAACGGGATCGGTAAAAGTACAGCAGTAAAAATCCTCTCCGGCCAGCTCCGCCCCAATCTTGGAAACTTCGACACCGAAGTTGCATGGGAGGAGATCTTCAAGCGGTACGCGGGCACCGAACTCTTCGATTATCTCCAGAACGTCTCAAAAAAGAGCTTAAAAATCGCGTCAAAACCCCAGTATATCGATTACATCCCCAAAGTGTTTACGGGAACGGTCCGGGCGCTTCTCAAAAAAACCGATGAGCGCAATAAACTCTCAGAGATGCTCCCGGCACTCAAGCTCAATGCGATACTCGAACACGATATCAGCACGTTAAGCGGCGGGGAACTGCAGCGGGTGGCAATCGCCGCATGCCTTGCGCGGGATGCTGACCTCTACTTCCTCGACGAGATCACCCCGTTTCTGGATATCTACCAGCGGATTGCAGCGGCAAAACTTATCCGGGAACTGGCAGCTGAGCGACCGGTAGTTGTAGTTGAACACGATCTGGCAATCCTCGATATGCTCGCCGATACTGTTCACGTAGGTTACGGAAAACCTGCAGTCTTTGGGATCATCACCCGACCTAAGGGTGTCCGTGTGGGCATCAACCAGTACCTTGAGGGATTTTTAACCGAAGAGAACGTACGGTTCCGCACTACGGCGGTGGTCTTTGAGAAGCGGGCGCATGACAAAGGATCCAACCGGGAAGATCTTTTCGAGTTACCGGCGATGACAAAGGAATATGAATCGTTCCATCTCACCGTCTCAGGGGGCACAATCAGGAGTGGGGAAGTGCTCGGGGTTGTCGGGGCGAACGGCATGGGTAAGAGCACATTTGCCAAACTCCTTGCCGGTGTAGAAACTCCGACAACGGGCAAGATGGAATCATCCCTGCGCATATCGTATAAACCCCAGTATATCAAGGCCGACACATCCGACAGCGTGGAGATGTACCTGCGCAGGTGCACAACAAAATTCGACACATCGTATTACCAGCACGAGATCATAGAATCGCTTTCATTAGAACCCATACTCCAGTCATCTGTGGATACTCTCAGTGGCGGCGAGCTCCAGCGGGTGACAATTGCCGGGTGCTTATCAAGGGATGCTGATGTGTATATTCTCGATGAACCGAGTGCACATCTCGATGTCGAGCAGCGGGTCAAGGTCACCCGGATGATCAAGCATCATGCTGAAGGAAAACAAGTCGGCATCATGGTAATCGATCACGACATTTACTTAATCGATATGATCAGCGAGCGCATTTTAGTCTTTGAAGGCGAGCCGGGGATCTCCGGTACCGCGGCAGGACCTTTTAAGATGCGGGATGGTATGAACCGGTTTCTGGATGCACTCAATGTCACCTTCCGCCGTGACCAGAGTGGACGACCAAGAATCAATAAACCCGGCTCATTCCTTGACCGCGAGCAGAAAGGATCCGGTGAATTCTATTATTATACAGCAGACGAAGTGTAACTTCGTTTTGTCATACCTTTTAATATAAGAACATGCAATTTTCCCTATATGCGGGAAGAGCAGCTTACCGATGCAATCATCTATGACAAGTTGAATCTCTTAAAAAAAGATTTTTCCGGCTATATTGAACGCAATTCGGTAAAGGTTGATGAAAACCTCCCGGTCTTTTTCGGGCACATGGTCTCTGCTCTGGAAAAATCTTTTCCCTATATATCAGACGAATCCTATGATGATTTCATCGACAGCATCACTTTTAAGGTGCTTGATGCGAGTTCCAACAGCAATGATTTTGATTATATAAAAAAAGTAAATCTCAATGCACTTCGCTTAAAAAAGAGAAAAGATGCTGACATTGGAGTAAACTTAGTTGTTGGCCTGAAACTGTTAAAGAACGGTGACTATGGTCATGCTCTTGATCTCTTAAAAAAATATAAGGATCTCGATGCGAAGATTGGAACGGCGGTGGCCTGCTGCTATTTTGTCCTGTCACTGAGGGAATTTAAAAAAGATGAAGCAGTTCAGAGAAACCAGCGGCCCGGCGATATGGAACTCCTGGCACGGGAAACCATGCTCAATCTTGCCCGCATCAGGCCTCCGGTAAACCAGTTAAAGCAGCTGGATATGGATGATCCGGCATTTCTCGAAAAGATCTTCTGGCAGATGATCTTTTTAGGAATCGAATGGTTCCCGAGCGAAATATGGTTCATTGAAGTGGGGTTGAAAAACGCTACATTTACCCAAAATGCCGATATGAAGAAACACCTGCTGGAGATCGGATCCGAACGGTTCTATACGGACATGGTCTTTTTACGGGAGATGTATCACTTAAAACTGGAGAACCGTGATGCTGCAGGTGCAGCGGGTGTTGTGAACCAGTTAATCAGGCAGTACCCGGATGATCTCGAACCCATCTACCTCGGTTTGAAGTTATCCCTGCTCATGACAAAGAAGATCACGTACCAGAGCTTTCGAAAACTTGCCACCACAAAAGGTATGCCTGCTTCGATTGTCGAACTGTTTGATTTATCTTTTGATCTGCTGACCCTGGACAAAAAGGCAGCAATGAGTAAGTTCACTGAGTTTGAACGGGAATTTCCGCATTACCAGTATTACATCACCGCGCTACGGTATATTGCTGCTGATTTCTTCTCTGATAATGAAACCCGGGTCAAACGGGCCAAAAAAGCTCTACTCGATTCTATAGAGCAGTTTTGTACTGAAAAACTGAAGAATAAAAAGTAATAAAGTTGTACAATCCCCCTTTCCTGTCGGCATAATCATCCAGAGATCAGGAAAAGATATTCACGCCAAATTTTTGAGCAATAGCACTGATGGCACGAGTGATTGGATCGGTGATTTGGGCAAAAGTGGTCAGAATGGATGATGAACCAGAGGATGGGTTGATTGCTGTAGTTGCTGATGGACCGGGCATAATGGGAGTAACATTAACAATAGTAACAGGAATCAGCGAAGCAGTCGGGGTAACCAGATCAATCTGTATTTTTTTTAGATTCGTATTGTCAGTGTAATAACCGACATATCCCTGTGTAGCAAACCAGACCCTGTTTTTGGCATCCACATTCACCGCTCTGACAATCTCGGATGTGCCCATGCCTTCAAAACGGTTCAGGTGACGGTATATCCCCCCTTCACGCCAGATATATAATCCGTCATCAGTTGCAATGTAAAGGTTGCCATCGGATCCGGCAGCAATATCATTGATGGTAATTTGTTCCTGTGTCAGATTGCCAGCGGTCAGGACATCCTTAAAACCTGATCCTGTATCATAGTGAATGATCTTTTCAGGGTTGAAGAAATATACTCCTCCCAGTGGATCTCGTTTCACATGCTGCATCTTCCCGGCGGCACTATTCTTTCCCGCAAGCATCTCAAACCTGACCGGGTCATCCTGATTACGTACAATCCACAGACCTTCATTTTCCGTAGCAATCACCAGCGAATTACTCCCTGAATCAAGGGCCATGCTGTCAATCTCATAAAACCCCGGCCCGTTCGTGGACATTGGCTGGAACCATGTCCATTCACCATTGCCGTAACGGTGAATGCCTGCATTACCGGTTGCAACCCACATGTCATCGTTCCAGCGCTGGAGGTCATGGATTCGTGTATCCTTGAGCAGCTGCTGATCCCGGATTACCTGATAATAGACACCATTGAAAATCTGAATACCGCCGGAATACCCGATCCACAGATTCCCCTTATGATCGAATTCAACAGCGGTGATAAAATCATCCATCAGACCCTGTGAAATATTATTCAGGTTGGTGTGGCGCGTACTCCATGTTCCATTGAAAGTGGACAATCCGAATGCAGTTGCGATAAGGACATCGCCATTTGGGTAGTTGATCTGGTCCTTGATCTGGTCTGAATGAACCTCGTTTGGAGCGAGGATGAACAGCTTAATGGTATACGGCAGTGTTTGTGAGCTGGTTGTTTTCGACTCGCCGGTTAATGAAGTATCATTTTGCGGGAGTGCACTAACCGGGAAAAAAATGAGAAAAACGATAATAATTACTGCGATCTCATAATTCGCTTGTGACGCCATCTGCTCTCCTGATAGAGACTTTTCCGCCACTAGCGGGGAGGAATGTGACTGTTCGCCCGACCTTCCCCCCAACATCTTCAGCAGATAACCTGATGCCCTGCTCCTTTAAAACGACCCGGACTTTATCTGTATTGCGTTCACCGATATTGAGATTGGTACCGAAATACTCAAACATGCATGCCCCCCCCGCCATTTTTGCAACAAGTGAACTGTTGCTGCTGCCGATTTTATCGAGTTCTTTTAAGAGCACTGGGATAGCTGTATCTGCATATTTCCCGGGGCGATCTGTCCTGCCACCACTATCCGGCAGCATAATATGTACCATAGCCCCGGTTTTTTTTTGCGGGTCATACAGGGTAAGCCCGATACAGGAACCGAGCCCGATGGTCATCATGGGGAAGGAACCGACCCGGTATTCGCCGATGCCTATCGTCGCCGTTTGCAGAGTCCGGGTATTGGGGTCGGCCATTTTTGTTCACAGGATTTATGGCGCTTTCATCATCGCTTCAAGTAGTTCAGTAATTCTTTTTAACGTACTGATCTCCGGCAGCATGATGATATCACTGTCAATCTTGTGCTCTTCACAGATAAGTTCTGTCGAGAAGAGCAAAACTTCGTCCACTTCCTCGCCTAACTGGGCGATGAGTGACTCCATTGCGGCATGTGCCATATCGATACTGAGTACCGGCGGCGACGGGAGCATGATAAAACCAAGCATCTCTGCTGTGGCATCAAGGAACGCAGAGACCATAATGTTACCTACTTCGAGAAGGGCACTCTGGTCCATCTCATTTAATTCACGATCCATATCGGTCATTCCCAGCATGGTGTTGGTCAGTCGTATGGCAGATTCCCTGGTGATATAAAATATAATATATCCGCCATGCTGGATCTCTCCCTGAAGTTCGAACACAACCATTGCGGCAGACTCATCGCCGATATGGTTTCCCAGTTCGGCAATGTCAATAGTCCTGATTGCCGGGACGCTCATCGAAACCGTGCTTGAGAGCATCTGTGATAACGTTGTCGCCGCATGAGCAGCACCGATATTTCCCAGTTCCTGAATCGCATCTGCCTGTACTGCTGATAATTTCATGTCATTCACCTACACCATGGTATTTACATCGAGTACCGGTACTACTTCACCGTCACCAAGAATGGTAATCCCGCTCACTCCGCGGGTGTTGCCGATAATGCTGCTTAATGGTTTTACAACCACTTCCTGCTTTCCTTCTACTATGTCGACTGCTATACAGCATTTCCGTTTCTGGTACTGCACTACAATAAGGATCTCTCTGCCTTCGGATTTGCCCATCATATCATCCAGTAAAAAGATTTCAAGGACTTCATCACGAAGTAAAATTGCATCACTCTTGCCAATCCTGTGGGTTGAATCGTTTTTAAAGTTTGCCACTTCAACAATACTGCTGATAGGAATGGCAAGTCGCCGCTTATTGATCCGCACTATCATTACGTCGACTATGGCCATTGTGGGTGGGAGCAGCAGTTCAAAACGGCTCCCTTTTCCCGGGTTTGTCTCCACCCGGATTGAACCTTTTAAGGATTCTATGGATCGTTTTACCACATCCAGTCCCACACCCCGTCCGCTGATGTCCGAGATTTTATCTGCTGTGGAGAATCCCGGCAGGAACAGGAGATCTACTGCCTGATCCGTGGTCATTGTCGCAGCACTTTCTTTTGTTATCAAACCTTTTTCTACCGCTTTTGACTTGACCTTCTCAACATTGATTCCACCGCCATCATCAAGAAGTTCGATAATTACATTATCCCGGTCACGGTGAGCTGAGAGTTTAACATACCCTTTTCCGGGTTTGCCGGCTTTTTCCCTGACTTCGGGTGATTCGATCCCATGATTCACCGCATTCCTGATTAAGTGGAGGAGCGGATCATTGAGCCCGTCCATGACACTACGGTCAAGTTCCGTCTCCCCTCCTTCGATAACAAATTCCACATCTTTCCCATCGTACTGGGCTACATCCCGGACTACCCTTGGAAGGCGGTTGAAGATATGATTTAAGGGGATCATACGAATGTTCATCATCAGGTTCTGGAGATCCGATACAGACCGGTCAACCATACCTATTGCTTCATCCATCTCCTTAATCTTGTTCTGTTCGGCGATCTGTTTGAGTCTGCCGCGGTTGATGACCAAATCCTCGACAAGATTCATGATATGGTCAAGCTGGGTGATATCTACCCTGAGGTGCTTTATCTCCCGGTTTTTATCCTGGCCTGCAGATTGCTGCTTTGTATCGGCTTTTTCAGGTTTTGCATCATCGGATGTTTCTGTTGTAGGGACTGGCTCTTCCTCTGCAGCGGGTGCAATTTCTACGGATGCGATATCAGTTCCGGTTGCAGCGGTTTTCAATGCATCCTCGCCAACATCGCTGGCGATCTTCAATTGAAGAGTGCCTTCGAACTCGCCTTCATCTATCACCTCACGTGACGGATTGAAAGACAGGATGGTTCCCAGTGACTCAAGATTTCCTATCGCTAACAGTGCCCGGATATCTTTCATGGCACAGTCATCAGCAACCTTAATTGTTACGGAATAGCGCGGACGATCCGTATCATCAACAATTTCTTTTATTTTTTCTGCGGTTGCCTTACTTTGTTTGACTGCGGGTTTGGTCACTTCCTCTACGGGCTTGCCGGTATTTTTAGAAAGCCATTGTTTTAAGGCTTTTACCTGTTCATCAGGATTGACAGATGATGAATCACCACCGCCTTCAACATCATCCAGCATCAACTCAATAATGTCAGAACACGCTAAGAGCAGGTTGTTTAATTCTGCGGAGATTACTGCACTTCCGCTGCGTATCATCTGGAACACATCTTCCATGGTATGGCAGAGTCTCTCCATTTCCATAAACCCCATGGATGCCGATGCTCCTTTGAGGGTGTGAATCGAACGGAATATCTCATCAATGGCCGTCTGGGATCCCCCTTTTTCCAGAATCAACATGTTCTTTACCAGCATCTCGTGATTCTCACGGGATTCTGCAACAAACAGGCCCCTGTATGCTTCAAATTCAGACATCTATACCCTCCATTTCACGCACTGCCTTCTCAATCTCCTTTGCAAGTTTTTTTAGCGGCAGGGTCTGGTCGGCTGCATTATGCCTGATGACGGATCGTACCATGCCATAGACCAGGCAGTCTTTCTCATCACAGACAAGATTTTTTCCCCCGGCCTCTTTTATCGCCAGTGCTCCGGCACCGGCATCATTTCCCATGCCGCTTAAGGTTACTGAGACAATGTTTTTTCCATATACAGTGACTGCAGATTCGTATGTTTTATCCACCGCAGGTTTGACCCCATGGAGCGGAGGTGAACTGGTATGGATGATCCGCCCGGTTTTTTTATTGTTTCCTGATAATACTCCGCTGACTATCGTATGGAACCCGGCTTTTGAGAGAAGAATTCTTCCGGTCAGGATGGAATCCCCCGTTTCCGTTTCTTTGACCGGGATTTGCGTTATACGGTTGAACCGTTCTGCAAGGGGTTTGGTAAAACCCGGGGGCATGTGCTGGGTGACAATGATGCCTGCCGGAAGATCTGCCGGAAGTTCAGCCAGCAGCGTATCGAGCATTGGCGGACCCCCTGCTGATGATCCGATAAGGACTACCCGATCTGCGGGTCCGGTACTAATGGGTTCTTTTCTGATAAGAGATTTTGAAGGCAGGGAGATGAGATGTTTGACTTTATCGATCAGTTCCTGACCGATATCACGCACATGGGGAATATCCTTTGGCTTGAGCATGAAATCGTCGGCACCGAGGCGTATCGCCTGGGTAGTCATGTCGGCACCTTTTGAAGTGAGCGTGCTCAGCACAAGGATTTTGGGGCGATTTGATTGTTTCTGGAGTTCTTTTAAAACTTCAATTCCATTCATTACGGGCATTTCAATATCAAGGGTGACAAGATCCGGTAAAAGACTCTGGATCCTTTCCAATGCTTCAACACCATTTGTAGCAGTTCCCACTATTTCTATGGACGTATCTTTTGTCAGCATATCCTTAATGATTGTCCGCATGAACACGGAATCATCTACTATAAGTACCTTAACCATAATCAGGACGCCAGTACGTTTTTGACTTCCTCAAGAACCTTGGGTGCCTGGAACGGTTTGACGATATACCCTTTTGCACCGCTTTTTATCGCGAGTTTGACCATCTGTTCCTGGCCAACAGCCGTACACATGATGATCTTTGCAGCGGGGTCAATCGCCTTGATGCCCTTTAGTGCCTCAATCCCGTTCATTTTTGGCATCACGATATCCATGGTGACGAGATCCGGTTTCAATTCCTTGTATTTTGCTATCGCCTCTTCGCCATCCCCTGCTTCACCGGCTATCGAATGTCCACCGGTAAACAGAATATTTTTAATAAGGGTTCGCATGAAGAGCGTATCATCCACGATCAAAATCTTTCCCATTGACGATCAAATTACAATTTGTGAGATGATTGCATATAGAGGTATTGGTGATAAAACAGGGGTAAATTTTAATTTGTTTGTGATTTGGTGGAATCTGTAATATATCTTACCCCTTTGGGTGTGAGCTGGATCTCTCTTCTGATAATGACCACTTCAGCGAGACCCAGTGCTAATATTTTATCATAGATCTGGTCGAGCTGTTTGTGAGGGAGGTTTAACATATTCTCTATGGCATGGGAGTCCATTCCTGAATATACGAGCATGGCAACCTGCTGGTCAACAGCGTCCAGCTCGGTTCCTTTCATATCCATGCCTTTTGTCGTTTCTTTTAAGAAATTATAGAGGACCTGCAGGGTTGAGAGTGGGCAGAGCACAAGGCTTGAAACCACTTCACCTGAATCGAGATAATCGATTCTTATCACTTCAGTAGGTTTTCCCTGTACCTCCCGTTTGGTGAGCTCTATTGCTGCCACTTCGGTAATGGGAACACTGATCTGTTTTACCGCACCGACAAACCATATACCGCTCTTGACAACTACGACACTGCCCTTCTCCCACGAGGCTTCCTTGATCATCACACCCCCCCGGATGGCTGGTGACATGAAGTACGCCATTAACCGGTAGGCATTGCAGACCGGAAGAATGTGTATTTTTAAAAAATGGAGGACTTTTTCAACGGAGAGAATCTTATAAACCACTTCGGTGTCCGTTTTTACCGTAATGATGAGAATGTTTTTCTTTTCAGAAACGTCCAATACAGATTTGTAAAGGATCTCTTTATTTATTGGAGCCGGAAGTACCATGCGATCTTCACCAACGCTGATTTTAGTGACGATCCATTCCTTGTTGAACTCAATTTTTACCGGTACTTCCTTCATGGAACCTCGATAATTTTTTTACTTTTTGCAGGGATTTTAAAATATCCGGATACATGTTTGTAGTGCTGTGGCTTATTTTATTCCCTATGTGGGAGGAGTTTCCTTTTTCTGAGTATCCTTGATCGCGTTTATCCTTGTATATACTTCGGTAAGTTCGCTCTCAATCTCTGTAGCAGGGGCTTTGAAATCTTTTAATTCACGAAGAAGGGCGAGATTTTTCTCTTTTTTGATATGCTTTACCTCAGAAGCAAGCGAGCTTAAAAGATCTGCATCGGCACCCCCGCCACCGCTGGAGAATGCAGCCATCTCAGATTGGGTTGAGATCTGTTCCTCGGATTGACCGGCATCTTTCGGAGCATCCGATTTTATCCAGTCTGTCTTTACCTGGTCTTTACCGGGTTCAGCTGGAGCAACATCAATTATCGGAGCCGCGGCAGCCAAGGTTGCGGATGACTGCGGGGTTTTTTCTTCTGCATCTTCGTCAAGATCAACATCGTCCAGGCTCAGGTTTTCGAGATCCCCAAAGTCACTATCAATTGCATCACCGCCTTCAAGACCACTGAACTCTTCAAGTCCCTCGGCATTGTCCCTGAGAATATTCCCTGCTTCCCCATCCAGATCGAGAGAGGGGAGGGGGATATCGGGCTCATTGATATCGAATGTGGTTGTGTCCGGAAGCGGATTTAAAGAACCATCAGCAATTCCTGGAGTTGATTGCGGGGACTCGAGGCCGTCTAAGGAATCGAGCAGACCTGCATCGAATTCATCCTCAGACAGGGACAGGAAGGGGTCCTGCTCTTTTGTCGTACCAATGGCAGTGGTTCCTGCACCACCGGATGGTAAAATAACGGAGTTGTTTCCTACATTTCCGGCATTATCAAGTGCCGAACTTTTCTCCACTTTTTCACGGACTGTTCTGTCAAGCCGCTTATTTATCTCATCTACATTTTTCCCGGATTTGTTGCGTGCTTTTAACAATGTTCCCAGTGATTTGATGGAGGATACAAACGATGTGAGGTGCTGACCGATACCTCTTTTCTTTCCCGGCCCTTTTACGGGTTGTTTTTCTCCTGTCTTTCCGGTTTGCGTTTTATCCTTCTGCACTCGTGTGAATTTCTTTTTTAAGTTTGCCGGTTTTAAGTTATTCAGCGCGGCTTTAATCTCTGTAAATGTGATTGCACCGAGAATGATGAGGATAAAAAAGCCCACGATAAGGATAATGGGGAACATGAAGATGAGTGGAATATCAAAGAGGATCAGGATAGATCCGGTGATAACAATAACTGCAAACAGTATTGGCCTGCGGAGACTTTCTTTCATGGCGATTCTCTTATTTTACAGATGATCCCATCTGCTGGAGTGCTTCAGGGTTGAAGAACATACCGACTACCATTGGTGCTACGAGCAGTACGAATCCGGTGCATGTACAGAATATTGCTATGTAGAAATAATACATATACCGATCCCCTCCTCCGACTATCCGTGCAGCAAAGATATTGGATACGGTGATGATGGTTAAAATAATGACAACAAATGTCATCATCTCCTTTTCAGGAAAGTTCGTAAGCATGGTCATTCCGCCCATAGCAGAACCCGCCGAGACGCCGGCCCCACTCGCGGCTCCAGCTGCGGCAGCTGATGTTGACTGGAATTGCGTCATCATTTTCGATACGGAGCCGGTCAGGACTACCATGATCTGGTAGAGCCCGACAAAAATTCCTATCATTGCGATATGCATGGGAATAAGGAGTATAAAAAAACTTTTGGCGTGCATATCTTTCTTCTCTCTAAGAAGCGTCTGTTCCAGCACTGAGGAACCAACCACTTTACCGATGGGTTCTGCAGGACCCCCAAGCGTAACGGTATCCAGATAGATATTTAAGTATTTGTAGATCAGGTTGCTTCCTGATTCCCCGATGAATTTATTCCATATCTGCTTATTATCCAGACCAAGATTCATTTTTGAATACACAGAATCTACCAGATGCTCAATAGCGGGGAGTGATTTGCGGTCGATGGTTCCCAGCGCCCTTACCGCGGTGGTGCCCTGTCCACCCATGATAGCCCCGAGGCTGCTGATGAATGTTGAAAAATCTGCGTCCCGAAGGGTAATATTGGTATCATCGATAAAGCCGATGATGCCAAGCGGTGCAATGAGGATTCCTACAAGAAGAAAAATCAATCCTGCGTGAATACCGAGCAGCACAAGAACGATAATTGCGATAATTGCGAGAGGTACGATGATCCTTTCCATGGCATGAACTGTATCCTGTTCTTTCGATGCACGGGACATCAGACCATGGGTTTTTGGATCATCCGGAACTGACGTATACATGAGTGCATTGCCCCCAAGGGAGATGGCTAAAACAATTCCATAGGCAACATTCAATGTGCTCTGAATACCTGTTGGAGCATAGATGGCAATCGAGATCATCATGACCACGGCAATCACCGTTCCTGACAGGAGCATGGCAATATAGGCATCCCCCCATTTCTTGAGCATCTCAAGTCCCTGCTCTATCTGGCTCCGGTACACGGTTCGCACGGTTGAGAGCTCGTTATTTAAGAAATCCTCGTCAGGAACACCGGATTCAATCGCATTTGCGTACCGGTTGAGCATACTCTTTAGATTGGTGTTATTTGCTCGTTCGGCTACAATACTTAACGATTCAGAATAACTAAAACCCCATTTTTTTGCGAGCGTATCCACATTTTCGATGTATTTTGCAGAGATATACTCCTTGCGGTTGGCTGAGTAGGTAAAAATTTCAGGGCGGGTGGCACTGGCAAGTCCCAAAGATGCCATGTAAGTTACCATAAAGAGCAGATCTGCTGGCATCTTTTTGGCTTCGGTAAATTCATTGACTTTTGTTTTTAGATCTTCAATAGTTGATGCGAAAGGGATCTCTCTCTTTGCCGGCTTATCTTTTTTGTCTTGTAAAAGATCAGCCATATCAGGAACCAATCTGCAGGAGTCCTTGTTTCTTGATCTTGGTCATCATGTGGAACAGATCCCAGAACTTGGTGTACCCGGCTTTATGCAGGCGCTCGAGAATTTTTGCCCGTTTTTCCACTTCAAGGTAGATCTCTGATCTTTTACTATCAGGCATCCCCAGCATGGTGGCAATCTTGTTTTCGAGCAGGTAAGAGCTGCCTTTCCCGCTCCAGGTAAATGTATCTGAAACAGGTTCCCAGCTGAACATTTCAACAAAGGTAAACCCTTGTGTCTCCGGGTTGAACCCCACCAGTTCATTGATGCTGATTATCCTGCGCACCACTGAACCGTCCGGGCGCTTGACTGCACTCATGATGATGACGAGGTTTAAGTTATCCACATACGTCCGGGGGATGTTGATCGGATCGCCACAGAGACGCTGGATGAGTTTTTCCACCGATGCTGCGTGGAAAGTACTCATCACAGGGTGACCAGTCTGCATTGCACCAAATGCGACTGCTCCTTCCACCCCACGGATCTCACCTACAATAATCTGGTTGGGACGCTGACGCAGGGCAGCCTTGAGCAGATCGAACATGGTCACTTCTCCACCTGCTCCACCTCCCTCTCCTTTGCCTTTGGCAAGCGCTACTTCCCGGATCCAGTTCCTGTGTGGCACATTCAGCTCCGGGGTATCTTCGATGCTGACTATCTTGTTTTCCGGGGGAATGAATGTCGTAATTGCATTCAAAAGGGTCGTTTTCCCGCTTGCCGCTTCCCCACTCACGAAAAGCGACATACCATACTCCACGCAAATCCAGAGATAGGCAGCTGATAAATAGTCAATAGTACTGACCTCAATGATATTAAGAATGCTTAATGGCACTTCGTTCACTTTACGAATGGAAAAGTTGCTTCCGTGTCTGCTGACGGCAGTTCCGTAGACAATATTGATACGTGAACCATCCGGCAGTGTGGCATCAACAATAGGACTCCTGTGGGTAATGGGGCGCTTGATCTTTTCTGCCATCTCGACCACAAATTCATCAAGCTCGTTTGACACGGTGAATTCAATAACGGATTTGAGGCCTTTGAAAATCTTGTGCTCAATGAAGATTGGTCCGACACCATCACAGGAAATATCTTCAATATATGAATCAGAAAGGAAGGGTTTGAGCACTCCCATCTCGATCTTGTCCCGGATGAGCAGGTATTCAATGGCCCGGTATTCCTCGTTTGTGAGGATCACTTTTCCATCAGGTGTGAGGGGTACCTGGTGCTTTTTGATAATCTTCATTTTGTCTTTTGCAGTGAAGTCCGTTTTTAAAAATGTCGTGAGTTTGGATTTCATATCCTGCGCTTTGAGATCGCCACCGGTGAGCTGGGAAAGATTCATTCCTTTCGGTCTGATGACCGTAACGAGAGCCAGCATCTTTTTAATGACTTCTGCCCGCTCCTTGTCGCTGATCGGATCTTCGTCAAGACCGTCAATCAGGTCTATAAGTTTGATCTCGATCGCCGGCATCATCAGGTTCACGTTGTGGAGGAACGACGGTTCAATGGGGATGTAATAGTTTCTTACATCGTCAGGATCGGGAAGGATGTGGATAAAAGTGGTCTCATTGACCGGGTAAATTATATTGGGACTCTCCATCTTGCGGAGATCATTTTTCAATTCCGATAAAAAGAGCGGGATGCCATACGTGTTTACCGGGAATGTATGAAGATATTCGAGCAGGTGGGGGCTTGCTTTTACATATTCTTTGGCATTGGCCGGGAGCATTTTGTAGAGAGGGCTTGATTCGATGTCAGTATAAAAATCAACCTCTGAATCAACCACTTCGGGTTTGTATGGCAGATTAACTGCAACCGACAGCGTGCCCATATCAGACCCTCGCAAAGCTCATGGGGATGATTTTCATTCCATAACCCGGATGGACTTCAAAACTGACAAGGTTTCCGGGGGTCTTTCCCGCACCGCGTACCTTGATCACTTCCTTCACATACTTATCCCCTACAAGGGCTTTTTTCATGTTCAGGTGAGCATCAGAGATTGATCGTATCCGCACAAGAATATCTTCTTCTAATGCATAGGTATGAAATGTTACAAGGATTTTCTTGCCATGATCAACAAGTGATTTGCAGCTGGTAAAGAAGGTAAGGATCGCGTCCGTCTCTGCATATTCGGTAAATAGGGTAAGTGAATCAATGACTACTAGCTGTGCTTTACTCTGCCTGATGTGCGTGATGAGGTGTGCAAGGATATCAACCATCTTTTCTTTTTTCCATTCAAATCCGACCACGTGAAAAGGGAAGAAGATGGCAATCGAGATCATCATGACCACAGATATCACGGTTCCTGACAGGAGCATGGCAATATCGGTATCCCCCCATTTCTTGAGCATATCGAGTCCCTGCTCAACCGGGCTCCGGTACACGGTTCGCACGGATGAGAGCTCGTTTTCTAAGAAATCCTCGTCAGGAACTCCGGATTCAATCGCATTTGCATACCGGTTGAGCATACTCCTGAGATTGGTGTTATTTACGCGTTCGGCTACAATGCTTAACGATTCTGAATAACTAAAACCCCATTTCTTGGCGAATGTATCCACTTTTTCTATGTATATTGCGGATATGCACTCCTTCCTGTTGGCAGCAAAGGTAAGAATTTCAGGGCGTGTGGCATTGGCAAGTCCAGGGGATGCCATGTACGTTACCATAAAGAGCAGATCTGCTCCCATCTTTTTGGCTTTGGTTAATTGAGCAACTTTTGTTTTAAGATCTTCAATAGTTGATGCGAAAGGGAGTACTTTCTTTGCAGGTGTATCTTTTTTGTCTGGTAAAAGATCAGCCATATCAGGAACCAATCTGCAGGAGTCCCTGTTTCTTGATCTTGGTCATCATGTGGAACAGATCCCAGAACTTGGTGTACCCGGCTTTATGCAGGCGCTCGAGAATTTTTGCACGTTTTTCCACTTCAAGGTAAATCTCTGCCTTTCTACTTTCGGGCATCCCCAGCATCGTGGCAACCTTGTTTTCGAGCAGGAAAGAGCTGCCTTTACCGCTCCAGGTAAATGTATCTGAAACAGGTTCCCAGCTGAACATTTCAACGAAGGTAAACCCCTGCGTCTCCGGGTTGAACCCCACCAGTTCATTGCAGCTGATCATCCGCCGCACCAGTTGTCCATCCGGGCGCTTGACTGCGCTCTGGATGACCACGAGGTTTAAGTTATCCACATAGGTTCTGGGGATATTAATCGGGTCACCACAGAGACGCTGAATAAGTTTTTCAACCGATGCCGCATGGAAGGTGCTCATCACGGGGTGACCCGTCTGCATGGCACCAAACGCCACTGCTCCTTCCACCCCACGGATCTCACCAACAAGGATCTGGTTGGGGCGCTGACGCAGGGCAGCCTTGAGCAGGTCGAACATGGAGACTTCACCACTGGTACCGCCGCCTTCACTTTTGCCTTTTGCGAGTGCAACTTCCCGGATCCAGTTCCTGTGAGGCACAGTCAGCTCCGGAGTATCTTCGATGGTGACTATCTTGTTTTCCGGGGGAATGAATGTCGTAATTGCATTCAAAAGGGTCGTTTTCCCGCTTGCGGTTTCCCCGGAAACGAAAAGCGACATCCCGTACTCCACGCAGATCCAGAGATACGCTGCTGACAGGTAGTCAAGGCCATTTCCCTCAATGATGTTGAGGATGGAGAGTGGGACTTCGTTCACTTTACGGATGGAAAAGTTGCTCCCATGGCGACTGACGGCAGTTCCGTAGACAATATTGATACGTGAACCATCCGGCAGTGTGGCATCAACAATAGGACTCCGGTAAGTGATCGGGCGCTTGATCTTTTCTGCCATCTTTACCACAAATTCGTCAAGCTCGCTTGACACGGTGAATTCAATGACAGATTTGAGGCCTTTGAAGATCTTGTGCTCAATAAAGATAGGTCCAACACCATCACAGGAGATATCTTCAATATAGGGGTCAGAGAGAAAGGGTTTGAGCACACCCATTTCGATCATGTCCCGGATGAGCAGGTATTCAATGGCCCGGTATTGTTGGATGGTGAGGATCACTTTTCCATCAGGGGTGAGGGGTACCTGGTGCTTCTTTTTGACATTTTTCATCTTGTCCTTTGCAGTGAAGTCCGTTTTTAAAAATGTTGTGAGTTTGGATTTCATATCCTGCGTTTTGAGATCGCCACCTGTGAACTGGGAAAGTGCCATTCCTTTTGGTATGATGACCGTAACGAGAGCCAGCATCTTTTTAATGACTTCTGACCGCTCCTTGTCGCTGATCAGATCTTCCTTAATACCGGCAATCATGTCGACAAGTTTGATCTTGATGACCGGAATCATCAGGTTCACGTTGTGGAGGAACGACGGTTCAATGGGGATGTACCAGTTTCTTACATCATCAGGATCGGGAAGGATGTGGATAAAGGTGGTCTCATTGACCGGATAAATAATATTGGGACTTTCCATCTTGCGGAGATCTTTTTTCAATTCCGACAAAAAGAGCGGGATGCCATACGTGTTTACCGGGAATGTATGAAGATATTCGAGAAGGTGCGGGCTTGCTTTTACATATTCTTTGGCATTGGCCGGGAGCATTTTGTAGAGAGGGCTTGATTCGATATCATTATAAAAATCAATATCTGAATCAACCACTTCAGGTTTGTACGGAAGATTGACTGCAACCGACAGGGTGCCCATATCAGACCCTCGCAAAGCTCATGGGGATGATTTTCATTCCATAACCCGGATGGACTTCAAAACTGACAAGGTTTCCGGTGGTCTTTCTTGCACCGCGAACCTTGTTCACTTCCATTACCATGACGAATTTGTCCCCGACAAGGGCTTTTTTCATGTTCAGGTGAGCATCAGAGATCGAACGTATCCGCACAAGAGTATCTTCTTCGAATGCATAGGTGTGAAGGGTCACAAGGATAGTTTTACCATGATCAACAAGCGATTTGCAGTTGGTAAAGAAGGTAAGGATTGAGTCGGTCTGTGCATATTCGGTAAATAAGGTAAGTGAATCAATGACTATTACCTGTGCTTTACTCTCCTTGATGTGTTTTATCAGATGTGCGAGGATACCGGTCATGTCTTCTTTTTTCCATTCAAATCCGACCACGTGAAGAGGGAAGACTTTGAGATAGCCCCAGGCAAAATACTCGGATATATCGAGGCTCATCGACTCCATCTGTTTGATAAAACTCTTGGTTGTGCTCTCTGTAGTGAAGAGGTCCACAGAAAATCCCTGTTTCATTGCGCCCCAGATGATCTGCTGGGTCAATACACTCTTTCCCGTATCATTCTCCCCTTCGATCAGGGTGAGTGACTCGAGCGGGAGACCATCGGCGATCTTTTTATCCAGTTCGGTGTTGCCTGTGGAGAGGATTCTACGGTCTTCGCCCCCCATCAGATCGGAAATGGTTGCCATTTAGATCACCTCAATTTGATATTATTATATTGTTGTCTGAGCATTTACCCCATTGCCTGTTGTCACTTGGAACCATACAGGAACGGTCGTCCCGGTGTCATTCTCCCATTCAATCAGGGTGACCGACTCGAGCGGGAGACCATTGGTGATCTTTTTATCCGGTTCGCTGTTGCCTGTGGAGAAAATTTGCCAGTCTTTGTCTCCAGTCAGATCGGAAATGGTCGCCGTTGAGGTCACCTCATGGGGGTATTGTTGTTGATGTATACACTCCATTACTTGTGCTTACAAGAACAGTTGTCGGTTTTTCTCCAACATATGTTGCATTGATCCAAACCGCTTCACCGGGATCAAGCATTCCCGGATGTACGAAATCGCGATCAAACCGGGAAATCGACCAGTGTTCTATTTTTCCTAGGGCAGTAAAATCATAGGACGGATAATAGATATAACGTTGTATTCCTGTTTCATTCGTAGTAAAAACATCCATGTGAGTGAAATCTCCTATGATTTCACTCCCCGTATTGTTCAGACAAAAAGTTAAAATCGGTTCCAGAATGTCGGGGATAATTCGGGCACTAGATGGATAAATGGATATATCGGTTCGCATCCGTGCCTCATTAAGCAGCGTAAGATCTTTTTGTGCGTTATTCACAACTTCCGCTGCTGTGAGCACACTCCCAACAAGCACGTATGCCACGATAACCAGCATCATCACCCCGATCGCTGCTCCGATTATCTCCGCGACAGCCATGGTGAATCAGCTCGCGGTAAATTCATTCGAGCGCCAGATACCGTTAGGTAGGATAAACTGGAAATAAACCAAATTACCACTTGAAGGCATTATTGAAGGTTGTGCGTATATCTCAAGTGTTTCTCCGGTATCCCAGTAATCATTATTATTGAGATCACCAGTTGTGATGGTGAATATTTCTGTCCATTTACCCGGGTTTGGAGTACCATCGATATAGTTAAGCCGACCGAAATTTCCGACTTCCCCGCAAAAAACATCAGCCTTTTGAATTTCTGCTAATGAAATTCTTTGGCTCCCAATATTTTTCATCCATACCTGCACATTAGGGGACTTGGCAAAAGTAGCAACAATCTTAAAATCCGTACGGAGTCTCGTGTCTGCATCATGCGTGGAAGACTGGAATGTTCCTGCCGTACTGTAAATGACCGGGTATATTGCATTAACAAGTACTGCCGTTGCAACTACTGCGGTAATTAAGAAAATAGCGGTGGTGATGGTCTCGGCAGACATTTATCAGATCCTGTCGGGAAGGTTCATCCAGTCATCGTCATTTTCTTTGCTCTTTGAGGGAGTGGAACGTTCCCTCATAGAGACGGTCGGAATATTCATTCTTACATTGCTGGATTTTTCCTTTACCGGCAGATCCTGCTGGCGCTGCTCCATCATCACTTCGATCATATCCCGGTCAAGGGAAGTGTCTGTCGGTGACAGGATGCGGTTCAGTGCATAGAGCTCGGCAACAAATTCATCCGGCCCCACTTCGTGCTCCTCGCCAAGATTTGCCGGCATGAGGCGGGAGATCTCCTTAATCTCATCACAGGAATCTTTAGTGATATACCCCATTGCCTGGTAAGATCCTAAAATGATCTCGAGACGGTCATGCCCGTACTTCTTTACAGACTGGTGGGTCCATTTGAAAAGTTTATACACCTTTTGGAGCCGGAGTTTCTCATTTACCGGAACTGCCGGCGGCATTGCAGTTCTTGCAGTTTGATTTGCATGCAGATATGCTGGTTGACTTGCTGGTAGATATGATGGCTGACTTGCCATGGGAGGAACGTTCATCTGATTTCTTAAGGCAGCGAGCATCTGCTCATCTAACATCTTTCGATCTGTATCGTATTGGGTCACTTGAGGAGATTTTTCATATTCTTTTGGATGATCTCCCTTTATTTTCTCTGCTTCATTTTTCGATTTGGTTGCGTCTATCTGCGATTCACGGGCATCAAGGGCGGCTTCCCGTGCTTCAAGGGCTGACCGTTTTGCTTCTCCGGCTTCAGCATCAGCAGACGATATGGTCTGACCTGAAGTTCCCCCGGCTGTTGCAGTCAGCGTGAAAGGATTTTCAAGCTCATTCATACGTTCGCGGATGTCCATAAGCAGACGTTTGATGGAGGTTTTGATCAGATCGACTTCCCGTTCGAGGTTCTGGAGCTTGACCTCGGGGTCATCTTCTGATGCGGCAGTGATGATATGATCTACCTGCGACTGGTTTACTGCCATAATGTATCTATGCGATATATCACACTAGTTACTAATAAACATTCTTACCTGTAAAGAGGGGTAAATTGAGGCTGTCCAACAATTGGAATGTCAATTTCCCGATTGTGTAAAAAGATCGGCTAATATGTCTATTTCGAAAGGTAACATTTTTTTTAGTTGTGTAAAAACATTGATCACGGTAAGCCGGTAACACGCTTGCGATATTGCGATAAGGTCTCATTCGTGGAAGGGCGCACTGCCAGCCCTTCCACGAAGAGACACGATCAAGAGGTTAAAAAAAACTGGTAAATTATACCTTTCCGGGAGCGTCCCGGGATTTTGACACAACCTGGATCTTAGCCGATTTTTGTACACGACCAAAAAATTCTTTTCATAATTTCGAATAAATTATCCAGATCTTCGACGCTGCCCTGGCCTTACCGCGTTCAACTGCCCCGGCCCGGAAGATCTCAAACAAACCCAAGCGGGAAGCAACCCCCAACAGTTTCCTGTCAGCGAACGATGCGATCATAAAAGAAAAACCCGGATGATCAGTACGCCCGGTGATATTCCGGAGAAACGGTCAAGAACCGGCAGAATCCCATCCCCCCCATTCTCCCAAAACAAAGACCGAACAATAAAAAACAAGGAGCGGGATATACTTCATCAGAGTTCATATGGAAGCGCAGAGCGAGAGAAAGGACGGAGTAGTGATCTTTTTTGTATCGGGAAGACTCGATGCATTCGGAGCCCGGCAGCTGGATACCTGGGCGCGTGAAGCACTCCACGATGATGACAAGGAACTGGTTGTGGATTTAGCGGGAACGGGATACTTGAGCAGCGGCGGGATCAGGATCTTCAATGGCCTGAAAAAAGAGATGAAGCGCAGGAACGGGCGGTTTGCCATCGCTGCTGTAGGGGATTACCCGAAAAAAGTGCTCGACATGGCCGGGTTCTCCTCGGTCTTTGATATGTTCCCAACTGTTGATCTCGCGGTTGAGGATATTATCCATAAGCGAAAGAACCCGACACTCTTCAATGAAATTTATTACAAAAAAATTCTGGGCGAGGGTGTGCAGCTTACGGTAGAACCGGGCTGGATGACCACGCCGCCCGTACTGCGGGTGCTGGGGGACCTCAACAAGGTACTCTATTCGCAGCTCACGGAATCCGACATTAAAAGCAGGAAGTTCTCGGAGATCACCTACTCGCTGGGTCTTGGTGCTCTCGGTGCAGATGTAAAGGAGGCGATGCCCCTGTTAGGTGAGATGATCACGCTCTACGGGTCGATGGTGTGGCTGCCGACTGACGGAAATAACACGCCGGATTTCTTAACCCCGTTAGATCCCCACAGTGATGTTTCGATCTATACCGGGTTCAATGTCACGCTCGACGGCCCGTTTAACGAGTACTTCACGCTTGAAACGAGCCGGCCTGACGGCATAAGTATCAGCGATATCTACAAGACAATATTCTCATCCTCCAAAGAACGGGTGAAGAGTTATCATGGGGTTGTAGCCGTCACCATCTGGGGTGTGCTTGCCGGGCTTTCCAGTTCCGGTCTGAAGAAAGCCCCGGTTGCAGAATCAGCACCCCCCGGCGGGGCATCGATCATAGATCCTTTGCAGGTCCACCAGTGGATGGCATCCGATACCGGCACATCGCACAAAGGCGATACGCTCGTGAGCTTTGGCATCGGAGTCGATCTCACCGCCGATCTCTCACATTTCCCCGCCGAAAAACTCTCCTCGCTCTACTATGCCAATCCCTTGAATAAAGGAGCGGCAAAAACAATGTATCTGCACAACCACGGTGTAGTCTTCAAAAATATCCCCTACAATGCATCGCTTGACTTAAACACGCAGGTAAAAAAGATTGTGAGCGACGGTGAGTTCTCAGATATGCGGCACCTGCTGGACAGTACCCGGCTGAGCAAGGCCAAGATTGGTATTGCCTATATTCAGGACATTATTAAGGATGACTGAAATGTTTCCTTACGCAGTCTTCTTTTTTACCAGCACAAGGATATTTTTCCCCTCTTCATAACGGTAGATAATATCGTCCATAACCTGCCGGATCAAAAAAACACCCAGCCCTCCGATCTTCCGGTCCTCGATATCCCCGGTAATATCGGGTTCCGGTATGGACAGGGGATTGAATGGCGGGGCGGAATCTTCGATCTGCACCTCGGCAAGCCCGCGGGTGGTGCAACAGGTGATCATAATCTCTCCTTTGCCGCCTGCATACCCGTGCACGATCACGTTTGTTATTGCTTCCTCAACCGCAAGCTGGGTGTCGAGGATCTCCTCATCAGAGAACGCGTGTGCCCGTAACGCCCGATCAAGGGCGAGGGATACACTGGGGATTGCAAGGATATCGGCATCGATCGTGAAGGAAAGGGCATTCTCCATCGCTATTTCACCCGTATGACCATTAACGTAATATCGTCCGACTGCGGGTAGTTCCCGCAGAATGACTGCACGGATTTTAGGATCGCTGCGATGATCTCCTGCGCAGGGAGTTTACGGAATGCACGGATCACCTCATGCAGTCGCTCTTCACCGAACATGTCCTGCTGTGCATTTTCAGCTTCTGTAATGCCATCTGTGTAAAGCACCACAATATCACCGGCATTGAGTGCAGCGGTCTCTTTGGTATATTCGGCATCTGAAAGGGCCCCGATCGCAATACCCGTTGCCGTGAGTTCGGTGAGCAGTTCGTCCTCAGCATGGCAGATGATCGGCGGGTTGTGGCCGGCATTCACGTACGTAAGCGTATGGCTGTCCACTTCAAGAATGCCGTAAAAGAGGGTGACGAACATGCCTGCCCTGGAGTCGGCTGCGATGATCGTGTTCGCATTGCGGATCGCCATCGCGGGGCGATCCATGTACCATGTGGCATTCACCCGCACAACGATCCGCGAGAGTGCCATAAACAGTGCAGCGGGGATCCCCTTTCCCGAAACATCGGCGATCATGATCCCCAGGGTCCCTTTTTTGAGCGGGATCACTTCAAACGGGATCACATCGAAAAAGTCCCCACCTACTTCTTTTGCCATCACACTCTTTGCTGCGATTTCAAAACCTTCGATCTGCGAGATCGTATCGGGCAGGAAACTCTGCTGGATCTCAGCAGCGATCGCAAGTTCGGTGTTCTTTCGTTCCATCTCCCGCAACAGGGTGTCACGCTCTGCCTGCATCCTGCGCTCATTCTGAAGATTTTCAATGATGAATGCAAAGATGAACATCCCCGCAGCATTGGCAAGGATCATGGGAAGAGCGACTGCGGATGTGATGGTCAGTGCCTGATCGAATGGACGGACGATCAGAAGGGTGAGCAGCATATGCAACCCTTCCATGAGGATGGCAAAGAGCACGGCAACCGTAATACCGCAGAATTTTCGTTTGAACCACAGCCAGATAATTCCTCCAAACAGCCCGGCGAGAATGGTAGCCAGAGAGCAGGGTACTACGGTGACTCCTCCCAGAGACCCGCGGTACGCAGCACCGATCAACCCGGCACCCAGTCCGACAACGGGTCCCCCGATAAGACCGGCAACCATCGGGCCAAGGTCACGCACATTGACGATTGCGCCCAGCATTTCTACGCCGCTTACGGTACCGTAGATCGAGAGGATGCCGAAAACGAGGATGAGGATGATCTGCGTTTTTATGGCGGGATGACCATCGAGCACATCGATGAAGAGTTTGCTCCGGGTCAGGAGGTAGGCGACAACAACAATCACACAGATCAACTGGAGCAGGACCAGCAGTGACGAAAAGATTGTTGCAGCCATGAATTCTCAAATATGTTATTGCACACCGGTTCTTTTAATGGTCATGTCCTGAACGGTTTTCACATTTGACATTCCCACAACTTTAGTTGTGGGAGTGTAAACGTTTGATGCAGCAACCTTTCGCAAAAGACCGCGTTCGTAACATTCATCAGGTCGTGTCAGGTGAATCACCTTCGAGAGTGATCGATTGTTTCACAAACGACCGGTAAAATGGTTCATCAGCGTCTTTCATGCCGGCAATCTTCTCCCGGTTAAGGACAAGGACATGGACTTTGGCAGAAAGTGCACGTGATATATCCCGCTCCAGTTCTGCGACCATAATACCTGTCGGCAGGGTTTTGGCATAAACCCAGAGATCGATATCGCTTTCTTCCGTGTTTGTCCCTTCTGCCCAGCTCCCGTACATGCCAATGCCAAAAGCCCATGCCGGTTTTTTGCCTGCCGCAGTGATGCGTTCAATATTTAAGAGACGTTTTATCGCAACTGTCAGCGGGGAAAACTTCAACTGGTACGTGCGGTCGTTCTTCTCCAGGAGTCCTTCACGTGCGAGCAGGGCAAGATACGGGGACACTAGTCCTTTTGACAACCCGGTCTTTGATGTGATCTGCTGCACGGTGCAGGCTGGTACGTTGAGAGCTGCACGAAGCAGGGTTATGCGTTCCCCGGTCCGGAAAAGCGCTAATAGATCATGCGGTCGTTCGTTCAAAAGTTCCTCAATAATAGTTCACGTTTCATGAACAAAATGTTTGTGATCTGCGAACATTTGAGATCTCAATCGCATCACGGGTCATAGGAGACCTGCTCTCCTCCAAACCCACTTCTCCGTCGGAGACCGCTTTTTCCTGAAGGGGCTCCAGCCTCCATTCCGGCACAAATCTGCTCAATTCCCGCACATTAATTTTAGGAAACCTCATAATATGCCCCGTTTGGCTGGATTCAATATAAAATGGACTCCGAAAGATACGCTAACAGACGCTAACGGGAGGCGAAACTGAGGAGAGCTGGGGGGTAGCACGGTCAAGGGGAAAAGAACCCCTGTTTTGGGGAGCATGTCTGACAACTGTCGTACCTTGGGAATACCTTTCCGGAGTTGATCAATGGGTCTGGGACATGTACTCTTCTCACCCTTATTCTCCGACGGAGACACCTCTCCCGGGTAATACTGATCCCTGCCAATACCTGCAAAAAACAGCGAATTCCGGCACAAATTTTCCGGCAAAGCGTAATACGGGCTCTGTCTAAAAATCCAGTGATACACAATAAATAATAAAAAATATATCAATTACATAATACAAAGTTATAAATATTAATAAACCTATATATAGTTATGATAGAAATAGGCACAACCGTTTCAAATTTTCAATCTGTTGGCGTTTTCAGTTCGATTTTCAAAAACATTCCAGAGGATTTTATTTTTGACGACGGGGTTTTCTATTCCAAATATCCCCCCACATGTCTGGTTTGTGGCGAGCCAATGGTCCATAATGGATCAAATACATACACAAAAAAGGATGTCTGTAGCCTTAAAATAGGCAAATATCGATGTCCCCACTGTAACAAAA
>JAUSBW010000011.1 GCA_030651815.1 Methanoregula sp.
TTGATAACAGGTCTTACCCACACGGATCATTGAAGAACCTCTTTTTCGGATTGTTTCGATGGGTTTATACGTTACTGATCAGTTACATTTGATCAATTAGAGTCAGGGTTGTTCAATTTACAGTTGAATCTTTACACTACCTTATTCCGGGTAATGTGGGTCCAGTCAGTTGTGACAAAATGTACCGAACCCTGCAACATGGTCCTTTTGATGTGAAAGGAATCCAGCAAAACGTTCACATCAGGAGCATAATTCAGTGAGGAGATCAATGAGCTGTATTCGGTTGGATAAACCGGGGTGAGATCATGAGGGCAGCAATCATACCGGAATATCTCTGTCGGATTGGTGTCCGTGCACCGGCAATCGAGTTCATTGAGAGCGTATTGAATTGCTTTCCTTATTTGTCTCTGGAAATCCCCGTAGTTCTGCTCGCTGCCCAGAGCGACATTCCGGAGATCCGTCCTGTGTGTCTGGACAAAATTGCCGATAATACGGCTCATTTTTTCGTCATAAAGATTAGCAGACCAGGTTTGGGTAAACCGTTCGATCAAGGGATCAAGCGTCATGGGATCATTGAACGTGTTGAAACGACGGTAAAATTCTTTGAGATACCGGAGCAGGACTCTCCTGCTGCCTTCAAACACCCCGGTACATTCCCCGTACACCCTTTTGCTGGTATGCCGGAACATGCCCTGCCCGGTAAAATACCGGACGGACCGATCGTACTGTGCGTCCCATGAGATAAGAGAACCAATGATCACGTTGGCATCGAGAAAGTGGTTCTCCGACATGAATGCAATGCTCCTTATGAGAGGTAACCATTGACAATTGATGAGAGGATCGTTTTTGTTTTTGAGTCTGGGGGATTTTGGGTACTGTGCGCAAGGAGATTATTGTCCGATACAGTTTTTGAAAAATTATCGACAAGTACAACCATCCGGGAATAATAATTTAAAAAGTCCGTATTCCATAACGGAATTTTATCATTATAATAGGGATCGTGGGCTGGTTCCAGAATTCTTACGCCGTGGGCGAAGGTGTACCAGACCTCTTCAGCAGGCATCTGAATTCCCATAGCAGCGGTTTTTGAAGCATCATCACCATTTCGAATCAGGTTAAACGACCGTTCCATTGTGGTGGTGAATGTTGAAAATTTCTGATTGTAGTTCTTAAAAAGGGGCTCTTCAACAAGTGATGCCTCACAATCGAAGAGAACATTTTCGAGGCGGTTTATCTGCTGGGAATTGCTGGATTCGTTGTCAATGTGGAAGACCACATCGTCAAGATTTTTAAGGAAATCAAGTTTATAGAGCGGCATGAATTCATATGGGGCATTCTCCCGGTAAATCCTGTCAACAAAGGAATCTAACCGGTAGACATTTACGGATTCTACGATCGTTCTTAGTTTTTCATTCACTTCGCCATAAATCCCGGAATTATTCAGGGAGTTACCTGTGGGTGACGACAGGAGGGTATTACCGTTCCGGTCCTCTTCTTCAACGATATTGTCATCAACTCTCATTCCGTCCAGAACAGATCCAACGACTTCGGAGAACGGACCGTAATTATACCAGTAAAAGGGGAGGCAATTGCGAACCTGGTGACCTTCCGGTAATTCTGTCCGGAGTTTGAACAAAATTTTATGGATAGCGGTTTTCGTCAGTTTGACATTGGTATAGAAAAAAATATTTTTTATCAAACCGCGGATAGTTTCCTCGCGATTCATTGTTCATTGATTGTATAACCGGGAGTATATACTTTGCTGTGGGTGGGATGAAAACCGGGGAAAATAAAAGCAGATATGGCAGTGTTATCGAATATTTTTGTTACGCGAACGTTCTCGATGTCAACCCGCGCACTTTTAGTTAGTACTACCGGAAACCGGTAATCGCTGTGCCATTGAATCTTTCCCGGTTAAATGATACCTCCGCCTTCGGTGTCCCGGATAATCTGCCATTTTTTAAAAGTGTGCTTTTGATCTCCTGTGGGTATTTTGCCATCTGCTTATCGACAATACCTTGATGATTTCCGCCTGCTCTTCTTCCCCTCATGACAATCTCCCTTCAGCAACATCCAAATGCGCAGTCTTACAGATAGGTGTTCAACCCACGGGCCCGGGGGAAAGGAGTCATGAACAAAAATGGCAGATTTCGTACAAAACTCAGAAACAAAAAGTGCAATTCGCACACTTGAGAGCCAGATTGCAGATGTAGCGACGTTCAACACAATCGTCCAGTCGGTCATCACCGACAACCCGTTTGCATGTGTATCGTA
>JAUSBW010000208.1 GCA_030651815.1 Methanoregula sp.
TAAGTGCTTTCAGACCCTCATCCTTATCGCCAAGATAATCTTGGATAAAGTCGCTTAGTTGCATTGCTCTGATCTCCAGTTGTTGTTTTGAATTAGAGATCAGGGCGTTTTTGAATTTACAGCAACTTGTTTACACTATCAAAAAACAGAAATGATCCTCTCTGATATTACCTCTCATTCTTTTGATAAGACGATACAACGGAAAGGGCAATCCCCTTTTGAATGCGGTGCGGGATAACAAGGGGGAGGCCGAACGCCCCCATCATAGGGTGGGCCAACTCACTGAGCTCATGAGAGTAGTATCCCATCCCTCCTAATCCGGCCCCGTTTCAGCCCTCGATTCCCCGACTCGGGTATTCCCGACCGGCCTGTTCGGGCCATTTTCCGCACGGTTAAAATAAATTCCCAACATACAGCGCCCGTTTGCCAAACGAGCAATTCTGCAAGGAGATAAACCGGCCAGTACTGAGCTGTTTGGATGGCCGATCGCAATAACACGCGATGGAATGGATGGTCGACAAAACCGCTGAAATTCACCCTGCAAAAAACCGCACATAGCCGCGATTGGCGCGGCGATTCCCGGAGCCCGCGATGAGCTGGACGGTCGTGCTGGAGGGAATGGGGGTTTGGGAATTCCCAGTTTCACGTCGGAGAATGTCACCTGGGACAATTGTCTGATAGGGAGTTACCAAAGGTCTCGGAACGAAATCCCGGCCTTACCCCTCGATGTTCACTGCCCGACCCCCTCTGTGTGATTAGCTGCTGCAGTACCCCGGAACAGATTCATAATATCCCGGGCCCCCAATACAGTAACGTTATGGAGAAGAAGATCGTCTTTTCATTCCTCTACATCCTTTTGTTTCCTGCCCTCATCCTCGTACTTTCCGGAGATTTTTTCTGGCCCGCAGGCTGGATCTTCTGCATCTGGTTTATTCTTCTCTGTTATTCGACAATCCTGTACCTGTACCGGAAAGACCCGGCATTGCTCGAAGAGCGGTACCATAAACCCGGTTCCGGCAACCAGGAAGACTGGGACAAGTATGTTGTCTACGGGCTCGCGGTCGGGTTCATTCTCTGGATTGTCATCATGCCGCTTGATGCAAAACGGTTCGGATGGTCCCCCGCATTTCCCCTCTGGCTGAACATTCTCGGGGGAGCCGGGCTGGCCGGATCCTTTTTCCTGTTCTTCCGGTCATACAAGGACAACACGTTCCTTTCGCCCCTTGTCAGGATCCAGGAGGACCGGGAGCAGCGGGTGGTATCGACCGGCGTGTACGGATTTGTCAGGCATCCCATGTATCTTGGCGGGATCCTGATGTTTGTCGGGGCACCCCTGCTGCTCGACTCATTCTATGGTGTACTTGCGGGCCTTGCCCTGGCGGTCCTGCTTATGGCAAGGATAACCGGGGAAGAAAAGATGCTGGGCCGGGACCTGGAAGGCTACCGGGAGTATCAGCAGCACGTCCGTTACCGGCTGATTCCTTTTCTCTGGTAACATTTTCTTAAAACCTCACAGGAAAAACCCGGTCGGAATATTTATGGCATCACAGATGTATTCTCCCGTCATGGCATACATGATGGATTACATGTGGGGAGGGGACGGTGGCTACGGTTTCCCGTTCTTCGGTCTGGGCATGATGCTCTTCTGGCTGGTTGTCTTCATCGCCATCGCGTTCCTCGTGTACAAGGATGCAAACTCGCGGGGGATGAACGGGCTGCTCTGGTTCATTCTCGTCATCCTCCCGATGATCGGGATCCTCTTCCTGATCATGTATCTCATTATCCGGGAGAGCAGCGGACAGAGAGCAGTTGAAGGTCAGAAAACGCCGATGGATATCCTGAAAGAGCGGTACGCGAAAGGCGAGATCACGAGCGAGCAGTTCCAGATGATAAGCGAAGACCTGAAAAAATAATCCACAGTTATCACCAGGCTGCCTTTGCGGGAAAAATGCGCCGGTAATTTTTTTTTAATTTCCTGACACCGTTCCCGTTCTCCTCACTTATGTTGAAGAACATGCCGGCTTGCAGCATGCTTCGCAAATTTCACCCGCAGCTCTTCCTCTGCGGCGGTCAGCTGCTCATACGCAGCGCAGAGCTCCTCATTCTTTTTCATGAGTTCAAGTTCTGCCGTTTTCCTGTCGGTGATATCCTGGAGGGATTCAACGGCCCCGATGACATCTCCTTTCCGGTTTTTGATGAACCCGGCCGTGAAGTGGAGCCATTTCCCCGTCTCTCCCATGTGGGGGAAGAAATCCGTTGTTTCATAGGCATTGTCGATGAGGACAGATTTTGCATACTTGTCCCGGTAGCATGCCGGAATCGTATCCATTGCATCCTCTACGAGAAGATCGGCAAGGCAGGGACGTTTGGTGGGGTAGAATGCTTTCCAGTGCTGGTCGGTCCCGATCACCTCCCCGGCTGCAATACCGCTGTACACAGCAAGCGCATGGTTCCAGTAGAGGATCGTATGACCGCGGTTGATCACGAACTGCGGTATCGGGGATTCCTCAATGATCGCGTTTAAGGTTATCTCCTTTTCTTCCAGAGTGCGCTGGTTTATGGCAAGATCATCATAACTGGATCTGAGCTCCTCTTCTACCGCAGTCAGCTGTTCATAGGCAGCGTATAGCTCCTCATGCATCTTCACTACTTCCAGTTGTGCTTCTTTGCGATCCGTGATATCCCTGCCCACCGACTGGTATTCGAGAAGCGCACCGCTCTCATCGAAGATTGCCCGGTCACTCCACTGGTGGTACTGGAACGAACCGTCCGGCACTATTACCCGGTGCTCCATGGTTCCCATGGAGTTGTCCCGCGTCAGTGATGCGAAATGCGATCGGATTCTGCTGGCTTCATCTTCCGGTATCTGGGGATGGAACCGGTTGCTGAGGGAACTCTCCTCCTGCACCCCGAAATGCCGGCAATACGCGTTGTTTACGAATTTGTGGGTCCCATCCGGCCGGAACCGGCAGATGAATTCGGTCTGGTCCTCGACAACATTCCGGTACCGTTCTTCACTGGCCTTCAATGCCCGTTCTGCATGTCGTTTTTCTACGGCCTGTATAATTTTATGACTGAGTTCCCGGAATTGTGAATGGATATCCGTCCCTTTCTGGACATAATAATCCGCACCGGCATCGAATGCCTGAATAACAATTTCTTCCCGCCCTTTGCCGGTAAAGAGAATGAACGGAAGATCGGGATACCGGGATCGGACTTTTTTGAGCAGCGCGATTCCATCCATTTCCGGCATCTGGTAATCGGAAATGATACCATCGTAATCTCTCTTTTTTAGCAGAACGAGTGCATCTTTTGAAGAGGATGTGGTTTCAATAGCAAACATACCACCATGTTCAAGGAATTTTTTTCCCAGATCCAGAAGGGCCGGTTCATCATCAACATAGAGTACGGAAATACGATTACAGGGCACCGGCACGTAAAACACCTAAAAAACGCAAAGAAACCGTCAATTCATCCCATGCCAGTCATGATACCGAAATATTCGGCCGTATGATAATTCTTTATATTGTTCATATAATTCATCGAACCGTAATCCAAGAGAACCCGGGGTTTATACTCTTTAACAAAATTTGTTTATTTGCTATATAAATTTTTATACATTTGATTATCAAAAGAACGTACAAAATGCCTTCGGATTACCATGATTATTTCAGGAACAGAGGATTACTTCTAGTGATTACCCGGCATCTGCCATACGGACGATTGAAGGAGTGAGTATTCTGGACGAAGAACATTACCGGAATATTATTGGCCTTTTAAAAGATGCTCATAAAGGGCTGACTATCGAAGAAATTTCAAAAAAACTGAGCCTGAACAGAATAACCACGACAAAATATCTCAATTCCCTCTTCGTTTCCGGCCAAGTGAATATGAGAAAACTCGGCCCGGCGAAAGTATTCACCCTCTCAGCAAGACTGCCGGCCGAACAGATCCTCAGCCTGTCGTCGGACCTGATCCTTATTCTTGACGAATCTTACATCATCAGGCAGGTCAGCGAATCCTTCCTTCTGGCATTTGGGATCACTAAAGACCAGCTGGAAAACCAGAATATCGATGCAACGTTCATCGGCCCCGGCCTGATCGACCGGATTCGTGACCCCGTAAAAAAGGCAATGGCGGGGAAAGAGTCCGTTGTCAATGCATGGATTCCGTTACAGAAAGAGAGGAGGGCATTTCGTATCCGCATAATCCCTCTTGCATTTGGCTGGGGAGACAGGGGAATCGCTGTTATGCTTGAGGATCGGACTGAAGAGATCCTGGCTCAGGAAGAAAACGCTCTGCTTGCCGATCTGCTCAACGATTCCCCGGTGGCCATTATCGTCTCCGATTTTGAGGGTAATTTTCTGTACTCGAATAAAAAGAATCTCGATCTGCATGGATATTCGCAGAGCGAGTTCCTTAACCTGAACCACCCCTGCATCGACATCCCGGAGTCAGAACAATGCATAGCCGAACGGATGAAAGAACTTAAGGAAACGGGGGAGGCATCATTTGAAGTAGTTCATTTCAGGAAAGACGGGCAGCAATTCCCTCTCGAAGTTCATGCGAAAGTGGCCAGGTGGGGAGACAGGGACGTAGTCATCAGTATTGCCACGGATATAACTGAGCGAAAACAGGCAGAGCTTGCTCTTAAGGAAAGTGAACGCAGGTTTGCTGACATCATCGATTTTCTCCCGGATGCCACGCTTGTGGTGAACCATGAGGGCACGGTGATTGCATGGAATCGCGCCATTGAAGAGATGACCGGTGTAAAAGCCCGTGATATTGTGGGAATGGGGAATTATGCATATGCAGATGCCATATACGGGGAGCAACGGCCGATCCTTCTTGATCTGATCTTTAAGGATGATCCGGATATGAGGAAGCGTTACCGGCATCTTCGGAAAGATCGCAGTACTTTTACGGCAGAAGCGGTCCTGACCCCTCCCAACGCCGGAGAACGGATTGTCTGGCTGAAAGCATCTCCTTTGTATGACAAGGATGGTATGATTACCGGGGCGATAGAGTCCATCCGGGATATTACCGAGCGCACGCAGGCAGAAGAAGAATTACGCGAATCGGAACACAAATTTGCTACGGTATTTAAGAGCAATCCGGTTGCACTTACTCTCGTATCGGCAACCGACGGTGTATTTGTCGAAGTTAATGACACGTTTTCAACACGTACCGGGTATACCCGGGAGGAAGTAATCGGCAAAACCTCAGGGGAACTGGGAATTTTTGCTGACAATGAAAAATATGCGGAGATGGTCTCCCTGCTCAAAACCCGGCATCACATTTACGGCTTGGAATTACAGTGTCGGCTAAAATCCGGCGAAATCCGCACCTGCCGGTTTTCAGCCAGCGTTATTGTAATGAGCGGCAGGCCATACATACTCTCTACGGTCGAAGATATCACCGAACGCAAAACAGCGGAGGAGGCCCGGCAGCAACAAACACAGGGGCTTGCAACACTCAATACACTGGCAATAGAGCTGGCAACGATACCATCAGGTGAACCTTTTGATAAGATAATTTTGAAAACGCTTATGGATATGTCCGGCGCTGTTGCGACATGGTTCTCCGACTATAATCCCGTTGACCGGACGCTCCGGGTAACTGATATGGAAATTGCACCGGGCATGCTGGAAAAAGTCGTCCAGCTGCTGGGGAAACGGCCTATTGATATGCAGATACCACTGAGCGATGAGATGTACCGGGAGATTACCCGGGATATCATAGGGAAGAGGAAGACCCTGACCGAGATCACTTTCGGGCAGATCCCGCCAGTTGTCAGCGCAAGTATCCAGAAGCTGGTTGGCATCGATCGGTTCATTGGCATTGCATGTATTATCGAGGGCCAGCTGTACGGAACATCGATGCTGGCAATGAAAGCCGGCCAGCCGGATCCTTCAACCGAACTTCTCGAATCGTTTTCTCATATCGTGGCCGTTTCGCTCCGCAGGCGGTGTGCGGAGAATGCCCTCCGGGAAAGCGGGGAGCGCTACCGCCTTATCCTGGAGAATGCAAACGACGGGATACTGGTCAATGAAATGACACCGAAAGGACCAGGAAGATTCATCGATGCGAATGACCAGGCGTGCCGGATCCTTGGCATGACCCGCGAGGAGATACAGGATGTATGCCTTGTTGATCTCGACACTCCCGAAATGAAAGAGCGGGCTCCCGTGATTTTCCAGGAGATTGTAAGAAACAACCGCGCTGTTTTCCAGACCAATTACCGGACAAAAGAGAACCGGGAAAAAATCCTTGATATCAGTGTCAGTCTTTTCGATCTCAACGGGCGCCCGACCATGCTGTCAGTGGTCCGCGATATCACCGGGCGTAAGGCCACGTAGTTGGCATTCCATGCAATGTTTCGGAAATGATGCAATCCTGGTCCTTACCCGGGCCGGAAGAAAAGATACACCACAACGGACAAAAGGATTGACCTCTTACTTTTTTGAGGTACCTTTAAAGAGCGTGTTCATGATCACTCACAGCTGGCTGAATTCCTGTCTTGAGAAAGGATGTTCTGATACGCTGGGCTGGGGGATATTTGCCCGGGCAGATATCAGGAAAGATGAGAGGCTGGCCATATTCGGGGGAAAAATAATGCTGATCGATGAGATGTACCAGATCCCTGAGAATATGCAGAGTTATACCATGCAGATCGAAGAACGGTTTGTTTTAGGTCCTGCCGGTTCCGTCCCGGAAGATACGGATTTTTTCAACCACAGCTGTGACCCCAACAGTGGTTTTAAGGGCCAGATTTTTCTGGTTGCCATGCGGGATATCAAAGCCGGCGAGGAGATCACCTTTGATTATTGCATGACCGTTTCAGAGTCGGTGGGAAGCGATATGATCTTTGAGATGGACTGTGCATGCGGTTCTCCCCGGTGCCTGAAAAAAATAACGGAACAGGACTGGATGATTCCCGAATTGCAGGTTCGCTATAAAGGCTATTTTTCCCAGTATATCCAGTACAACCGACCTTCGGCAGTAAAATTCAACTATTTTTTAATTATATAGTACATACCTATATAACTTAGTACGACTAAATTGTTATTGGGCTTATGTCGCTGATAGAAGGCACAAATGTAACTGTAGGACATCTCGGTATAGTAGCG
>JAUSBW010000212.1 GCA_030651815.1 Methanoregula sp.
GAGGTCGTTGCACAGACCTTTTCAATTCTACATTTGTGTTAATTGTCCTCCAAAATATCGTTGAAAATTCATCAGAACACATACCGTTTTTTGCAAATTCTACTATTGGGTTAATTTTTTCGAACTGTGCAACAGCCTCAGTCGCCAGCCCAAAACCCCCATTTTCCCAAAACCCCCGTCGTAAAAAAAGACCCTCACATTCGCATTCCGGCAGCCTTTCCGGTACCCGGAAGGGGTAAACTATGCACCGAAAATCACCCCAAAACAAAGATCCCTGGCAGCCATTGGGTGAGGGGCTTTCCAGTCGCATTTTGGCAAACAGGGCGAAATTCAGGTATATTCTCCACGCGAACTGAAACGAGCCGTTTTACGAGTTTTTCCGGACGGGTTTTTGGTAAAAGAAGCCTGCTACGGGCGTATTTCCCCTCAGGATCCATACCCCCTCTTTACCGGCACAACCCCCAGTACCCTCCCTCTCACCTGCCGGCCATCCCTGCCATTTCGGAAAATCATGTTACAATGGCAACACTCAAGTAGGTATCAGCCCCCACCCTGCCCCTTGTCAGGGCGACATATAAAATTCTGCAAAAAAGTAATCTATCCTTTCATTCTTCCGGTTCCATCGCTTCGTACAGCGATCGGATTTCCGGCTCAAGTTCGGGAAGTTTGTGCTGGATGACATCCCAGACAATCTCATAATTGATCGCAAAATAGCCGTGAATCACCTTATCGCGGATCCCTGCCATGAACTTCCAGGGAATCCTGGAGTTCTCCTTTTTTATAGAATCCGGGATATTCTTTGACGCTTCTCCAATAATCTCCAGCGCCCGGGTCACCGCATGCTCTGTTGTTTTATCCTGGGTGAGACTCGCGTAGCTGAGGGTAGGACGAAGAGAATTCAGGTATTCGATCTCATCAAGAATATGCTGGAGATAAACCCGGTCATCCTTCAACCCAGACCACCTCGCGTTCAACCCGGGAACTGATATATTTGTCAATACCCCCTGTTGTCAGAAGATCCACCTTCCTGCTAAAGAGATCTTCAAGAAAATACACCAGAGGCATGAAATTATCAAATGTTGCCTGACCGTCAGCAAATTCGACAAGCACATCCACATCACTGGAACGCGTCTGCTCGCTGCGGGCAAAGGACCCGAATATTCCGATTCTTTTCACACCGTACCGTGTGCGGATACCCGGTAATACATTCCGTAATTTCTGGAATACCGGACTCTTTCTCTTCCGCTGCATAATACCCTGTGATGCCAGAATGGTTTCCTCCGTACCAGTTGTTAGGTGACGGGTATAAAAAAGGGTATGGATGCCAATCCATAACAGACACTTTGCAGCAAGGGTCAATACCCACTCTTCCCTGGCACAATCCCCTGCACCCCACCTCGCGGATCCGGGACATCCCCTCAATCAGGAAGCACCCGTAACAATGGCCCCCCCTCAGTAACAGCCCGGCCGCCACACCGGCATTGAACCCGGTGGCGCCCGTGCCTTTGGTACCGCAAAACTAATCTCATGAGCCAGACAACTACCCATAATGACAGCGCAGGCAGCTTCGCGGGTACCAACGGATCATCCTGCAAAAAAGAACACCGCCCGGCAAAAAAAGACGGATAAGCAAGGCAAGAATGCCCTGTCCGCACTTTCAGAGTACTCCCTTTCTGAATTTCTTGAAAATGAACCTGACCTCTACTCCGTATCTGACCTGAAAGTGCGGTACAAATGAAAGCAAAAATTGTTCTCGTTCATTTCCCTTTTACGGATCTTTCCGGTTCAAAGCTCCGGCCGGCACTCGTTATCCATGAAGGTGAACAGGATGTTATTGTGGCATTTATTTCTTCAAAGATCCCCTCATCCCTCCAGGAATCCGATCTGCTCATAACGACAGATCACCCGGCATTCCGGTCAACGGGCCTGAAAATTTCTTCCGTGATAAAATTTGACAAAATTGCCACGTTGTCAAAGACACTGATCGAAGGTGAGATTGGAGAAGTTCTGCCCGGTCTCGCTGATGAATGCAATGACATCCTGTGTCACATTTTTTGGTTCTGACCGGGATCCTTACTATTTACTTCCACACCTAACAGCCGCTACTCCGGATAATCCGGCCGTAGTCGGCCTGAACTAAAAAAATATTCCTGCGAAATACCCTGGATGCGAACCCAGAAGAGTGTTACCCCCCCTTCAATACCCATTCTTCCCCATCACAACCCCGCGTAATCCCACCCCGGGGCTCTTTGACATCCCCGACATATCGCGGGATCACATGACAATGACAATGCATCACCGTCTGCCCGGCCGCCCCACCGTCATTGAACCCCATGAGGACATGTGGTACAGGCACAGTTCCTGATCCTTTTGCAACATCTTCAAAGTCACGGGATTTGACATTCTTTGATCTGCTTTTTTTAATCTGTGCCATGACATCCCGATCCGCAAAGGACATCGATAGTGCGGTTCATGGAATCATATCCATCTTTGGATATGGTCACCCATTCTGTTCCGGGCCCGCATCTCACACCCTATCGTGCGGGAGGCCAAAATTTTTGCAACACTGCTTGAACTCTCGCCGCTCATCACTGCAGAGCAAAGTGAACTCATGCGGATGATTCTCTTTGGCAGTTATGCGGTGGGAGAGGATTCTGATAAAAGCGATATCGAACTCTACATGGAAACCACCGATAGTCATGCAGCAAAGACCCTGATATCGCGCTTATGAGCCTGGTGTATCGCGGAAAATTTCTCCGATTATTGTCTCACCGTATGAGGCTGTGCAGATCCGGACACCTGACCGCCCACTGTTCGAGCGGATACAAAGTGAAAAGATCCTCGTGGGTGAGCAGCAATGGGTTGCGGATTTAAAAAAAGAAAATGAGATTGATTCCAGAAATTACCCACACCCGCCACTCACCGCAGTCCCCGGCACTGAGGGAAGTATGGTGGAGCACTCAGCCGGAGCGGTCACGAAACGATCGCAGATTGCCTGCTTATATGCATCAGGTGTCCGCGTTCCACGATACTCCTGCCCGTTGATGATGAGGGTTGGAGATGAACTTGCCCCGTACTTATTCGAAAGTGCCTCATCTGCTCTGAGCAGGGCCAATCCTTCTTCTCCGCTGGCACAGGTTTCGATACTCCTGGCATCAATTCCGATTGCCGCAGTGACATTTCCCCGGCAGGCATCCAGCAGAGCTGCATTCTGGTATTGCGGATAACACGCATCATTGAACTTTCCTAAATACTCCCAGAATTTTTCCGGGTTCTTTTTGAGTATGCAGATCTGGCGCAGGTCTTCTTTTGCCTCAGGCATTCCATGCAATGACTGGACAGACGCAACAGTAGTCCCGGTAGTGGTTGTGAGATACCTCACATGAATATCTGCTTTTGAACCGAGCAGTGAAGCGACCGGCTTCATCACATTCTCGGCATATGTGCCACCCGGACAGAAGGCCATCACGTAAAGATCTACTACCGGGCGCTCCGTTTTTATGGGAGCAGCAGCAGGTTGTGCCGGAGCGGTCCCGCTTACTCCCGCCTTGGCGTTCATATCAATGCTGTTGGTAAACAGGGATGAACAGTCCCGCGTTGTGTAGAGTGTCATACCCCGGCCCAGGTACGTGATCTTCATTTCATACATACCCCGGTTTTCTGTAACGGAGGTGAGCGAGGCGGATGTACCGGGAGAAACAAGATTGTTATTGATATAGGTGAGGGTTTTTTCAGCGCAAGACTGCGCGGGTACAACTGCACCCTGGGTCGGCATATTTTGCGTAACACCGGCAACAAGCAGGATCACGATTACCACTGCGATGCCTATAATGGCTACGAGCGTCCCTTTACTGAAAAAAGATTGCTTTTGTGTCTTTCCTGCTTTCAAACTGCCCTTTTCGGGCGCAGTCGTTTCCAGATTATTGTCGTACGTCAGAAAACACCTGAATAATATTCATAATTTAATCCTGAAAAACTGTTCCTTTTTTCTCATCAGGAATTATGAGAAGGAATGGCAGTCGGGTCGCGCAGGATCGTTGATTGAAGCCACCCATGCGAACTATTACCCGGGAATTTTTGGGTGTCATCTTTTTCACCAATTCGTCAACTGTGTCAGGAACCCCGGAAATGAGCAGCGACCAGGAATTCATATATTCCAGATATAGAATATTATACATATGGAACAATCGGATCCCATTATCAATGAGCGGGAGGCTGCAGTCCTCGGGCTCCTGTGCGAAAGCCCGCTCTACGGGTATACCATAGAAAAAATTATTGAAGAACGGGGAATGCGTCACTGGACTGATATTGGGTTCTCCTCTATCTACTATGTCCTCAAACGGCTTGAGGCAAAAATGCTGATCACCAGTTCCTGCGAACAGCAGGAGGACAAACCCTCACGCAAGGTATACACGATCACTGAAGCCGGACTCGATATGATGAAGTGCACTGTGCGATCGCTTCTCACCTTGTATACAAGGATCAGTTCACCATTTGATCTCGGCATTGCCCATCTTCCGCTCATTCCGGAACAGGAAACTGTGGCATGCCTGCGAGAGCGTCTGGCAGGGCTTGACAAAATGATCGAACATGTCAGGCAGATCCGTGAGCAGAAAGCGGATGAGAAACGCCCCTTCTATGTGCTTGCACTCTTTGACCGCACGCTTGCGCATCTTGATTGCGAGAAAAAATGGGTCCGGAAATTTATAGGGGAGGTGGAACAGCATGGCAGCACAACCACTCTCTGAAAAGGAAGCAATTATCACGGTAGAAAATCTTGAATACGCGTATGGCGACTTCAAGGCAGTTGATGGAATCAGTTTCACTGTAAAAAAAGGTGAGATCTTCTCGTTCCTTGGGCCAAACGGTGCCGGCAAGAGCACTGCGATCAACGTGCTCATCACGCTGCTCGCACTGCAAAAAGGTAAAGCGAGTGTGGCCGGTTATGATGTGACAAAAGATCCCCAGAAGGTCCGGGAATCGATTGGCATCGTCTTCCAGGAGATCACCCTTGACCGGGACATGACCGTATGGGAAAGTCTTGAGTTCCATGGAAAACTCTACTCCATGTCCCACACTGATCGCAGGAAGCGAATAGAAGAACTCTTAACCCTCGTCCAGCTCGAAAGCAAACGGGATGTCAGGACCAAAAACTTAAGCGGAGGTATGAAACGCAGGTTAGAGATTGCCCGGGGATTGATGACACGCCCGAAAGTGCTCTTTTTGGATGAACCGACAATCGGACTCGATCCGCAGACCCGGATGCGCATGTGGGATTATATCAAGGATGTGAACAAGGAAGGCACGACGATCTTTTTAACAACGCATTACATGGATGAGGCAGACCAGCTCTCTGACCAGATCAGCATCATCGACAATGGTAAGATCATCATCTCCGGCACTTCATGGCAGCTGAAAAACACCCTTGGGCAGGATATCATCTACTTAGAGGCCAGCAATAACGATGCTGCTATTCGACTGCTCCGCAATCTTCCGTCTGTTAAGGATATCACCACAAAAACCCGGGGATTCCTGGTCAGTGTTCATGAAGACGGGACAAAAGTACTCCCCATAATAATGGAACGTTTACACGAGGCCGGGATCCGCATCGATACGGTAAATCTTAAAAAACCATCCATGGATGATGTGTTTGTCTATTATACAGGAAAAGAGATCCGTGACGAACAGCCCGGGAAGAGCGGGTTTTTATCACTTCGTCCGGGAGGTCATTGAGATGAATTACGGGTTTGCAAATATCTACTGGCGGGATATGATCCGGTTTGTCCGGTTCAGGACCATGCTGATCTCATCGCTCCTCCAGCCTGCACTCTGGCTTGCGTTCTTTGGAATTGCCATGTCGAGCAGTTTTGATTCGCTGATGAGCGGTATGCCGGTTCCCCCAGGAGCGCATGCTGTCGGGTATCTCACGTTCATGGCAGCCGGGATCATTGCGATGACTACGTTGTTCACGAGCCTTTTTGGGGGCATGATCATCCTCTTTGACAAGAACTGGGGACTCATGCGGGAGATTCTGGCAAGTCCTATGCCCCGGGATCACGTGATCATCGGTATTGGACTTTCGGGTATGACAAAATCGTTTATCCAGGCGATCATCATCATGGTATTTGGCATCCTTATCGGGGCAGGATTCTTTGTCGGGTACGGCGCTGTGCAGATCGTAATTGCGGTTCTGGGCATTCTCACATTTGTCGCCATATTTGCGCTGGGATTCCTTTTTCTCTCGGCAGGAATTGCTATTTCCATGGAGACACCCGAAGGGATGCAGGGCATCATGACACTGCTCACCATGCCGATATTCTTTGCAAGCAATGCCCTGTATCCGCTCGATGCTTTCCCGGAATTTTTAAAGGTGCTCTCGACTTACAATCCGATGACACTCCTCATCAACGGGATACGCTATTTTGCTATCGGCGATGATTTTGTGGCGCTCGGCAAGCATTACATCTATACAACAGGCGACATCGTGCTCTCGTTTGCCGGTCTTGTCGTCTTTGCATTGATTATGTATGTATTTGCCCGCTGGCGGTTCGACAAAGCGGTAGTGACTTAAAAAAAATTTTTAAAAACAGACCGGTAAATAAATAACCCTTTTTATCTTACAGATCCTTTGAAAAAATATCCGGTTCATGCCGGTGTATCTGCTCATTCAAAACTGATCCACCATACTCCTGAACACGGGAGTTGGCTCAATATTGCCAAAATCGAATTGAGTGCTCTAACCCGGCAATGTCTGGATAGATGATTGGGTAACCTAACCTTGCTTGTGCAGGAGACAAAAAAGTAAAAAACTTTCAGGAATCACAGCCATAAACCGGTCGACTGGCAGTTTACTACAGAAAACGCCCGGATTAAGTTAAAACAACTCTATCCCAATTTTAATTGCTCCACTCCACGGGTATGATTCTGACCCGGAACATAAAAAAAATCAGGTTATTGGTTTTGGGGGTTTCATCAGGGTGAATGCAATGACCATCCCGACCACTGCAAGACCGAGCACATAGGGAAATACCCCGATATAGGACCCTGTCGACGTCTTGATGAACCCTGCCAGCTGCGGTCCGGCAATCGCGCCGGCACCATATGCAAGGAAGACGACCCCGTAACACCTCGGGTAGTCGCAGGTGCCAAAATAACTGCCGGTGGTTGTCGGTGCAATGGCCAGCCAGCCTCCGAGACATCCCCAGAGTATGGCAAAGGCAAGGATGTACACCGGTACAATCGTGATCTGCCACATCAGCAGCGAGGCCAGAGATATTGGATTGATGATAATAAAAAAGAAATGGAATGTTTGGGAATCATTGTGCGATCTTATTGGGCTGTCCTTATAATCGTGATACCCAGGTTTTTTTAAAGGATTGAAGCCTTTGCCGGTAAGAGGGAAAAAAAATTCGTTAAACTTGAGCTGCTTCCGTTACTTTTTCCTCTTTCCTGATATCCTTGACAATATCATGAAATACCCAAATATATAAACCAAAAAGAATGGACATACAAATAAGATTATATATACTGGTGAAGTCGCTCAACAATATAAAAAATTGGTGCAATTATCGATAGCAAAATTATATTTACTGCCGTAATTGCAACGTCATCGCTTAATTCAAATGCATCTTTTTTTCAGCATTTTTTCCATAATTACACGTCTGTCGCTGTCGCTTCCTCCTCTTTCCCCATCAGCGATAACCCGATTACCACGGCAAATCCAAGAGGGATGCTGACGATGCCCGGATTATTCAGCGGGAAGATTGCAGCCTTGCCCATCACCGTCGGACTGATGGCAATCAGTCCAATTGAGACCACAAGACCGGTGAGGATGCTCCAGATGATCGCGCGCGCGCTTGTCCTCTTCCAGAAGAGCGTACAGATCAGGGCGGGGATATTGGCTGAAGCTGCGATGGCAAATGCCAGACCCACAAGGAACGCAACGTTCTGGCCCTTTGCCAGGATTCCCAAGGCGATCGCAATGACTCCAACTGCCACAGCGGTCATCTTGGAGATCTTCAGGGACCGGGCCTCATCGGGCTTATTGCCGAGCACCTCAGTGTAGATATCATGGGCTATAGCTCCTGCTGATGCGATAATCAGCCCGGCCACGGTTCCCAGAATAGTTGCAAAGGCGATCGAGGCGATAAAGGCAAAGAAGAGCTCACCGCCGAGAACCTCTGCCAGTAGCGGAGCAGCGAGATTCTGGTTTGTCGGGTCCGTGGTGAGGAAATAGTTTGCCCCCAGTCCGAGGAACAGGGTAAGGATATAGAAGATCCCAATTGTGATGATGGCGATCACCGTTGATTTGCGGGCATCTGCGGGGCTCGGCACCGTAAAGTACCGGATCAGGATGTGTGGCAATGCTGCAGTACCCAGGATCAATGCGATGGCCAGCGATGCAAAGTCCAGCGGATTCTTGTAATACATACCCGGGGACATGAAAGCGCTCCCGCTAACGGTACCTCCCTGTGGGAGTGTGACCGCCGGATTTTCAATAAAGTGCGTGATAAACTCGACAGGACCCATGCCGACTGCCATCAGGACGCCTATCGTGAGAGCGAATGCGGCGATCAGGAGCAGGAAACCCTTGATGAACTGGACATACGTTGTGGATACCATGCCCGCGGTTGCGACGATCATGATCACAATGATGCCAACCATGATCACGCCCACTTCATACGGCAGGCCGATCAATGGCTGGACGATGGAACCCGCACCCACCATCTGGGGGATCAGGTAGAATATGCTGACAACCAGTGCCGAGATTGCTGCCATAAGGCGGACCCGTTTGTCCTTGAACTTGCTCATCAGCGCGTCGCCGAAGGTGTACTTCCCGATTCGGCGGAGCGGCTCTGCGATGATCAGCAGGGCGATGATCCATCCTGCCAGGAAACCAATGGAATACATGAACCCATCGAACCCGAAGAATGCGATCATCCCGGCAATGCCAAGGAATGAAGCCGCGCTCAGGTAATCACCGGCAAAGGCAACGCCGTTCACGAACCACTTGACATTGCCTCCTGCCGCATAGAAATGGCTGGCGGTACGCACTTGTCTTGCCGCCCACAATGAGATCGCCAGCGTTGATATGGTAATCAGACAGAATATGCCAAATGCCAGTGGCTGGAATTCATAGGCCATACGATTACACCTCCGTTCCCTGTTCAAAGCGCCCGGCGTACCAGCTGTAAAAGAGCGCAATGACGATCGCTCCGATGATGATGACCATCCCAAAGACGATCGCTACATTCATTCCGAGCAGGCGTGCGCTCATTATGTCACGGAAATAGGTTCCGCCGAGGGTAAATGCACCATAGCCGAGCAGGTATATTGTAAGAAGTCCTATGGCCATCCTGAATAATCTGCCATTAGGCTCAACGGCAAGTACCGGTACTTTCTTGGGGTGCGCGATGACACGTACCAGCTCCAGGATCTCTGTTAATTCCTCGGGGTTCGGTTTGATCATCCAGACAGAGCAGGTGGCAGTCTTGAGGACTGCTTCTGCAACATCGCCCAGCATCAGTCCATCAAGGCCCTTCGGATTTGTGCTCCCCATAATAATCAGGTCTGCCGAGATCTCCTCGGAGGCCCTGACAATCTCTCCTGCAACCGGTCCCGATAGGTAGATCACGCGTGCGGGGATACCCGATTTGGATGCATAGTCAACAGCGAAGGTAACGAAATCAATGGGGCATCGCCTGTCCAGTGCCAGATCTTCTGCAATCCTCTCAATGTTGACAAGAGGCGTTTGCTCACTGACGTACATAATCACCAGCTCCCCATTCTTTTCGCGAGCGTGCTCGACTGCCTTTTTCGTGGCCACCAGCGAGGGCATAGACCCATCAACGGCCAACAATACGGTATACGTCATATTTGTCCTCTCTCTCCATTCTCTATCATGATTTTTTTCTTTTACACACTACGAATCTATTCAGAAATTCCGGGCCTTTAGCCCCGGTCACGCCCCTGCCGGACTTTCCGGCCAAGGTGCAGTTACAAGTGTCAGTTAACGAAGAATCATTATCTCCTCCATTCAGCAGTTCCTGATTCTCTTTACACGTCCTGAGTTACCTTATTCCTCCAGCGTTGAGATGTCGCCGGGGTCCATACCCATCTCCTTGGCTTTTAAGACGCGGCGCATGATCTTGCCGCTCCGGGTCTTGGGCAGCTTGTCGACAAATTCGATCTCCTGGGGGACTGCGATCGGCCCCAGTGTCATGCGCACGTGATACATCAGATCCTGTTTGAGTTTGTCGCCGGGTGAATTGCCCACGCGGAGGATCACAAATGCCTTGATCGAGTTGCCCTTCAGAACGTCAGGTTTCCCGATGACTGCCGATTCTGCAACCGCGTGGTGGGAAACCAGCGAGCTCTCAACTTCTGCAGTGCCGATATTGTGGCCCGCAACCACGATGATGTCATCAGAACGGCCGAGGATCATGATGTAACCGTCCTTGCCTTTCACCGCGAGATCGCCGACTGTATAGACGCCTTTGATAGTTTCCCAGTATACACGGTACCGTGCATCATCCTTCCAGACCGTCCGGAGCATAGCTGGCCACGGGGACTTGACAACAAGGAGCCCCCCGGTTCCGGGCTGGACAGAGTTCCCGTCTTTATCAACCACATCCGCTTCCACACCGGGAATAGGTTTGCCGGCAAAACCCGGCCGCATGGGCTCACCGATCATCGTGGTGATCATCTGCATACCGGTCTCGGTCTGCCACCAGGTGTCGAGGATTGGGATCTTGTCCTTTCCAATGACATGATAATACCACTCGAACGCTTCAGGATTCAGGGGTTCCCCGACCGATCCGATGATCCGCAGAGAGCTTAAGTTGTATTTGTTTGGCCATGTCTCACCCAGTTTCATGAACATCCGGATCGCTGTCGGTGCTGTGTAGAAGATAGTGATCTTCTGCTCTTCGATTAAGCTCCAGTAGCTGCCTGCATCCGGATAGTCCGGAGTGAGCTCGGACATAAATACCGTCGCGCCTACTGCAAGCGGGCCGTATACAATGTAACTGTGGCCCGTGATCCAGCCCGGATCTGCAGTACACCAGAAGATATCCTGGTCCTTCATGTCGAATACGTATTTGCTGGTGTAGTAGGTTCCGACCATGTAACCGGCGCAGGTGTGCACGATCCCTTTGGGCTTGCCTGTGGATCCGCTGGTATAGAGCGTGAAGAGTGGATCTTCTGCATCCATGACTTCAACCGGGCATTCCTGGGATGCACTCTCCATTATTTCGTTGAAATCCAGTTCAAGACCGGGTCTCAGATCAACCTGCGGATCCTGCCGCCTGAGCACAATGACGTGCTCGACCGACGGTGCATTGATCAGTGCCTCCTCGACAATCGATTTCAGCTGGATCGTTTTACCGCGCCGCATACTGATATCTGCGGTGATGACGACCTTGGCAGAAGCATCCTGGATGCGCAAATTGAGCGCTGCCGGACCAAAACCTCCAAAAACCACGCTGTGGACAGCACCGATGCGGGCGCAGGCAAGCATGGCGATCACCTGTTCCGGCACGAGCGGCATGTAGATGCAGACACGGTCGCCTTTCTCCACACCGAGCTTTTTGAGTGCGTTTGCAAACCGCATCACTTTGCTGAGCAGCTGCTGGTAGGTAAAGATGCGTTCTGCACCCTTCTCCCCCCGCCAGATGAGTGCTGCCTTGTTGCGCCGCTGGTTTTTGACATGGCGGTCAAGACAGTTTGCGGTAATGTTAAGCTGTGCGTTGATGAACCACTTTGCATACGGGTAGTTCCACTCCTTCACCGCACTCCACGGCCGAATCCACTCCAGCTCCGAGGCCATTTTGTCCCAGAACCCATCAGGGTCAGCCAGGAATTCATCGTATGCTTTCTGGTAGTCACCCATCCAGGAATTTTGTTTGTATTTAGCATCCGGCGTGTAGGATTTCTCGTTTTCCACTAACTTGACATCAAATGATTCCTTCATTCTTTTTCCACCTTTTTTGGTTCTGGTTATACCAGATACTCGCAGGGGTTGCCCTTAAACCGGATGTCATCACATCCAGCCGGCATCCCTTATGTTCAGAGTTGTGAAAATGACCTCTCTTCCACAATTGATACCTTACAGCGAGTACGGTTCAATTATACAAGGGTTCACTGAGGAACCAGATCATCACAGGCTGCAGAAGTCCAAAGACTTCCTCAATACTTTTACAGGAAGAGAATTACAATGATTCTCTTTTTACTGCACTGCTACACTGCCATCTTTCGGATTCATCCCCCCGCTGAGATATCTATCATGATTAATCATTGTAATTAAAAAAAGGTTTTGGTTGTAAATATCTCCTGTTACAGAATCACTAAAAAATTTATTTTTTGCCATATCCTGCTTTTTCCATAAGATGCTGAACTGACTGGTATGCAGGCGAATCATCAGGAACATCAAGGAGCGATCTTCCCGCAATTACGGATTCCTGCACCTGATCATCAAACATAATTTTTCCCAGGTAGTTTTGTCCGGTTTTTTCCCGGGCAACCTGTTCCAGATTTTCCGGGAACAGACAACCGCCAACAACATAAAAATGATCGAACGCGATACCGACATCATGGGCAATGCGATACGCCCGTTTCACATTCTCAAATGATTTGTGTGAAGGGCCTATCACATCAAAAATATCATTCACGCGGGTAGTGATCTTACGGTTCAGGTGTTCGAGTCCGGCAGGAGAATCGATCAGCACATACTGGTAATTCCTGGTGAGCGTTAAAAGAGCGCCTTTGAGCGCCGCATTGGGAAGGCAATAGCACCCTTCAATCCATTTGGTGCCGACTGCAATCAGATCAAAGGCATCACCCTCATACAATCCCCGCTCAAGAACGGTGGCCTCAATCCGCTGAGTGGGGGGTATCCCGATTGTCGTCCCGCCTTTTTGTATAAACGTTTCCGTGACCAGTTCGGAGATGCTTTTAACTCCTTCACGTTCGAGATCCACACCTACCATCTCGGCAAGATTCTGATCCGGGTCGAGATCGACAAGAAGGACAGGGGCATCCCCGCGTGCAATAAAATATTTTGTCATCAGGGCAACAAAACTTGTTTTACCCGTTCCGCCTCGTCCAACAGTGACTAGTGTTTTCATGATTTTCCTCCTTCTTTTGTATCACGTATTGCCTTTTGCCGGTTTGACGAGTTCAATCCGGTGCCCGATCTCCTCAATTATCCGGATGGCAGGTGTGTTCTCAAATACCATCACTGAACTGCCGGCAATGCCTCCTGCCATGACTGCGGGATCAAATGGCACGATACCCACAATCGGAATATTGTGTTCCTGTGCAAACATTTTGATAATGGTTTCTTCAGTGATATTTGTTATACGGTTACCTGCCAGTTCAACACGGGGGATGCCGGCATCCAGAGCCATACGGACAATTGTTCCGGCAGTGGTGAGCGATTTTTTGTTTGCATCACTTACCACAATCATCATGTCGACACCTTCTGCTGTCCCCCTGCCGAGATGCTCAATGCCTGCTTCCATATCGAGCACCACCGCCTCATCACGGTCGATTACGAGGTGGCGGAGCAGGGCGCGGATGACACTGTTTGATGCGCAGGTGCACCCGGAACCCATGGACTTCACGGTGCCCATCACCAGCAGGTGCACACCTGACGGGGTCGGGATCGCATAGTCCCGGACGACATCATCGACAGAAAAGTTCAGGTTGTAGACGCCGGGAAATGCGGTGCCGGTTTTTAGTTTGATCAGGCGCTCATTTTCAGATACCGGAACGATCGCATCTGCTGCATCCTGATCGAACCCGAGCGAGATGGCAAGATTGGGCGAAGGGTCTGCATCGATCGCAATAGTTTTGTATCCGGACCGTGCAAGCGACCACGCCAGTCCGCTTGCCATCAGAGTTTTGCCGACACCACCTTTTCCGGCAATTGCTATCTTCATCATCAGTAACTTCCTTTAATTGATATAATGTGCCTTTTCATTAACTCTCACTTCGGGATACCATTCGAAAAATTTTAGATGCGCTATAGAGCGAACTTCCGGGATCTTCGGGTTATGTGGATTCATGTTCCTGAAGCTGAAACGATTACATCTGCATATTCTTTTAGAAATTTTTCAGCAACTGGCGTAAGGCCGGGCATATGAGAGATACAGGCAGACTGCACACCGAACAAAAACACCGCTGCGCCCGTCTCCTGCCCTAAATAGTCCATGACCACGTCCAGCGAAAAGGTGTGCGTGCTCATGCCATACCGCATAATATCTGCTGATTCAATGATTCTCGCATGGCCGGGGCTCGCCCCGAAATCGAGCGCATCCAAAAAAACGATTACGGATGGGTTAAGGCGTTTGATGGCCCCGGTAAAATTCTCAGGGGTGCTACCCGCGTCAAGCGCGTGGGACACCCGGCCATTCAGTAAGTCGATGAGCACCGGCCCGATGCCATCATCGCCTCTCATCCGGTTTCCAACGCCCACGAACACGATCCGGTCAGGTTTTACTGACCTTAACCTGCTCATGAGTTCAGTTTTCAATGAGTCAAAGGCTCCAGTCATTTTAAGTTCCGTTAACCCGCTGCAATATAGTAATCATATCCTTAACTGGAATAACACATCTGCCGTATATTCGAGAACCCCCGATAGCAGGTCCGGGTAGATGCCGATGATGATGCATAAACTAACCATAATCAGAATCGGCAGCATCATGCAGACGGGCGGGTCCCTGACATTCCTGAACTCCTCTTTTTGCTTTCCCATGAACATCACGTAAAACACATGTATCAGACAGATGAAGGTAAGCGCACTCGTAATCCATCCCAGAATAGCGAAAATGGTGAAGTGCACGCCAAAAACAGAAAAGATGACGGGATAACCAGCCTGGACAGAGCCCTCGTAAATGAGCTCCTTGCTCACGAAACCGTTAAGGAACGGTACGCCTGACATAGCAAGGGAAGCAATCAAAAAACTGGCGGCCGTCAGAGGCATCACCTTGCCAAGCCCGCCCATCTTATGGATCTGTCTGGTGTTCACGCGAAGGATAAGGGCACCCGTAATTAAGAATAAACAGCCCTTAAACAACATGTGGTTGGTGATGTGGAACAATGCACCGTAAATGGCGGTGGGAGCAGCCAGCCCGAATCCCAGAATGATATAGCCCATCTGGCTGATGCTATGCCATGCCAGTAAACGCTTGATATCCTCAGATAGCAGGGCCATGATGACACCTATTAACATGCTGAGGATGCCGAAAGTGGTAACTATGAGGATGAGCGTTCCGGCGCCCGACATCAGATAGAACGGATAGATGCACTTGACCATTGCTATGACGCCGGCCTTGAGGAGGATGCCGGACATCGTAGCGCTGATAGGAGGCGGAGCCTCGGAATGCGCCGGAGGCAGCCAGATACCACTCAAAGGCAATAAACCGGCCTTGGTGCCGAAACCGAAAAAGAAGAGCATGGCCAATAAAAACATAGTATTCTGGCTCATGCTACTGATATTCAATAAATATAAGTCCAGGGTGCCGGTCTCATTATAGAGAATGAAGGCACCAATGACCACCAGAATAACTTCGATGATGCTGATGGCCAGGTAAATGTATGTTGCTTTGATAGCCTGTTTCGTCCTGCCAAATAAGATTAAAACAGCGCTGGTGATTGTGGCCGCTTCCAGGAAGACGAGCATGACAATAACGTTATATGTGCACGCAAGGCCGCTCATCATGCCCATGAGCAGGAAATACATGATGAAATACGTGTTATCGTAATGCGTTTTATCTTTATAAACAAAGGAATAGAAGATGACCAGCGCTCCGATGAACGCTACAAGACAGGATATAAAAATACCGGGGGCATCCAATACGATGGGGCCATATGACAGTGGATGAATGATATTCATCTGTAAGGCCATAAAATAGGACACGTTCAGCACGAATAGAACGACCGCAAATCCCATGAGAAACACGCGCTGGATCTTCTCCGGATATCTCCCGAGGAAATACGTGAGCAGGGCCCCAACGAGGGGTAAGATTACAGGCATGAGCGCCAGATATTCATACATTGTTATACTCCAGAATCTGTATTTAAGTCAGTGAGGACGGTAGTCATGAGTTGTTTTGGCAGAAAATGATCCATTTGCTACACCGGTTTATCAGGAATCAAATTTTCTCATCACTTTCAATATGCCATCGATAATGGTTTCCGGTTTCGGCGGGCACCCGGGTATCTTCACGTCAACCGGGATGATCTTTTCGACGGGGCCGGCTATGGAATAGTTCTCATTGTCAATGAAAATGCCGCATGAGCAACCGCATGCACCCACGGCGATGACACGTTTTGGTTCGGGTGTCTGGGCATAGACGCGTTCAAGGAACGGCTTTGTATGGAGAGGAACGGGGCCTGTCACTAATAAAATGTCGGCACACCTGGGCGATGCGACAAATTTAACGCCCAGCCTCTCCAGGTCATATCGGGGACTCATTAAGGCTACTATCTCGATATCGCATCCAAGACATCCTCCAGCGTGCACATGGTAAATCCATGGAGACTGCTTGATGAAGCTGTTCAAAAGACTCATGTGAACTTCCTCGGGTGCGTATTCCACTCCAGACTGTGCATCCGCCTGCACGAAATACACGTCGTCAGGTATAGTTCCATGTCCTTCTTAACGATAGCAGCTGTTTCCGGCTTCAGGTTCTTTAAGACCCTTTCCATAATAACATTCAGATGTTTTTCGGTGACAGGCATAACCTCCCCGCAAACAGTGCAGCGCTGCAATTTCAGCGTTGTATCGATGGCAGGGTTCTTCTCTTCGGAGCCATACGACACGTTAATCTGCTCTGTATACTTAAAGGATACTTCCGAATCCTCGTCCGAACCGCGTAAAGACCGGACACATGTATCACCCACATCCCCTGTCGTTTTTAATAATTCTGAACGGAATTTCTTTTCCTCTTCTGTATCTGGCTCAATGGTCAGTTCTAATGCATGCTCCGGGCATACATCGGCGCAACGGCCACAGAAAATACATCGCAGGCCGTCAATAGAGATCGTTCTTTCAGTGCCAATATCCGTGATGTTCGTAGCGCCACTGGAGCAGCGCTCGTTGCAGGCGCCGCACCCCGTGCATTTATCAGCGTCGCGCCTCGGCATCCACCGGAAATTTTTTGCTACGAATCCAAAAGTCTCTCTCACCGTAACGGGATTACGGAAGACGTTTGTGATTAATTCGCCGAAGGCCTTGAATTTGCCTATAGTATTCATAGCACATACCTCCAGAGCACTGCCCATCCGATGGCAAGCACCGATACAAGCAGGGGGATTTTGAAAAGCCACCGGGTCGCCTGATCTATTCTGAAACGGGCGAACAGGGAATTCATAAAACCGATTAACACGCCTGTGGCGATAACCCCCGCCAGAAAGATAACCCAGGCCAAAGCACCCGATGATGGTATCCACAGAAACAAGTCCACGAACAATGCGATGAGTACGAATACCATAATGATCCTGGCAGTCTCCAGCACGCCGAGCAGCTTGCCACCATATTCAGTTGTAAGACCGTTCACGATCTCAGTATCGGCCTCTGGTATGTCAAATGGCTTGATGTGGAGCTTTACGATGATTGACAGGAGGACTGCCAGTGCCGCGAAAGGATTGATTAAAATGTTAAAGCCCATCATTTGCTGGATGGATAGTGTATCAAAAGTGATGGCTAACGCGAAGGTACCGAGGATAAAGGGTATCTCGTTGGCAAGCATAAGATCGATCTCCCTGACGCCCCCTATGGCAGAAAACAGTGAAGCGCTCGAGATGCCGCCCATGATAATGAAGAGGATCTCGCCCATCAGCAGATAGAATAGCACCACCAGACTGAATGAATAGTCGAATGATATGCCGGCTACCGGCACGAACAGCGTAGCCAGCACGGCGCACATGAGGGCCAATATCGGCCCGGCTATGAAAAATGGTGTCGCCGTGGAAGGTATGATGGTCTGCTTGGAGAACAGCTTGATGATGTCATACAATGGCTGAAGGACTTTGCTCCGGTTGATGTCATGCCACCTGTCGGGCAGCCATATCAGCGGCCCCCGCCGGGATTGTACTCTGGCAGAGATCTTGCGCAGCTTAAATGAAAGCAGGATCCCAATGCTGAAGGCGATAACAGGATTCAGCCATGCCGCATCGATCATCGCCTGCCTCCCAGTGACCGCATGTCGACAATGCTTTGCTCTTTACCTTTGAAGATCGTCACTCTGTCCGTGCAGGAGTAGCAGGGGTCAACACTGCTGATGATTGCGGGCACGTCAGCCAGCCAGCAGCCATGTATCAGCTCGAGCATGATACGGGCGTTAATGAAGGTAGGTACTCTGATGCGTACAAAGGCTGGCGTATTAGTGCCGTTCGAGACCACATGGTAGAGTAATTCGCCTCTTGGCGCCTCGCTCCTGGAGATAGTTTCACCGCATGGCAACTCGTTTACTTTGGCTGCGAGCGAAGATGGCGCAATCTTTATTTTATCACAGCATTGTTCGCAGATATGCATGGACATGAGCGTCTCTCTCATCTTCACTTTTATGCGGGCCAGGCAATCGCACCCATTCTCCGTCACGATGTCCCAGTCAACATCTTCGTAGGCGGCGAAGGGCGAGTTCTTACGCACGTCTATCCTCAGCCCACTGCCTCTGGCTACAGGACCGATGGCCCCGGATTTCAGGGCATTTTCCCGCTTAAGGATGCCCACATCCTTAAGCCTGCCCATGAGCACGTCATTCGACTGGCACTGATCGAAGAACTGGGGCACCGATTTTTTCATAATCTTTAATTTAGAGAGAATAAAATCGGTTTGATTCTCGGTAATGTCTCTGCGGATGCCACCTAATGCTATCAGCCCATGGGTAACCCGCTGGCCGGACACGACCTCAAGGCAGTCCTGCATCTCTTCCCGTATCCGTATCGCGTGCATGAGCATGGTGCGGAATCCGGTCAGGTCGCCGATCAGGCCAATGGACAAGAGGTGGCTCTGGATACGCTCCATTTCGCATAATAAAGTCCTGGCCATCTGTGCCTTTTGGGGCACTTCAACAGCCGCCAGATCCTCCACGGACATGGCAAAGGATAAGGAATGGTGCGTATTACAAATGCCGCATACACGCTCCGCTAAAAAAAGGTCCTTGTAATAGTCGCGCCGCTCCATAAGTTTGATGATGCCCCTGTGGTTGAAACCCAGCTTCAGGTCGGCCTTCCTGACGACCTCATCCTCAACGGACATTTTTAAATAATTACTTTCGATGAACGCCGGGTGATACGGGCCATACGGTATCGTCGTCAGAGGCAGTGTAACGATGTTATCCTTGAGAGGTTTTACCGGAGGAGCCGTGTTGATTCTCTCTGTATCAGGGTGGGCTACGGGCTTTTCCCCAGTGTAAATTTCCTTCCAGTCCAACGGCAGCCACAGGTGCGTGGGGTTCGGGTGGCCCTCTACCGTAATGCCTAAAAACTCGATGAGCTCCCGTTCAGACCAGTCTGCCTGGCTCGTGACAGGCGTGACCGAATGGATAACGGGGTTCTTCCTGTCCAGATACGTCCTCAATATGGTATGCTGGCTTGGCTCGTGATGGTCGAAGCAGAAGTAATAGTTGACCTGAATGCCCCGGACTCCCATGTCCACGCCGGAGGTGTAGATCATCCGGGCTCCCTTTTCCAGGAGATCGCTCACCTCTTCTCCAAGGGTATCTGCCTTGATCTCCCTGATGATGAGATTCAGGTGTGGCTTACTCATCTTTCACACTCCCGAATGGTGTTTTTGGAGTGTACATCTCTTCCTGATTGAGGTAGATCCCGCTCGCGCCGCAATTAAAATTCTCATCCGTATTCCTGTACTCAGGGAATAATGATGGGATGATTACCGAGAAGAAAATGTAGAAAGATACCAGCGACGCCAGTTCTGCGAAGAGGAAAAAGATGATAGTCATACCACTTTCGTTCGAAAGGAATAAAGTCCCCAGCACGCTGATGACAAGGATAAATATGGCGATGATGAAGTACGGTTTCATTGTACGCTGGTCTCCAGTTTTTCTATGAGCGTATCGACCGGTGCCGTCCGCATGTAGCGCATGCCGATATCGTCCGGCCTGAGGCCGTACGAGATTGCCAGCAGCTCTGCCAGATGGATGACTGGCACGTCGAAATCGTATCCGTCAGTCTCCTTTAAGGTTTTCGAGGCTCTCTCGAACTGGTCGTAGCATCCCGCACATACGAGAACCAGTGCGTCGACGTTTTGGGCCTTGACTGAGTCGAACTTCCGCTTGGCCCGGTCATAGGTGGCAAACTCCCTGTCGGCGAGGTTACACTGCAGACCGCAGCACATACGTTCGCAGTCATAGGGCACGACCTCATCCACCAGGGCTTCAGTCAATTCGGTGAAATACCGGACCAGGTGGCCGTCTTCGAAGATACGCATATGACATCCGGGATGGATGGCAACTCTGATGTGGATCTTTTTGGCCTCTCTTCTGATGCGCTCAATCCCTACCTCCTCATATAATACCTCCAGCAGGTGCCGGATACGTATGTCGGCTTCGTAGTGTTTACCCGCAGCCGCCAGGTATTGATTCACCATTGCCAGGTCTTCGGGGTTCTCCTTCAGCACCTTATTGGCCTCGTATAGCGTAACATAGCATCCATTGCATGAGACCAGGACATCACGGCCTGCACTCTCGGCCTGTAATAAATTGTAAGATGCGAGCGTCAGCCAGACGCGCCTGTCGACCGATATCCAGACTCCGGCTCTTGGACAGCATCCGGACTTCGGCAGATATTCCAAGTCAATGCCCAGCCCTGGCAGGGTCTTCATGATGGCCGACTCGGCCCAGGGCATCTTCGCCGGCATAACACAGCCAAGAAAATGCGCATATTTGGACCTGACTGCAGCCGGATTAACTTTATTTACAATTGGCAGATCAGTCATTAAACCGGTACTCCATTTTCTCCAGGTCCAGGCCCATGTTTTTGTCGATCTCCATCGCCTTAACGATCTTCTGGATATCCTCGACCGCTTCATGATACCTGTGAGCAGTTGGCGGTATGGGATCCAGCCCGGCTTTCTTCCTGACCTCCATGAGCTCATCAGTCACCGGATAAAGCAGCCCGATGGAGAAGTGCCTGATGAGCTGTGGCTTCACTGATGATGGCAGCGGTATTTTCACGGGCCGCCGCCACGGGTATAACTCCTTCATCTTTTCAGTCTCCCTACGATTTCCTTGCCTTCCTCTCTCGATACGAATTTTATTGCCTTGGCTGAGCACACTTTGATGCAGTCAGGATCCCCGCCGCACATGTCGCACTTTGCCATGGCTTTCAAGCCTCGTTGTATTTGCGGTATGGAGATGGGGCAGGCCCACATGCATGCCTTGCAACCGATGCACAGCATTTTATCTATCGTCACAAAGCCCGTAGCTTCGTCCTTACAGATCGCGTCCACAGGGCATACTGCCATGCACATGGGGTCCTTGCAATGCTGACAATACACCCTGACGAACTCGCTATTCTGTCCGTTAATGACCTTGCAGAGTGAAAGGTCATAACTGTAAGTCTGATAATTCTTAAAAGAACAGGCTGTCATGCACTGCCTGCAGCCCGTGCACAGGTCCGGGTCATGGACGATTACCTTAGTCAAAGGATTACCGGAGTATTTCGCAATGTCAGTGTCAGCAGTCATTTTTTGTGTTCCTTGTAACTGTCAGGAAACAGCTCACGTTTTCCGGGGATATACAGTGCTGCAGAATATTCTTCCATGAAATCGGTATCCACTAAAAGATCAATGTAGACCATGTCCAGGGCAACCTTTTCTGCCATGATCCGGTACTCGCGCGAGACGAGGGTGGCATATGCTCCTGAAAGGGACCCATTGCCCAGGGGGTGAAATGCAGCATCTGGAAATTCCGGAAGAATTCCGAACCGCACCGTATTGCCGATATCGGTATAGGTGCCAAATGCCCCTGAAAGATAGACATGCCGGATATCAGTAACGGCAATCCTGTATTTCCCCATGAGCACACCGATAGCTCCGCATGCGGCAGCTTTCGAATCCATAAGATAATCAACGTCCTGCTGGGTGAACACCAGGTCGCGCCCGGTGGCAGAAGCAGATGCCGGGATGAGCACATATTCCAGTCCTTCGGATCCGTTCCGGACCCGCGGGTGCCGGGAATTGAGTTTGCCGGCAAAATCGAGGGCACTGGATGCAACCATGGCGACTGCAGCATCAATAATTCCCGAACCACAGATACCCCGGGGGGGCACGTTCCCGATGGTTGAACAGATGGTCTCTGCCGTCTCAGGATCAAAGCGGACGTGCTCAATCGCACCGTTCATCGCCCGCATGCCGCACGTAATGCCCCCCCCCTCAAACGCAGGCCCGGATGCGCAGGAGACCGATGCCATCCAGTCTTTGTTCCCAAGAATGATCTCCCCGTTGGTTCCGAGATCGATAAGAAGGGATAGATCTTCAGAGGCATGCATCCCCGACGCGATCACATCTCCGATGGCATCCCCTCCCACAAACCGACTGACATTGGGGAGGCAGTACACCTGTGCATCCGGGTGCAGGCAAAGTCCCAGTTCTTTTGCGCTTTTGATGAGGGGAGTGCGCGGGATCTGTGCGTTTGCCATCTCCAGATAGTGCGGTTCGATCCCGCAGAACAGGTGGTGCATCACCGTGTTTCCGGCAACACATATGTCCACGATGTCTGTTTTGCCGATACCTGCTGCACCGGAAATCTGAGTGATAACCGTGTCAATACTTTCCCTCGCTGCCTTCTGCATCGTGGCGAGCCCCTCTGGTGAATCAGCAAACCCGATTCTTGTAATCAGTTCCTCACCATAGGTAATCTGACGGTTCATGGTTGATCCGGTCTCCACGATCTCACCGGTTTGCAGATTGACAAGGCATCCGACAACAGTGGTTGTACCAAGATCTATGGCAACCCCGTATAGTGGTCGTGCACTGGCAGCAGGCTCAACGGCAATTATTTTAGGGGGTGTAAATACGTGTGAGATAGTGGCGATAAGTGGTCCGGTTGTTGTATTGAGCCTGTGGTAAACCTGTTCACACGTGCGAGGCCGCGGCCCCAAATATCCCGCGAGACGGATTGACTGCGAGGCAAACGGCAACCCTTCCGAGGGGGAAACCTCCACCGGGTAATTCACAACCGCAGGAGAGATCGTGGTGATATTCATTTTATTGGAGATCAGGATTTGCGGCAGAACGATCCTGCTCTCCACGGGTATGGTAAATCCAGCATCCGCGGTTAGTGCCACCTGACAGGCATAATGGTATCCCTGTGCAATTTCCTCCGGTGTGAAATGGGAAGCGCCCAGCTGGGAGGTGGCGGTACATTTTCCTTTCGTGAGTATGACCCGGCACTTCCGGCACAGTCCCTGTCCGCCGCAGATTGCCTCAATGGCAATGCCCGCAGTCCGCATCGCATCCAGAAGCGGCGTATCAACCGGAACAGTCAGTACCTTGTTCATCGGCTGGAATGTTACAATGATTGTTTGTTCAGTCATGGGGTGCTTTTCCTCTTTTAAGTCCCGTATATGGAATTCATCTGGTCAGCCTTCATGAGTCCCTGCAAGGAGGTGTTTATACCCCGGAGGTGTTTGCGGGTGCATCTTTTGGAGGCCACCGTGTTTTTAAGAGTTCTGCAATGCCGGAGGAATCCTTTGGACCGACAATCACGTGCCAGCCGCTTGCTTCTTCGGTCTCCCCGCTCAGGCGGGCGGCAAGCCCCGGGATGATCAGGTGCCGGTGATCTACAAGATCTGCGACATTGAATTCCTGCAGGGCATTTGCTATAGTACCAGCAGTCAACAACCTGCCGGCAACTGCACTCTCTACGCTGTTGCCCCCGGTATCAGCGATAATCAGGTAACAGTCGATGTTGGCAGATTTGATGTCCGATTCTACTGTGAAGAAGGTAAGTGCATAGTTGGTCGTGATAAGTACTGGAGATCTCCTGTCCGGCGAACCCATTATCCTGACGCCAGCCTCAACAGCAACCGGTTTGCGGGGGTCGGTATAGATATTGAACCGCCAGATCATCTGGGGCAGGAGCACCCACCCTTCGAGACTGTGCATGATCAGCATATCGGCGTACCGGGAAATGAGCATCGATGCGATACATGCTTCCTTCCACCGGAGCACATCCGGGGAAATTTCCGGGGACAGCCATGCGGTGATGGGTGTTCCGAGAAGCGGGTAACCGAGCAGTTCATCGTTCTGCTGGAAAACCGAGCGGCGGATCCGGGAAAAGTCCTGGATAGTTGCAGCAAGGTTCGGATCGACCGATGTCCCGGGATCAAGCACGAGATCGGAAACGCCATATTCAACAAGTGTTTTCACCAAGGATCGCAGGAGGGCGATATCATGGGGGGCGGATACCACAAGCGGGCAGTGGTACTGCAGGGCAAGTTCCGCCATCTCCTTCCAGTTATCACGGGTGGCCGCATAGAGAAGCGGGCGCCGCTCTTTAACAGGGGCAAGCCCTGCTGCCATGATTGCCGGATCATACGTGCACAGTATGAAGGGGAGATCTGTCTGGTAGGCAACATCCTTTACCGTTGAAGCAAACGCGTCGGGATCATGCAGGGTTGAGCGGATGGCAATTGCATCCAGCCGCAGGTTACGCCCGATATACGTATAGTCAAATGAACTGATCATCTTTACCCGGGCATCCCGCTCATCTTTCGTCAGATCATCTGCAACATCGATTGCTATGGGCGTAGGATTATGGTACGTGAATTCGTGGCGGTAGAGGACATATTTCCCCCCGATCTTTATTGCCCGGTCACCGGTACCGACGGTGATCGTCTTGACCGGCGGTGCCATAAGCCGGAGCAGTTTTTCGTATGCTACCCGGTATTTGGTATTATTGATCAACGGTGGGCAGTTATCGATAGTGAGTTCTCCGTTCACGACCCGTGTGGCAAATGCCATGCAGTTTGCCTCCTGGCATTCACCGCAGTTTGTCTTCGGGAGGGACTTGTAGATGTCGATAGGGCTGATCTCTTTTATGGTTTTTTTGTGTTCTTTTTCTGACATGCTTATTCCCTCCTGTTAGATCTTTGTTGTCGCCCAGTTGGCGAAGTGATCCGTGGTCACTGCCATGTCTCTCTGCATGAGCATGTTCACCGTCTCTTTCAATGTCCTGATGGCTGCGGGATGCATCATCATGAAGATATCCACCCCCGCAAGGAGCAGGGTGATACCATTTATTGTCTCCCAGAGCGGACCCCGCAGTTCCCGTGATCCGTACTTCGGATCCATCTTCATCCATGCCTCCCTCGCCGCCCATGCATTTGTGGCTGCAGAGATCGTTGGATGCTGGAGTTCCGTATCTCCCATCAGTGCCGCATGCCGGGCGCGTTCATGAATGGTAAATGAATACTCCAGGCCGTACCCGAGTGCAACGGTGGTGAGATCCATCACGATATCCTCAGGGGGGAGGTATTCGTAGAGCCTGCGGTTCATCTCTTTTGCCTTGTTCAGGTCAAGCCCGGTAAACCCGAGAACGGCATGACCGTGCTCTTTTGCTGCCAGTGCCACACCCTCAAGGGTCTTTGCATTGGCCATATCCAGGGTAAGGGAGTTAAACAGTACCCGTTCACCTGCAGCGATCTCTGCAACTTTTTTGAACACCTCTGCATCCTTGTGCGGATCGCCGCACCCGCCGATAATCAGGGGTACGTCCACTGCCTGCAGCACCTCCTCAACAGTTCGCGCTGCATCTGCAGGTGACCTGTCACTGATGAGCGGGTCAGTGGACATGAGATGGACAGTGACCATATCCGCGCCAAATTTTTTGACGTTCATCCGCGCCCATTCTGCCGGATCGCTCATCACGTCCTTAATATTGGCTTTAAGCGCCATCGGCAGGTGCAGATCTGTATCAAAAACATCGAGAGCAAATACCGGGGGATGGACGGGGGGCTTGTCCGCATATACAAACGGCCGGGAATTGGCCCCGCCAATGACTACAGATCTTCCCCTGCTCCCTCCTTCGCTTTTTGTTGCACCCAGCCGGACTTCGCGGATGCTGCCTGTGAATTCCTCTTGTGGGGGGACAAATGTCTCCGAAAGGAGCGAGGTTGGTTTTACTCTGGCTGCCGCCGGAGAACCTGAGATGACCGTGGATGACTGAGAAGGTGTAATGGACGTTCCCATCATAGGTATCCAGAGTTCAAGGTCCCCAATCTCCATGGAGAAATTCTCAAATTCCATCTTCTCTACGCCGGAGAGCAGCGAAAGAAAGCGGGGTATGGCATCCTGAAATGCTTCGTTTCCTTTCCGGTTGTTGTTATGATCGCACATGTTATTCGCCCTTCCTCATATCTTTCGGCTTGATCGTCTGGACGATCACGCGATCTGCATAGATCCGTGCATTCTTTAAGATGATCTTAAAACCACCTGTGGTAATGGGAAAATCCCCTCCGGCAAACACCTGCACTGCAGCGGGCCGGACCTTGTCTTCTCCACTCATGCTCTCTTCCTCCTCCGTCTCCCAGCGCTCCACGACCGGATGCGAGCCGGACATGAGAAAATCACGGAGCTCGCTTACTGTTTTCACATCCAGTTCTGTTGCAATTTTATCAAAAAGTGTGACCGGGATGCACTCTTTCATCTGTTCTTTTAAGTCAGAAGGCATCCAGGCAACGCGGCTATATCCACCGTCAGCGATCATGAATTTCGGAGACCGCATATATTCAAGGGATATGCCGTGGAACCCGTCCACCTGCCGTCCACCACCGGTGGAATCTGCCATAGCCGAAAACGGCAGCCCGTTCACGGTGATAGCGGAGTATCCCCGCATCACGATCCCGAAGCCATCAACTTCAGGGATATAGAATGCGATACCCTCAAAGCACCCGCATGACGTGTGCGGGAATGCAAACGCACTGTAGAGGTAGATCCGGTTCACCTCTCCAAGCGAGCGTTTCTTTGCGCTCTCGTTAATTCCGGCAAACTCACCCTTTTCGGTATCAAGGCATTCGCCTTTTTCAATGGCGAAAATGGGACCTTTTGGATCGATCCGTGCTGCTGCCCTGCCGTCAAGCCAGCTGATCGCACCGCAGTTCGCATACCGCTGTGGGGTGATCATACATACGTGGCTTGGCGCAAACGACTGGCAGAGGGCGCACCCGTAGAATACGTCCACGTCATCGTCTGTCAGTCCCCGTGCACGGGCGTCACGGGCTTCATATGCGCTCCTTGCCTCGATATAGACAGGTGAAATTTTTTCCGCGTCAGTGTAGAAGGTAATCTGAATCCGCTCGATCATGGGCAGTTCGCTTTTCAGGAGACGTTCAAGCACCATGCCCACAAATCTGAGGCTCGTAAACCTGCGGTTGAATGCCTTTTTGCAAACCCGGGTCCATATGTCGTAGCGCTGGTTCAGGTGCATGAATCCTTCGATATAATTTGTATATTCGTGAATACGGCGCTCGATCACCCCCTCGATATCCTCTTCAAGATCTTTGCCGGCGATCTCGACCAGGATTCCCAGCGGATATTTATTCCCGGCCTCCATCGCGGAGATGTCGGGGCCGATAATATTGATCAAACCATCGGTAACCTGATTAAGCGCCCGCACTCTGACCAGTTCGAATTTTTCCTCAATATCTGGTCCGCCAAGCTCAACGTACATGTCAGTTTTACGGATCCGCTCACCTGCATGCACGAGCCCGACATCGACCGGTATATCCTTAAACATCTCTCTCAGTCCTCCACGTGCTCAATGATTGCTTTTAAGTTCTCCAGCCAGTCCCTGCCAGATATATTTGAAAACGACCAGCACGCGTGAGGCTGGTACGTATTGTCGAGCGTCATGGTCCTGATCTGTGGGGCGAAGTGTTTGAGTCCTGACAGGATCGTGGACTCCATATAATTCGGCAACCCGGCAAAAATTGCGAGGTCGTAAGGTCCTTTTCCGTCAATCCCTTTCCAATCAGGGTCTGTGAGCCGGTGTCCGATCTCAATTGCCGGCATGATCCCTGCTTTGGTGTAATCACGCTCAAGGAGCGCCGGGTTCGTATGTGGTGTTGCGATGACCGAAATATTGCCCTTTTGCGCCAGCTCAAGAAGGTAGTCGAGCATCTTTTTATCATCAATGTCAATCTCTGCCGCACGGTGCCCGATGATCAGGACAGGGTGTTTCGCCTTCCTGATACCATCTCCCCAACCCATACTTCCCATGCCACGGCGTCCGATGATTCGGACAGAATGTTTTGCCCTCCTGATGCTGCCCGATGCTGTTTCCGGTCCTGCGACCCCGGCAATCTGCCGCGGTTCAATAATTGTCATACTTCTTCACAGCTCCTTTTTTATGATCTGATGTGACAGGAGCGTTGGATCGGGAATGATCGTCTCCTTCCAGCCCCGTTCCTCAAGCACCCGCGTTATCTCTCCTTTCATGGTAACGGGGACGTCCATTGCGGTCCGCACAAACAGGTGAATATCATCGGGAATGGTGCCAAAAAGCTTCCGGTGGAGGTCGATGTAATGTGTGAGCTTGGTCGCCCTGCCCTTTACGGTGTCGTTCGGGCGCATGCAGAGTTTGGCGATCATCACCATCGCCTCTTCCTTGGTCTCTGCGGCAAAGAACAGGTGCTCGGGAACCGGTCCGACATACACCTTCTCACCGGTCCGCCGGTCGTGCACGTACCAGTCCTGCTCCCGATCTGCTCTCCCGAGCAGCATCCGGCGATACTTTGTCCCGTGCGGTCCGACCACAACGGGGATGCCGAGGCGCCAGAACCCGCTCATGATCGACGCTGCTTTCTGGGACATCGCCCCCCATGCAACGCCAACCGCCCCGACACGGTTGTGGACATAATCCGCGATCTCTTCGTAGTTTCCCCGCAACGGGCGTCTGCCAAAGATGCTCGCAATCTTGACTGCCGCCCCTGAGATATGGGCGTTTGCAACACAGGGGCCCACATTCACAATGCCTCCCGCTTCAAAGGATCCCGGATACATCTCGTACGCGGTTTTACCCTCCTCGTTCCGGTACATACCGGCTGACATCGCAGAACACCCGGATGTACAGACAATATACCGCCGCTTTGCAAACTCCATGCACATCTCCGCAACCTCTTGGCCTCCTTTCGGGTAATTCGAACAGCCGACAAATGCCACTACGCCGGGTATGTCTCCCAGAACAATCGGACCTCCTACCTTCCGTATCTCGGTGTCCTGTATCGCACCCCTGCCGGTACGGATCTTAAAGGTTTCCTCCCGCATCTTCTGCGCAGCCGCGGAAACGATCATGGTGTAGAGGGGAATCTCCTGCGGACATACCTGTTCACAGCGGGCACAGCCAGCACACTCGTCGTATATGTCTATGAGTTTCCTGAAATTGCCCTGGCCTGCCGCCTTTATGCTTTCAGGGATGTTTAGCTCGTTGGGACACGCACGCTGGCACACCAGGCACATATTGGACTGGGTGCAGATCTTCGCATAGTCGATGATCTCCTGAGAGGGGAGTAACGTGCCGGATTTTTTCCGCTCCGGTGCCACCGCACATGCAGTTCTGACGGCAACTTCTCCCACCTTATCTGGATCGAGAATGAGGACGCCGGGAGCTTTCCCGCTTACGAGGTCAGCAACAATCTCGTCGGCAGGATCCCGTGTCCGGTCGGTAAGACCCAGGCAATTCTTTTCCGAGGTTGCAATGAAAGGTGCCCGGATGCGCTCCGCTTCGATGAGGCTGTCGCAGCGGATGCACTGCTCATCCACGACGATCACATCTGGAATGCCGCTCCGGATATACCGGAGCTGCCATGACATGGGTCCGATGATCTTTGCCTTCGGTGAATACCGCGTTGCATCGATTGCGGTGCAGCAGATCCCCGTGACCTCAACTTCGTCGGAAAGGCGTTTGTCTTTAAGGTAATCGATGATATTAATTGCAGGAAGGACGTTGTGTCCGATGACAAGAATGACCGGTTTTTTTGTGTCCACAACCCCCATGCCGAGTTCCACAAGCGGGGCGTCTGGATCCGCTTTCGGGAAACCGAATACAGAAATCTGGGCGATATCGGCGACTTCCATCCCGACCTGGTCGATCATGCCGGCATGAAGCACTTTTGACTCAAAGTCGAGGTGATTGCCTTCCTGCCCGGTATGGGTGGCGGAGAGGAGCTGGGTGAGCTGGTTTTCGAGATAGTCGAGCACAGTTTCAAGGTCGCCAAGCGTTTCGGGTTTAATGCCGCACACAAGCCGTATGGTGGGCGCCTCGACCCCGACTGCAAGCCCGCCCGTATCGAGCAGGTGATCGCTCCCGAACTTCTGGATTGTATGCGTAACAAGCTCCCGTGCATGGCTGGTGTGTGTAGCGGCTCCAATGCAGGCAGCCAGAAGGTAGGTGCGGGATTGTTGCGTCGACATGTTGATCCCACACGCTCCCCGCTTATTACCCGTGAGATCGCATTTCCCGTAGGTGCAGAGATCGCAGTGATCACTGAATGGCAGGTAAAACGGCTGGTATCGCGCAAGAAGTTTTTTATCCCAGTTGCGAAGGGCAGTCATCGAGGGGAAGGGTGTTGGCCCCTGAAGTTCGGTCCAGTTGTCCTGCCTGAATTTTCCTATGGAGATCTCAAGATCCTTAATCTTCCCGATATCGGACTGCAGTTCCCTGATTTTGAGATTGATGCCCTTATCCGTCATGTGCTCCACACCAGGCTTATGCGTCTTTTGTACTGCGGGTCGGGTGTGTAATCCTTCACATCGTCGACGAGTTTGACATCAGATGATTCCTTCATTCTTTTCGCACCTTTTTTGGGTTCCGGTTATACCAGATACTTGTAGGAGATGCCCTGAACCGGAATTTCATCCAATCCGGCATCCTTATGTTCAGCGTCGTGAAAACGACCTCTATTCTACAATTGACACCTTACGGTAAGTACGGTTCAATTGCACAAGGGTTCGCAGGGGAACCAGATCATCACAGAACGCGGAAGTTAAAAAAACTTCCCCGATACTTCCGCAAGAAGAGAATTACAATGATTCTCTTTCTACTGCACTACTTCCTGATACACTGCCATCTTTCGGATTCTTCCCTCCTGTTGAAACAATCTAACATGATTAATCATTATAATTAAAAAAGCCTTTTGGTTGTAAATATCAGAGTTGTAATAATTGCCATGATCATCAGTTGAAAAATCAATAAAAATCAAACGGTCAAATGCCAGAGCGCATGTATTGATTGTGTCCAATAATCGGTTAAGATCTCTATTTCAAAAGGTAACATCTGTCATGAAAATTTTGAAATCTGCCGACGACAGAGCAGACAGCTGGAAATTGAGTTTTGAGTGCAAAATTTCCATTTGCCCTCGGTTATGATTCTTTGAGCCCTCTTATGAAATGACCCGTGGTGATCTCTCCCATGGAGCATCTTTTGATCCGGTCTTTGAGTGCCTGCAGCTGCTTTTCTGCACCCGTTGTCCGGGATGCAGTTGCTGAAATTGCGGTTCGATAAATGCGTATCATCTCCGAAATACAGGCCCCGGTTCTTCCCCGTGCATCGATCACTACTTCACTGATGCCCATCTCCATGATTTGAGGAAGATAATCCACAAGGCAGAGCTCTGCGGAGTTGCCGATGCGGGCTCTGCATTCACTATCCATGCGGACCGGAAATATGTGGCCAGTGGAGTCACGGATGCCGTAAAAAATTTCTTTTTGTTCTCCTGTATCAGCCTTGCAATGCAGGCAGGGTTCCAGCAGGCAGTCATCAGAGACGATCGCCTCGCAGATACCCTGTACAATCAGGGCAAAGGATATACCGGACCCCTGCTTACGGGCAGCAGATATCAAGAACCTGCATTCATCCCGTGAAAGTTCCGGTGACAGGGTGAGCAGCTGTACGTGTGATGAGAGTTTTTTTACGGTGGCGTGGTTGAACACATTGAGCCCGGTGGATCCGTAGATGGTGGTAAGCGGTGCGATCTCATGGAGTGCGTGAACCATGCCCGGATTTTCCACCATGATACCCGCGATTCCCATTTCAGATATCTGCGGTACTACCGGAAGAACGGTGTCTGAAAATGCAGTCCGGGTTATCCGGGGGAATTTCCAGATAATGGGGATTTCATGTGCATGGCACACTTCAACAGCCATCTTGATCTGCTCTTTAATTCCTGCACGGAGAGGATGGCTGCAGCACGAAGCAGTCTTTGAGAGTAGGATATACGGTTCGAAATACACCCGGTCACACCCGGACTCTGCTGCCATGCGGACTGCATCAAGCGAATCAGTATAGACTGCGAGACGGAGCGGGTATGGGGATTTGACAGGGGATGAAGCCGGGGTTGACAAGGGATAATCAGCCGCCCTGTCCTGCCAGCGGGATTTTGCACATTCAACCTGTTCTGCGGATGGGCGGGATGCTGCCACGAGTGCGGATTCTGCAAGAGTAAGGAACTCCCTGCGAGCCCGGTTCAGTTCTGCAAGCGGGGCAAAAAGATCGCCATGATACTGCATCATCACCGCATCGATTACAAACGGTGTGCCGCCGCTCTTTCTCATCTGCTGCTCCATCAGTTCAGCGGTGAGCGGGTGGGATTGCGCTGGTACAAGCGTGATATCCGGTGTATGGGACACTACGATTTCACGCCCGTCACCCGGATGGATACGGCCATCGAGTGTCAGCCTGCCGCCATTATCCACAGAAACGGCGAGATCGAGCGGCACAGGATGGCGCAGGGTGGATGAGGGGTGGTTAATGATCTGCCGGGCATGGGCTGCCAGATCCACTGATGATGTGATGTATACCTTTGTGCCCGGACTGACTGGCTGCGGGACTACGAGCAGGATCTCTCCTTTCGTCCGGACAGGGACGGTATTTATGGAGAACCCGAATTGCTCTTCCGGTCTTTCATGTTCGAAAAAAAACAGCCCGTCTCCCGGCTTTGGAATAATTTCGCTCTCGATTCTGACGGATGCAGTTCTTGTTTTTGCCTTGTACTGGCTCACTCTGCCGATATACAATCCCCGGTTATCGGGTGCATCCCTGCCCATGAGTGTCTGATGCCGGTCACCGAATAGATACCCGGAGGTAAAACCGCGGTTGAATGCGAGAAGGAGATTATTCATCTCATCAGTGAGGGTGCTCGTGTTTCCCGATGAGATGGCATCGAGAGCCCGCCGGTATGCAGCTACAACCACTGCCACATACTCAGCAGATCTCATTCGCCCCTCAATCTTGAGCGAGGTAATGGGTGAATCTACAAGAGCCGGCAGGTGCCGGTACGTGCAGAGATCTTTTGGCGATAGTAGATAATTCCCGTGAGACGGAAGTGCCTGCACCTGTGCCGGTCTTCCATAGGCATCGGTTGTGGCGGTGACGAGCGTGTAGGGTTTCCGGCACGGCTGGGCACACATGCCGCGGTTCCCGCTCCTGCCCCCGATGACTGATGAGAGGAGACATTGCCCGGAGTACCCGTAGCAGAGCGCCCCGTGTGCAAAGACTTCGAGCCCGATACCGGTATCTCTGGTGTCGTGAGTGATCCGCTCCACTTCAGCAAGAGAGAGTTCACGGGCGAGTACTACCCGGGAAAATCCCTGTTCTGCCGCCCACTTTACCCCTTCTGCATTGTGGATGGTTAACTGGGTGGAGGCGTGGATGACGAGGTTGGGAATAATCTCATGTGCTAATGCAGCGATCCCGGTATCCTGAATGAGGACCGCATCAACGCCGATCGAGTACAGCCAGATGAGATACTCAACCGTGCTTTTGATCTCCCGGTCATGGATGAGGATATTGACGGTTATGTACACCCGCACGCCACGGGCATGGGCAAAACTGACTGACTCTTCGATCTCCGCATCAGAAAAATTCGCAGCAAATTTTCGGGAGCCAAACCGTTTTCCGCTCAGGTAGACTGCATCAGCACCTGCAGCAATTGCGGCACGGAATGCTTCGGGTGATCCGGCCGGGGCGAGCAGTTCGGGCAGGTTTTTTTTCGCGGGTGTGGGTGCAGGGTCTGGCAAATGTATCTCCTCTCAATGAAATATGACACTGAATAATCCGAGTGTTATCAGGATAAGGATTACCGAAATGCCAATAAACCCTCCCATGATCAGGAGGATCGAATTATCCCTGCGCCAGGCAAGTGCCCATGAGAGCGGCGGGCAGACATAGAGGCCGAGGGTGAGGACGCAGGGTATGAGCCCGTACATGCCGTACTTTGAAAGGAATGTGAATTGTTTTGCCTTCTCTTCCGATCGTACAAGAAAACGTGCTATCCGTTCGGAATTCCGGCCCAGCGTATCGAACAGCTTAAAGAGAAATATTGTGATCCCCAGGGCCACGCAGGTAAGAACAAAGAGGACAAACACAGGATGAAGGCCAAGACCGATGCCAATCGGAGCTGCACCGTATTCGATAATGAGTGTGCTCGTGATAAGGGCAAGCGTTGCCGGCACCGATTGGGAGAAGAGGAATGCAGCTGCAACGGGAATGATAACTATGAGTGCCACGCATTTCGCTATTGCGCCGGTTAACTGGCGGATATAGGGGGGGATCGCGTAGCACTCCATGATGATGATAGATGTATTACCTGAAAAAGGGATAAACTGATATCTTTGTGGCAGGTTAGCAGAAACAGCCTGTGTGATACCCGGTCTGTTGTTATCAGCTTCATGGTTTTACGGGATATCTTTTTTAAGAACTGCCGGCCAACACCACGGTACATGAAGATTGTTGCAGCACTCACAGATCCGCTCCAGGCGTCCCGTGCACAGGAGCAGGGAGCCGATATGATTGAGCTCAGGCTCGACCTGATGGAGGGTAATGCGAAGAAGCTGGTGCAGCAGTACAAAAAGATATGTTCACTACCGGTGATTGCAACCCTGCGCTCTGCACGGGAGGGCGGGCAGTTCTTTGGTGACGGCAGGGAATGGGAGAAGAAGATCCGGCCGATCATCTCCCTTGTCGATTATGTGGACGTGGAACAGCAGTTTGTGAAAAATGCCATCTGCGTAAAGGAAGCGGGCACTAAGATCATCGCTTCCCACCATGCACCCATAATGATGCCGCTCCATGTGCTGTTTGTACTGGAGCGCGAACTCCGGGCGTATGGCGATATTGTGAAGATCATTGTCACACCGTCAAATGCTGACGATGTCATCGAGCTGATCGCGTTTACGCACGCGGTGAAACAACCGATCTGCTGTGGGGTGATGGGTTCTGAGTTCCGTTATGCCCGGGCAGTGCTGCCGCTTTTTGGCTCTGAACTTGTGTATTGTCATATGGGTAAGACAACTGCGGAGGGGCAGTACTCGGTTGAGGAATTTTTCGCATTGAGGAAATTGCTGCTGGGATGATTTTTTTTTAAATTCTGCATGATTGTCGAGGGCTGCTCCCATCGGATGTTCAGGGTTTTGTCCGAGGGTCTGCCATAAGTAAAAGTTCGGTTTTACCCACGGATCCACTTTTTTTAAGACGGTTATGATGAGTGGTGCATGGCGGGCAGTGGTGTTGGAAGATTTCTGCATTGCTTGTCAGCTGCTTACGGATCAGTCGGCAGAACCTGGCGCTGTTCCGGGAGTATGATTCGTACTGAAAAAAACGATATTTTTTGACAAAATTTATAATCTCTTCTCTCATTGATCTCATAAACGGGGCGTGCAGGTTTTTTTCTGGGCCGAAGCACTCCTATATTGCGTCCATATACCATACGCGTCACCCCGGATTTTGTTTAGTACGATGGGGTCGGTGTATCTGGGTCTGAAACGGTATGGTCTGATTCTGGCAGGGTTGCTGCTTGTCGCACTGCTCGTAGTCACACCGGCGGATGCACTGGAATGGACGACACGGACCGTAGACAGCTCCGGGGATGTTGGGCGGTATACCTCGCTCGCGCTCGACAACAACGGATACCCTCACATCAGTTATCGTGATGCTACGAAAAGTGACCTGAAGTATGCTGCATGGAACGGTACAGCGTGGACTAACCAGACCGTTGACAGCGTTGGGAGTGTGGGGGAGTATACCTCACTCGCGCTCAACAGCAGCGGCTATCCCTGCATCAGTTATTATGACGCCACAAACAGTAACCTGAAGTATGCTGCATGGAACGGTACAGCGTGGACTAACCAGACCGTAGACAGTGTCGGGGATGTGGGGTGGTATACTTCACTCGCGCTCGACAACAATGGATACCCCCGCATCAGCTATCATGACACCACGAACGGTGACCTGAAGTATGCTGCATGGAGCGGTACAGCATGGAGTACCCAGACCATCGACAGTGTCGGGAGTGTGGGGGCACATTCCTCGCTCTCGCTCAACAGCAGCGACTTTCCCTGTATCAGCTATTATGACGGTACGAACACTGATCTGAAGTATGCTGCATGGAGCGGTTCAGTGTGGACCATTCAGACTGTCGACAGCGGCGTTAGTGTGGTGGGGACATATACTTCTCTCGCGTTAGACAGCAGCGGTAACCCTCGCATCAGTTATTATGACGGTACGAACACTGATCTGAAGTATGCTGCATGGAGCGGTACAGCATGGAGTACCCAGACCATCGACAGCACGGGGGATGTTGGGAAGTACACCTCGCTCGCACTCGACCACAGCGGTAACCCCTGCATCAGTTATTATGATGGTACGAACACAGATCTGAAGTATGCTGCATGGAGCGGTACAGCATGGAGTACCCAGACCATCGACAGTGTCGGGAGTGTGGGGTTGTATACCTCGCTTGCACTCGATAGCAGCGATAACCCCGGCATCAGTTATTATGACACTACGAAATGGGATCTTAAGTATACGAAGGGGGTGGCAGTCAATGCCGGTTTTACTGCTGCGCCAACATCCGGAGCATCACCGCTTGCGGTGAGCTTTTCGGACACCTCGACCGGCACGCCCACCGCATGGACGTGGTACTTCGGCAATGGCGGGGTATCTGCGATCCAGAGCCCGGTGCATACCTACACCACGGCTGGCACTTACACAGTCTACCTGACCGCAAAGGATAGCTTTACGAGCAATACAACAGTCCAGATCGGGTACATCACCGTTACGGATTCCGGTTCATCTGCCGTGGTCTCCGGGTTCACCGGCTCACCCATGAGCGGCACTGCCCCGCTGACGGTTACATTCACTGACACGTCTACCAACACCCCGAGCAGCTGGAACTGGAACTTCGGCTCGTATAGTGTCGCAGATGGCGGGGTTTCGACAGTCCGGAACCCGTCGCACACCTATGCGAGTGCCGGGACGTATACCGTTACCCTGAACGCACAAAACGCCAACGGTGGCGATACCTCTGCCCGGACCGGGTACATCACAGTGTCTTCAACCGGTGGGGACTCAGGCTCCGGTTCTGGTTCCGGATCATCAGGATCATCCAGCAGCGGCGGCAGTGACAGCGACAGCGGAGGAAGCTCGCCCTCCTCCGGTTCCGGGTCTTACGGCACCGTGAACGCCAATGTCGGCGGCGGCTCGGCAGTCGATACCGTCACCGTGACCGGAACCGGTGTGAACGGGGTCATCGTCACCGGCCGGCAGCAGGATACCCTACCGCCCGGTGTCCCGCCGGTAGATCCCAACGCCTACCAGTACATTGAGATCACGCCGGCCCGGTTCGGAAGCATCACCGGTGCCACCATCAGTTTCGCAGTTCCGGTCTCATGGCTGGAGGAACACGGGCTCACCACCGGAGACGTCTCCATGAACAGGTACCATGAAGGTGCGTGGACATCCCTGCCAACCACGTTTTTTGGGGTCAATAACGGTGTGGCATCCTATTCCGCACAATCCCCCGGGTTCTCGCTGTTTGCCATTACGCCCAAGAAGAATGGTGCACAGGCCGGGACTGCATCGGCATCGTGCCCTGTGATTCAGCCGGCTTCCTGTCCGGTGTGTCCCGGTCCCGTTGCCGGTTCCCTGTTGGCGTCCTCTGGTGCCCCGGCCGTTTGCGAGACTGCCGCACCCCAGGCACCTGCGGTACCGGATACCGGATCCCCGCTAACAACCGGTGCCATAATCGGGGTTAGTGGTATCGGGCTCATCAGTGGCGGCATGCTCGTCCGCAGATGGTGGATCCGACGGCAGAACCCGGCGCTGTTCCGGCAATATGATTAGTGCCGGGGAATAAAAAAGATTTTTTGAAAAGCACTCTCACGGTATTGTTAACCCCTTGACCCTGTTCTGCCGCACAAAACCTGACCTGATGATCGTTATGGTGTGCATTTTCCTGACAGCAGGATGTATGCGGCACCGGGTAAACCCATTGCGTCAAAATGAGGTTGGGTTTTAGATCATAAAAATTCCCAACAACGCCCTATTTTTGCCTATTTGTGTCAAACAAGGAGTTTCTGCGGCAGATCCGTAGTGGTATATAGTAGTGGAACGTTACACTACACTATGAGCTATATCCGAAAGACCATCTGCTACAACAAAAATGGCGAAACCAGAGTTTACTACAACGAAGTGGAATCTGTTCGAGTTGGCAGGAAAGTTATACAGCGACATATCAGATCTTTAGGTAATGATCCATCCGTTCCCACCAATTTTTCAATAAATGACGTACAGTTCTCCTATTTAGCCATTCGACTAATGCAAGGGAATTTATCTTCGTCCGAGATTTTTGATATGCTGGAGGATATGGGACAACC
>JAUSBW010000214.1 GCA_030651815.1 Methanoregula sp.
ACATGCTCACCATATGCAAAAATCAGATTATAGTGTTGAACACAACAATTATAACCAATCGTAGCCTCAAAAGCGGCGGAGATTGGTTTATTCAGGAATTGGCTGTGTTAACACTATTTGAGAAAACCAAAGTTGTATTAAAGCAGGGTTTTTTACAATATACGGATATTACCACTGTTAAAACTGAAACTTTTGTCGTTCTGTATAAAGTCGTAGCAGCATTTCCAAGTTGTGAATCGCTCCTGCGCCTCATCGGTTCGATCCTATCGACCTGAATGAAGACCGGGTGACCGGCTACCGGTACTTCAATATGGCGGAATTCCTCCATTGACGAAGTTCAGATGCAGAGCTCGTTGTCTGTACACCGCTTGATCATCCAGTGGTATCGATTGCGGATCTTTAACTTTATTAAGCGATCAGTTCGGGGGATGGACAAGCATCCTCCTCACAATGGAGGGATTGCTCCCATGGTTATTTGGTGAGCGGAGCTGGCTTATCGGCTTTTTACCGATTCGATGGATTTATGCTGTACTGATCAGGTACACTTTATCCATTAGAGTCAGGTTTGTCTAATTTACAGTTTAATCTTTACACAACCATTTTCTCGAATCTGCCATCCCCCGGGATAGCAGATATCCCCCCTCACGATATCTGTGGAAAGCCGGTTTCCCAGGGGATGATTACCCGGCAGTCGGGATCGGGTTTTATACAGAGCAAAAAGAATGAAATCACGTTACGATCTTCATGCCAGTAAGAACCCGTGCGTGCGCAGGATTGACAGATACCTTTTCCTTCTGCCTTTTTTTTAAAGGTAGAATGAACCAAGCGCAATGGTTTTACTGGTTTCCTTGTCGATCACGAGCCAGCTGATTTTTGTATTATTTATCAGGATCATGCTCCCGAACTTCATCCCCGTGTCGCTGCCAATACCCTCGATAAAAAAGGTATCTCCGGCCTGGATCGTCTTATCGCCAATGCTGGTACTTCCAACTTCATCAAATTTGATGACCTTGCCTCCAATATCCAGTACTGACAGGGAGGTTTTATTGTCGCGAGCCCTTAAAACGACCTCAATGGAATTCAGGGTAAACGGGTCCCCGCCCGAGTGATCAAAATATATACGGTGTTCATTGATGTTCGGTATGACCCGGATCGAACTCTGAGGGCTTTTATCAGCACCGCCGGAAAATCCCCCGGCATAGGTGCTGACAACCGCTGCAATCATGACCGTAACTGCAAGCATGAGCATGACACCCACAACCGGCGAGACCGCATGTTCTGTATGAGACGGCGTCCTCACACCACCACCACATCTTTATCGAAGATTACCTGCCCGGAGGGAATATGGACTATCCGTACAGCTATCACCGACCCTGCACGGTACCCGTTATCCGGATCTGTTGTATCGAAATTGAGAATATAGTTCAGCCCCGGGTTGTTGTGGGGAGTGACCGGCCCGCAGAACTGAGCGGGAGTGACAAGGATGTCACCGGCCATCAGGACCGCAGATGAATTCCCGAACCAGTTTTTATTTCCTGTGGAGGATCCCTGGAGGGGCGAACCGAACCTGTCCAGATCATTGATGAAGAGAACGCCACAGTTTATGCCCGCTTTAAATTGTGACCATACGTCATTTCCGGCTACATATTTTTCCCCGAGCAGGTACCCTTTGATTAATCCAGACTGGTTCCGGAAATAGGTTGATATGCTCAGGTCCTTTGTCTGAAGGGGATTTCCGCTTACGTGTTCAATCGTCATGGCGTGAGCAGTAAAGTCATCATATGAACGGTTATCGTAGAAATGGACTTCGAGGATTGCGGAAGGAGCCTTCTTCCCTGTGCCGGAAAGACCGCCGGCAGCTGCACTGACAATCGCCGCTATCATTACGGTGATAGCCAGCATCAGCATAACGCCGACAACCGGTGAAACTGCGGTATCCCTTCCTGTCATGGTTCTCCTGT
>JAUSBW010000228.1 GCA_030651815.1 Methanoregula sp.
TGACCTCGGTTCATTTTGACTTATACAATTGTTAGCAGGCAATAGGAGCGTTAGACGACAAAGAGGGAGGCACTTCATCCCCGACCTAAAGTTCGGGGTCTTCCCGTGCCCCCTCTTATCTCCCGAGACGGAGATAAATTATTTTTTTGGACAGTCTGATCAGTTATGCATGCTCTGCGGCTCGTGCCGGGTTTTCATCTATCCGGCATTGATGGCAGAGCTACGGCCATTCGCGTTTCTGTTGACTGTTCTCCCTGAGATCCCTTCTGCAACCAGTGCCGGCTATGTTCACCCTGTGGTAATCCGTAGATTATCAAACGGGCAGGTGAAGGATCGCATGAGATCGATCACGGGTCTGGACCGGGCGGAATGATGACACAATGGTGTTGAGCGTAGCGGGGGAATTGTTGCAGATGGGTATACTGCGGGAAAAAGGGCACTGTCCCAGATAAGACCGCATAATTATTTATTCTTGCTCGGACAATAAAATATCATGGCAAGACCACGGAGTAAAATTGACATTACTTGTCAAAATCCCAAATGTTGCTATTACCTCATAGAGGAAGGCAAGGACATTGTAAAAAGAGGAAGGAACCGGGCTGGACATCAACAATACTTCTGTAAACATTGCAACTTATGGTTCGTGGAGACCGCAAATACCCCCCTATACCATAAACATCTTCCGTTATCCGAGATTATCCTCATTTGCAAACTACTTGTTGAAAAGCTAGGAATCAGAGGCATCGAACGTGCAACCGGTCATCATCGCGATACGATCTGTCAATTACTTAGTGATCTTGCAATTCACGCCGAAGCAATGACTCAGTTTCTCTTGAAAGATGTTAAATTGACTCCATTTGAGGTAGATGAACTTTGGAGTACGGTAAAAAAAAACAAAAGAAAGTTAAGTCAAGAAGCACTGGAGCAAATCATGAAGGTGACATCTGGATCTATACCTGTGTGAAACGTGGTTCCTATCTTTTCCTTGCATATTCTTTAGGTTCTCGGACACAAGAGGTATGCAGGGATATGGTGGAATTAGTGTTCGGAAGAACAAAATTGCCGACCTCCGATAATAAGGAAGCGTAAAATAATTAGTCGATCTTTATTTATGCAATAACCCCAACTTCTATTATGGAAACGGATAATGCCTTCAAAACAATTTTTGCTAAATTATCTCCACATCTGAATGAAAGACAAAAACGACTTCTGGTAGC
>JAUSBW010000231.1 GCA_030651815.1 Methanoregula sp.
CTCAATCGCCTCGTTGGTGAGGGGTGCAAGTAATTCCCGAAGGGGTTGCAGTAGTATCGTGTATAATGTTATATACGTACTAAGATATTAATATTTCCATTAGTTTTGGAATGGATACTCCGATTCCTCAAAAAATGACATAGCGAGTAAGAAAAAATATGTCCAAACTGAAACTATTCTGAATAATTATGCAATATCCTTTAACAAAAAAATTTCCAGACTGGATATTGCGATATGGGTTGTCATGAGATTATTAGAGAAGGAGTATTCACATGGAAATAGTTGCTTTGGTTTCCGGGGGAATTGATTCCCTCACGATGTGTAAGTTACTTGAAAATGAGGGACATGCTTTATACCCCATTTTCATCGATTACGGTCAACGAGCGAATAAAAAAGAATGGGATGCCTGTCAAAAAATTTTTGAAAAATTAAATTTCCCTAAACCTGAAAAAATTGATCTAAATGGTTATGGAAAGACAATACGGTCTGGTATTACCGATCCATCGAAGGATATTTACAAGGAAGCTTTTCTTCCAGGAAGAAATCTATTATTTCTCCTTGTAGCTGCATCATATGGATTCCAACGAGGTACGAATACAATTGCGATTGGATTTCTCACGGAGAAAAACCATCTATTTCAAGATCAAACTTCAGAATTTCTTGTGAATGCAAATTTTGCATTAAATGCTGCAATGGGAACATATTTCACAATCATTACCCCTTTGATTCAATTCAGTAAGGAAGAGGTGGTGAAACTAGCATTGCATCATAAACTTCCACTTAATTCAACATATTCGTGTCATTCCGGACAAGATATTTATTGTCAAAAATGTGTCTCTTGCAAAGAAATTATGCAGTCTGTTGGTATGACGACATTACCCCAATTCCATGCAGGAGGGAACAAATAATGGGTGGCTCTGGCGGATCTTCTTCCAGCTATCAACCGAATGATGTTGAGAAACTTGAATCTATAGCTCGGAAAGAGATAGAGAAGAAAAAACCACCTCAAGAAACTCCTCGACGAAGAGTGTTCATTAGTTTTCAAAATGAAGATCTAAATGAAGTAAACTTGTTTCGAGGGCAAGCTAAAAATGAAGATTCCGAACTTGATTTCATCGATTCCTCTATTAGAGTTCCATTCAATAGCGAAAATGCAGAATACATAAAACGAGGAATCAGGGATAGGATAGATCATTGTTCAGTAACCGTTGTTTTTGTCGGAGAAAAAACACATGAAAGTGAATGGGTTGATTGGGAAATCCGAGAATCGATCAAACGCGGAAAAGGTGTAGTGGCCGTTAGATCAAGGGATGATCCTTCAATAAAGGTTCCAAAAGCCATAACAGAAAATAACATTAAAGTTGTCCCTTGGAAACATGCAAAAATTAAAGATGCTATTGAAGAGGCAGCAATAAATCGAACAAATATGGAAGCAGCAAATGGATCCTGAAATTCTCAAAACACTGGTTAACAAAAATCGAGGCAAATCGTTTTTTTGTGAACATAATTCTGATGAATTAACATCGTTGTGTCCTAGTACCCGCCTCCCTGATTTTTACTCGTTTAAGGTAATTTATGAGCCGGAAGAAAAATTAATCGAGTTAAAATCTTTGAAATATTATCTGAATGATTTTAGAAACGATGAACTCTATCATGAGGAACTTGCAAATCAGATATTCGATGATTTGAAACGTATTATTGAGCCGAAGTGGATTTTTGTTTGTCTGAAAGCGAAGGTTCGCGGAGGAATCGATACGACGGTTAAGCGATATTGGAAACGCATTTAAATTTTGTGTGACCTAAAAAAATTTAAGAAACCCATTTGACAATTTTATCCATTATTGCATTATCTTCACTGTTTTGAATGATTCTTGGTAACAGAAATTGTTTTAATGCATATTCTTCATTGATATCAGGAATTCTTTGTGTTTCTCTTGCAGTTTCAATTAATTCAATAAATTTTTCTTTCGAATTTGTGTCTGTAGTCAACTTAGTATTATTATTAAATTGTTTTTGAAGATTTTTTCCTTTCTCATATAAAATGTCATATTTTCCAGTTAACGCTTGTTTTAAAGCATTTTCGATTAACTCCAAAAATTCTTTTGGTTTATTATTTCCATAACTAATGAAATCGATTTGCTTTAAATCAGAGGGCAAGTCATCATTTTTTGTAATGTATATCACATCTTTATTTGATTTGTATGTAATTCCAAGTTCGAACATTACATTGGGATTTCCCTCAGAACAATCCACAATTATTAAATCTGCTTTTTGAATATGGTTGATGATTTTATCGATCAATGTTCCTTGCCCACCAGATTGATCTGCTCGATCACATCGAATTTTTTGATCTTTTTCGATATGTTCTTTTAAATATTGGTATAAAATATTGGATTCGGGGTTAAATGGCATGATGAAAAAACAAATTTGACGATTATCCATCATTCTTCACTTGCCCCCGAAGATAAATATTGAGTAGAATATCTCACCCAATTTTGAATTTCAATCTTCAATATTTCGGATGATTGTGGATTACTAAGTTCCGCTACTGAATAAATGAAGAAAAGAAATCCACTAATATTCGTTGGAATTTTCCCAGAATCTGATTGAACCATTAGAAGGACAGGTTTTTTCAGAGCGTGAGCGAATCCCACTTCGTATAAAATATTCCCATTCGATCCTGTTAAATCGGCCACTATGAAGTCAGAGCGTTTTATTGCTTGAATTACTGACTCTCTGACGGGTCCGTTTTCAAGTTCAATTCGATTTTCGTTATTCTCTTCAAAGTGCAATCCAGTAAGGGTAGATTGCATTGATAAATTATTAGGAAAGATATCAAGTTCTTTTAATGAGCAAAAAATAAATTTTTTAATTGGATTGAAATCATCTTGATTGGGAATAGCCAAAAAATATTTCAATTTATTATCTTCCATTTGTAGATTCACCAGTCATTCTTTTTCTCATCTTTCATGTTTTGAAGAGATAAATGAATTTGTTTGGTAGTGTCTCTAAATTGCTGTGAAATCAGTGTCTTCCATTCCGGTCCCGCTCCCTCTCACAAAACCTCCTTTACGTGCACGTTCCGGTGCCCGTCATGTACCGGCAATTGCCAAACGGCATGCGATCACCGGCCCACGGCTGCTCCCTTGACGCGAGACCGGCCAGCCCCCGGTTTCAGCGGGGACGGGTGGGGCCCGGGCCTTCCGGTTCCGGAGAAGCTCAGCCCTTTCCGGTACCGCTCACTCTTCCAAACGCTCCGGTACATGCCAGTTCCGGTGCCCGTTCATGTTCCGGGCAATTGTCAAACGGCATGCGATCACCGGTTCAAGGCTGGGCCGTTACGCGGAGACCCGGCCAGCCACCGGGTTTCGGAGGGTACTGGTGGGGCCCGGGCCTTCCGGTACCGCTCACTTTACCAAACGCTCCGGTACCTGCCCGGTCCGGTGCCCGTTCATGTTCCGGTCAATTGTCAAACGGCATGCGATGACCGGCTCAAGGCTGGGCCGTTACGCGGAGACCGGCCAGCCCCCGGGTTTCGGAGGGGACGGGTGGGGCCCGGTCCGGGAAATTTTCCGGCGGGACTCTGGCTGGAAATGTTAATCGTCCTATGAAATTTCAGGAAAAAAAGAGAATCGGAATTTTGATCGATTTACAACAGGAAATCGTGATGAATTTCAAAATCGCTCGCAAAGAAGATAAAGATAAAACCTAATCTTAAAATATATGGTTGGGTTTTATTTTTACCATGAGAGTAACCTTGATGGAAAATGCCGCGATATTAATGCAAATTCTTACAGACGGGTATTTCAGGAGTGTATTAATTTTAAGCACGATTTTTATACGCCATATAAAGAATCACAACTAGCTATCACTGGGATAACAAGAGCCGATATTGACAGAAAGGCAGCTCTTTTAAAAGATTATTACCCGCGTGTAGATACTCTCGAAAAAACTCATGGAATAAAATCCCAGGCAAAACTTCGTCCGACTGTGTTAGAGGAATTCTGCGGTTTTCTGTTAAAAGATATTCCCGAAATTCAAAGATTAAATCTTGATTTTTTTAATAAGGGAGTTTTTGCTGGAATCGTATTGGATAGGGGGGGCAACGCCAAAATTAAAACAAAAGACATTGATTTTTGTATCGGTAAAAAATTTGATGTCAATATTGGAGAGGAGCAATATCCCATAATTATTCCGGTTATTGCAATAGAATGTAAGACTTATATCGATAAAACGATGTTAAGTGAAGCACAATTTACTGCCCAAAAAATGAAACAAGGCTCTCCGAATGTCAAGGTATATTGCATTTCTGAACAGAATCAAATTGATGTTGACGAAATTCCTACGAAAGGAAGAACACCTTTAGATCAAATTTTTATTATTCGAGGGAAACCGGCGAATCCGATTAGCAACGATGCTATTTTTGAGTTTTTTAATGAAGTAAAGATTGCCTTGGAAAGATTATCTCATGAATCTATCAGAATTGAGATAGGAGGGATTTTACCCGATTAATTTGTTCCTGGCAAAATTTCCTTAACCCTCTTTTTCGCTATATTGCAATATTTTTCAGACACATCAATCCCAACATATTTTCTATTGAATCTTTTTGCTACAGCGCATGTTGTACCAACACCGTTGAATGGATCTAAAATGACATCGCCTTCAAAACTAAAAAGCTTCAAAGCTCTTTCTACAAGATCTTCCGGAAACATCGCCGGGTGATCATAGTGAACCATTTTTCTTTCTGGGGCTATCGACCACTTTGCGACAACCCATTTCTTAAATTCATCATCTTTTATGTCAATTTTATCCGAAGATCCCTCTTTCTTTAAATCACCTTTTGCGAATATCTCTAAAAATTCCCATGTATATTTTAAATATGGACTGCTCGGACTTTTCCAGCTTCCCCATGCACAATATTTGCAATTGTAGTTGTTTTTCTCCCAAAGAATTTCTCCCTTCCAGATCATTTTCTTCTCCATAAAATGATTTGAGATAATGTGATGGCTTGGGATGTAATCAGAGAATAATGGTTGAATGTTCACGATTATTCTGCCACCATATTTCAAAACGCGGATACACTCGTCGAAGATATCAAACAATTTTTGGAAGTACTTCTCCCAATCAATCTCATCTTTCGATGTGTCGTATCCTAAGCCAAAATTGTATGGGGGTGACGTAATAACCAGATCAATGCAGTTGTCAGGCAATTCTTTTAAAACCTCTTCACTATCCCTGCAAATTATATTATTTTCAAATTGTTCTGGGAGTATAGTGTTTTTCTTCGAGAAATTATTTTCTTGAGCGTAATAGTACAGGCCTCTTTTTTTTACTTTGGACTTGCGATTTTCTACTTTTCTCTCGTCATTGTATGTAACATAAACTCTTTTTCCACCTTTAATCCCGTAACTTTTAATCGTCGATATTTTTTCAATAATATTCAAAAAAATCGTTTTGTCAACGAACTCTGGACTTGTGGTACTCAGAAGACTATTGATATGGGTTTTGAAAGCTTCAAAATCTATTGAATGAAGATACAAAATTACCTTGAATTCTTCGATAATCATTTGAAAGCCATTTTTTGAAAATTTCTTTTGGATTTTATTTAATAATGCAATTTCTGCCGGATTTAATGGAGTGTCAATTTCCACTATCAATTTTTTGTATTCAGATTGTGGAAATTTTTCGATATCGTCTGGGTTCTCTGTAGTTGGTACATCCGATATAGGGATATATTGGTTATGGGGAATTATCACCTCTGACATCATTTTTCACACACACCCCCTATCGTTTCCATTGGAACAAGAAATTTTTATACTCGACCTGTGTTTGGGATCGTAGACCCACGTAATTTTATTGCCTTCTTTTAAATCAAATAAATCCATTATCGGTTTTGGTATTGTAGTTCTTAATGAGTCACAATTTTTATTTACACGAATTAAGGTTGTTTTTCGTATAAGTGTCATGGTTGAACATTAGTCCTATTAATAGATAAAATTGTAGGTCTAAACATTTGGCAAAAATGAAGTCATTAGTTAGGCTTCGAATAGAAACAAAAAAAATAGAAATATGCAAAATGCTCCGTAAAGTCTTACGAGAAATTTGTACAAAAAAAAGATCCCGGAAATGACCCTCAATGTGCCATAGTGCCATACATCCGGGATCGTTTGGTTCCGGAGTAACCCAGTCAATTCCGGTACCGTTCACTCTCCCAAAATCTCCGGTCCATGCCCGGTCCGGTGCCCGTTCCTGTTCCGGACAATAGTCAAACGGCATGCGTGACCGGCTCAAGGCTGGGCCGTTACGCGGAGACCGGCCAGCCCCCGGGTCCAGCAGAAAAAAGTGCGGGGAAATTATCTCACTGATACGTCCCGTTCTTCAGGTAGGTGTAAAGTGCCGTGCGGATCGGTTTGAGGTTGTCTGATGACACATCAGCGGAATTCATGTTCATGGCAACGTAGGTATCCTGTTCCGGCAGGTAATCAAGGAACGTGAACGAACCCGGGTATCCCCCGCCGTGACCCTGGGTGGTCACATTCGAGGCCGCATCGAATCCGTTCATATACCCAAGGCCATAACCCATACTGCCGGATTGCGGCAATGGTATTTCCATAGCGGCGAACGACGATTTGCTGATAAGCTTCCCTTCGCGCAGCGCACGGTGGAAGCGGTTAAGATCAGCCGTCGTGCTCACAATGTCTCCAGCCCCGCGATCGAACTGGACATACAGGTTGGACAAATCCACGAACGTGCCATTCACTCCACGCTGGGTAGCAGTCATGTGCGGCCCGGGAATGTGGTTGGTCTCATGGATGAACGTGTTGTTCATGCCCGCAGGGACAAAGATGTTCCGGGTGACGTAATCTTCGTAGGGGACCCCGCTCGCGTTATCGATGATGAGGGTTAAGAGTATGTAATTCACGTTCGAGTAGGTGAAATTCGTTCCCGGCGGGTAGAGCGGGCTTGCGTTTATCCCCTGCCACATTGCTGCCTGGTACGTTACCGGGACATCCGGGTCCCGGTATTCCCGGATAATGATGGAATCCTCTTGATAATCAGCGATGCCGCTGGTATGGTCGAGGAGCTGGCGGACCGTGATAATCCGTCCGTTGGGGATCTTCTCAACAAGATCGGCCGGCAGCCAGCGTGCTATGGGGTCATCGAGCGAGAGTTTCTTCTTTTCTGCCAGTTTCTGGACCGCAACACTCGTGAAGGTCTTCGAGACGCTGGCAATCAAAAACCGCATGCCGGGCTGTGCCTTTTCGCCGGTGATCGGGGACGCATTCCCGGCAGCGGAATTCCAGGTCCATTTCGGGGTTGCGATATCCACAACGGCTCCGGGAATGCCGGCGGTGTGGATACCGGCATCCATGATCTGCTGGAGGGCAGCCCGGGTCTCTTCGGGCGGCGGATTTGGCCCCTTGCCCCCCGCTTGCTGCGGCGGCGTTACGGGTTGCGTGCACCCAGAGGAAACGATTGCTGCGATGACGATGAGGAGTATCAGGATACGCGGGATGTCAGTCATAGATGTGCCATGTCTGTTGTTGGTATAAAAGATGATAAATGGCGGCTTTTTATTCCGATGGATCTGCCAGAAAAATCTCGGAATATCGCTGGATGATGTGGTGTCCATCCCCCATGTTTCCGCGGGTTTCTTAACGTTACTAAGCTCCGGTGTCATTCCGGACTGATATCCAGCTCTCCCTCCGGTTCAAGAGCTGCCCGACCCATTCCGGTATCGCCACTTTTGCCAAAATCTCCGGTACCTGCCCGGTCCGGTGCCCGTCGTGTACCGGCAATTGCCAAACGCCCCACGCTCACCGGCCCCGGCTGCCCCTACACGCGAGACCGGCCAGCCCCCGGGTTTCAGCGGGGACGGGTGGGGCCCGGGCCGGAAAATTTCTCCCGGCCCTTTCCATGATCGTCCTCTCTGCCAAAAGCCCTCTTTAAATATTTCCTTGAGATAAAACAGTATAGTTAATGAGGAGTCTGAACTATCGTGCTCATTCTTGACCGCCCCGGCCCGGTTAATACCGCTTCAATTGTTGATGTCGTTCAGCAGGTCAGTGCCCGTGCTGATGCAATAGTTGTAGCATCAATTACCGGTGACAGTGCATTGAAAATTGCCCGGGTTGCCGGCAGCAAAAAGGTTGTCTGTGTAACCTGTCCTCAGGGAATGGCTTGGGAAACTGATGGGATGGAGACGGGTATCTTCGCAGATATTCCTGAGCTTCGTGCGCTCCGTGACACATGGAAATCGGAGGGCCAGAAAAGGATTCCTATGGAGATCCCCCATCAGAATATGATTCAACTGGAACAGATGGGAGTGACGAAGATCCAGGGGACGATTCCCTTCTTCGGCCCCAGTTTTTCCATGAGAATTCATCTGGGTCATATCTCCTCGCTCGACATCATGGCAAAGACCCTGGAGCTCTTTTCCCCGGGTACCCTTGTCGGTATGGAATGTGTTCTGATGGCCGTAGATGCCGGAGTAATTCCTGAAGGGATTCCGGTGATCTGCTGCGCCGGTACCGAACGCGGTCTTGATACTGCATGGATCGTGAGGAGTGCCGCTTCAGCGAATATTTTCCATCCTGAACGAGGGTTTCGTTTTATTGAATTACTGGCAAAACCCGGCATAGCATTGAATCCCTCGGTTGGTATCGGCTATATCCGGTAAAAACCGATATCGCTGGGGCCTTCCATCCGGTTCCGGAGTAGCTGAGCCCTTTCTGGTACCGATACTTTTCCCAAAACTCTCCGGTACGTGCTAGTTCCGGTGCCCGTTCAAGTTCCGGGCAATTGTCAAACGGCTTGCGATGACCGGCTGAAGGCTGGGCCGTTACGCGAGTCTGGCCAGCCCCCGGGTTTCAGCGGGGACGCGTATGGCTGGCTGGATCGGGAGATGACTGTTAATACAAATTCCGGGTATCCTGCCGGCAAATGCGAGATAAAAACCAAAAAATCCGGCAAAACCTTTTTTTATATATCAGTGTCAACGACAGTTCATGCCAGAGGAAACCTATGATGCCCTGTTCACATCTGACTTCCCGCAGTGGATAAAAGTCGAGGTCGCACGGCAGGATGAGCTTACTGCCATGAACCGCACCGCAACTACGGCAAAAGGAACGGTAGAATATGCCTGTCTTGGGGAAGGCCCGGTTGTGCTGGGCATCCATGGAGGACCCGGCGGATATGATCAGGCCCTGATGCTCTTTGACTGGTTAACCCGCTACGGGTTCTCGGTTCTGGCACCGAGCCGGCCGGGATATCTCGGTACCCCGCTCTCATCCGGCAAGACCCCCGGTGAGCAGGCCGACATGTACGCGGCCCTGTTGGATACACTCGGGATAGAAAAGACCGCAGTCATTTTTGGGTCGGCCGGGGGTGCGTCCGGCTATGAGTTTGCCATCCGGTATCCAGACCGGGTCACCGCATTGGTTGCTGCTGATGCCGTTGTCTCACAATACCTGATGCCGGCCAATGCCAATGCAATAACCGAGGCAATTTTCTTAAGCGGGCCCGGTGAGCAGCTCATCAGCTTCTTCTCCACCCGGTTCCCCAAAAAGACCCTGCACGAGTTCATCCAGCAGGAATCCCTGCTCCGGCCTGAACAGATCGACAAGCAGGTCGAGACAGCGTCACAGGATCCCGACCAGATGCGCTTTTTCTTCCGGCTCGTGCGGTCAATGTCGGATTATCCCAAAAGGAAGGCCGGCGTTGACAATGATATGAAGCAGTTCGCAACGCTTCCCGATCTTCCCGTCAACAGGATACGGTGCCCGGCGCTCATCATCCACGGGACCCATGACAGTGATGTCCTCTTCTATCACGGTGTGTATGCCCGGAAGAATATTCCTCATGCCGAGGAGCTATGGGTGCGGGAAGGTTCCCACTTCTGTGCATGGATCTCGCCACAGGTTCATGACATACAGGAACGTATCATTAAGTTCCTCCAGTCGCACCGGTAAAGGTAGATTTGACGCGTATCATTTGATAGGATTATTCGTTCCGGGCCCTAAAACAGGCCTTCTTTTCCCTTTGACCGTGCTAGCTATC
>JAUSBW010000244.1 GCA_030651815.1 Methanoregula sp.
GTGCATCTCGTCAACGCATTTGGGCTTGATTATTGTGTGCTGCCCTTTGGATCTGACCCTCTTGTATCGATCTTTCTTGTTTATTCGCAGCTTGTTGCGTTTGATGATTCGTTTAATCGTGGATTGAGACGGAATCTCCGATGGTTCATACCCAAGTTCTTCCATTCGAAATCGGATGGCTTCATCCCCTACAAAAGAGTACCTGGTGGAATCTTCAGTCCCATCCATTAATGATTTCCGGATTTTGACAACAACCTTTTCGATTTTGTCTTTGGTTTTATTGTGTATGACAGGGGGGTCCTCTTCGAAGATCTTTGTACCAGTTCTTCTGTCCGGTTTGATAACGGTTTAACCATTTTTTGAACCACGTTTTTGATCTATTATTCTCCCGATAAATATCGACCACCCGTCCCCCTTCCAAGAATCGTTGGATAACTTGTTTTCGTTCCTGCTCTTCTGGTGTCAATTCCATTATGCTCCCCCAAAGGAGCAATGAACGTCGAACTTTATCCTTTAGGGGTCACGATATGCTGAGCTTTTTAGGGGTCGCGATTTGCTGAGCCTTTCCAGGTAATCAGTGAATCGCAACTTAATAAATTACGTAAATAGCGTTCCTACAGGAACGGTTATTCATCGACGTTAATTGTGTTTGGAAGGCAATAGCGGGCTTCTGGTCGATGATCGCAGGGATGTTGGGTAGCTGGACCCATCAAAATGAAAAAAAGGCCTGTTTTGAGATATTTGTTTCTCATTACCAATAGGCATTCGGAGGGATTCATCCGTGTATACCGAATACACGGGGAGTGGTGGTGTGGCTTCAATTTTTTGATCGTGTCTCTTTGTGGAAAGGCCGGCTGTGCGCCCTTCCATGAATGAGACCTTATTGTAATATCGGAGCGTGTTCCAGGCTTACCGTGATCAATGTTCTTACACAACTCAAAAAATGTTACCTTTTGAAATAGAGATCTTAGCCGATTATTTGACACAATCAAAAAAAACTCATATTTGCAAACTTCGCAGAATAGGTATTCTACGAAAACCTTTATTTACACGAGATAAGATAGAATAGAGCATGGAAAACGGGTATTTTTCGGAATGGCTCAAAAGCTACCGGAACTACCTGAGGATGCGTAATTATTCCTCCAGCACACTTGACAGTTATGAGCAGGTGATTAAACACTTCGCATACTATGTCTGGCTTCGGAGGCACACTGAGATAACCAAACTTGTCATCTACTGGAAGGATTTTGAGAGTGCCCGCCTTGATACCAGTGTGGAAGTAACACCTGTAATTGTAACTGACTTTCTCACGTTTGTCTCATCAATGCGAACGTACAAACCAAAGACATTTCATCGCATTATCTCGACAATGAGTTCGTTTTATCGGTTCCTTTATACTCAGGGGGCAGTCAGTACAAACCCTCTGATGGGTATCGAACGGCCAAAAATTAAACAGCAGGATGTGAAATATCTCAAACACAACCAGGTGATCAGGCTGATAGATTCGATAGAAGATCCGCGTGACAAGCTCATTGTCAGGACAATATATGCCACAGGTGTTCGTGTATCAGAACTGTGTGAAATAAATATTGAGGACATAGATTTTGATGAGCATACAATCCGAATCCGTGGTAAAGGTGACAAGATTCGTATTGTCTTTGTTGATGATGATACTCTTGCTGACATTCTAAAATTTATAGGTAACAGAATCGTTGGTCCCCTTTTTATCGGCCAACAGGGAAAGCATATTTCCTCTCGTGCTATTCAGCATATTTTCAAGCATTATGCCCCCAATGGTATCACCCCGCACAAGATACGCCATAGTTATGCAAGCGAGCTCTACAAACGCTCAAAGAACCTCCGTGTTGTCCAGGAAAATCTCGGTCATACTTCAATTAAAACAACAGAGATCTATCTCCATACCGATATTGATGAGCGCCGGCAGGTCTACCAGCAGTTTTTCCCACTCTCCGGCACAAACGAGAAAGCATAATTTTGCTCACCAATATCTGCTGACAGGAAATAGTATCATTTTTTGTTCGTTTTTACTTATTTTTTTGATCACTTTTACTTATGTAAAATATCTCGTATCTTCTATTATTTTCATATTTAACCTCAAATTATGGAGTATTTGTATTATTTACTAAGTCGTTAATTTTCTATTATAAACCGTATGATGCTATACCGTAATCAGCAATCTTTTCTAACGAAATCCGGCCAGATTAAGAGTATGAATAAAAATCCAGAAGTGACCCTTTCGGTTATTTTTTACTATAATGATAAACAGGATAAATATTTTTTAGAAATGGAAAAATAATTGGAAGTTTTTTGTTGTAAGCTGAGGAAAATCCCTAAAAAAGTGGGTATCCTGTGAATCATGTTACTCCTATCGGAAACCGGGTTTTTTCTGGAGCCTTCGGGTATCTCCAGATGTTCTCATCTTTATAGGGCTGTATGTGTACGATATCCCTGATGAGAATGATTGAGATTCTGATTACTTCCATCACTTGTGTGAAAAAAATGAGAATGAAAATGGGGCTGTGATTTAGGGAAAATTCAATTGCCGAATTTATGAAAATTTGGAACTATTTAGTTAAATCCAATTCCATTTCTGAAAATTTATCGTGAAAAAAAGTTGAATCCAATGATTTTGCGAAAATATTTTTTGTGATAATAAACATATAATCAAATCAAAAGTTATCAATTTTTTTACAATGTCACTATATAAAATTCAAATATTTCCATTGTTCTTGAAATTCCATTTTATGAAGATAATTATTGTTCAATTAGAATTTTTCTTAATTAAGTCAAATTTTTTAGAAATATTCATTGAATTTAATGGTTTTGAAATCCAATCTTCCATGTATGTACGTTCAAATCAATTCTTTTTGAAAAATTTCCAAGTTACCTCTGAACATATGTCCGTTCAAATTATTAATAAAAACGCAATCTTCCGGCATAATGTGTTTTAATTAAAAAATTTGAGAATGTTTTGCATTGTTTTTTATTAATAATTAAATAATCAAATGTTCTTGAAATCAAAGTTTTCTGAAGAAAATTCATTATCAATTGGAAAAAATCAATAATTTACTATTTTCAGTCATTGCTTTTAAAATCTAATATTTTAGGAAAATTGATTTTATGAATGAGATTTTTATTCAAATCTATATTTTTTTAATATTAGGATGTCTTGTTGGATATTTCTCAAATTCAATTTTTTTATGAGCGATTTTATTCTGACGAAGAAAGATTCAAATCCGAAAATATCCAATGTTTTACTATATGCCCAAGACCCATAAACGAAAGTACGAGAAAATCGATGATGCTGAGATTGATCTTGTTGTCCAGTGTAATGACAGCCACGAGTTCTACGAACGGTATCGTCAGATCTTTCCCACTAAAAAGAAAGGAATTGACAGTATCAGTAAAATCTGGAAACGTCGCAGTGAATTTTTAAAGAAACAGCAGCCTGCTGAGGAACCCCTTGAATCTGCAATTAATTCGTCTCATGAACTTGAGTCACTTATAACCGAACAAAATAAAATTCTGGCTGAATTGTCTGGTGTTATGAAAGAACATCTTAAGGTAAGCAGGGAAATACTGGCACGACTTCCGAAACAGATTCAGAAATCTGATGAATATATCATCCCCAAAAACAGTGAAACACGAACACCTGAACAAAAAGAGTCCGGAAAGAAAACCAGTATGGAAAAACCAGCAGACATAATGATTGGATCATAAATATCCGATTTTCCATGCGGCTCGATGGGGTCATATCCCGATTGGGGGAGATCAAGGTTAAAAAAGATCCGCTGATGATCAAGACTACGGGCGCTCCGCTCACTGAAGCAGTGATCCAGAACTTATCGATGCATTTGAAAATTCCAAAGAATGGGCGGAACCACGGTGAACGAAACATATCAGAAATTGTTTTGCGGATCGCCGCCCCGCCGCCCGCTTCGTGCGCCTCTTAAGCGGACACACCCTTGCGAATCTCCCTTGTGTTGCCTGATAACCTGCTGCGGATGCTGATTTTAATATCTTCCGCGCTAAAATGAATAGAGCAAATTTTCAGTAAGGAAATTTGTGAAGTGTATTCAAAAAAGACATTATCCACCCCCGTAGTGTAGTGGTCAATCATGCCAGCCTTTGGAGCTGGCGACACCAGTTCGAATCTGGTCGGGGGTATGAAACAAATCAGGGCATCCTTTTTTTACATATCACATAACAGATCTGATCGATGAATACGATCCCAATCAGGCTTCGAATCTACTTATCCATCCTTTTTATTGTCATCATTGTGGGTATCATTGGCATGATGGCCATTGAACATCTCTCCCCTGTTGATTCTTTTTACTTTATCATCGTTACGCTGGCAACCGTGGGGTATGGTGATATTCATCCGTTAACATCCGTAGGCAAACTGTTTGTAATACATGACTTTCGGTTATTTCTAAAAATGCGGCAAGTTAAGTAAGAGAAGATTAAAATACTTAAACCACGATAAATTATTATGATGTTACAGAGTCAACAGACTCGTGTATCTTCAATCATTCAGGTATTGAAAAATATCG
>JAUSBW010000254.1 GCA_030651815.1 Methanoregula sp.
CTACGCGGACGGCGCTGTAGCAAGCCGCATGGTCATCTCGCGGAAAGCGGGGAACATTACGATCTTTTCGTTTGATGAGAACGAGGGACTCTCGGAGCATACCGCACCATTCGACGCGCTGGTCACGATTCTTGAGGGGAAATGCGAAGTCTGGGTTGCGGGGCAGACATTCCAGATGAACGTGGGGGAGACTATCATCTTTCCTGCAAATGCCCCCCATGCCCTGTCAGCTATAACGAAATTCAAGATGAGCCTTACGATGATCAAGGAGTGATTGAATGCCCGGCGATGACAAGGATGGATATTATTGCTCGATCTGCGGGGGGATACCGCCCGATAAGATCAAGACAAAACGGATCCTGATCGACGGGAAGGAGACTGGCATCGATCATCTTGAATTTATTTTTAATGAGGTAAAAAAACTCAAACTAATAGACAATACTGAGATCTCTCATGAGCTCCTCAAAAGTGTGAAGGTCTTCAATTACGTGCCGACAAAAAAGACGGCCGAATATGCCGCAGCACTGCTGGGGGAGTACCGGAAATTTGTAGATGAACAATAATTGTATCACTACCGTATCCACAAAATCACGAAACTACGCCGGACAAAATTTTAAAAAGATCTGAACACAGATACGGTACCAGCACATGGATATCCTCTCTATCGTTCTCATCATTGCCGGGCTCTGCCTGTTCGAGACGATCACCAGCATCGACAATGCCATCATCAATGCCGAAGTCCTCTCCACCATGTGAGAGCGGGCCCGGAAATGGTTTTTGCTCTGGGGTCTGATCTTTGCCGTCTTTGCCATCCGCGGTCTTTTGCCATGGCTTATCGTCTGGATGTCCACGCCTTCCCTTGGCCCAATAGGAGCACTGACTGCCACATTCTCTTCTGACCCCGCAGTGATTGCTGCCATCGAGCAGTCAGCACCAATCCTCCTGATGGGTGGCGGGGTATTTCTTATATTCCTCTTCTTCCACTGGCTGTTTCTTGAAGAGAAAAATTTCGGCCTGCGGGGGGAGCGCTACATTGCATCAAAAGGTGTCTGGTTCTTTGCAATTGTGTCTGTCCTGCTCGCTGCAATCGTCTGGTTTGCTTTAGAAAAAAGCCCTATGATCGCATTCGGTGCCGTCATTGGTTCGACCGCATTTTTCATTGTTCACGGTTTTCGTCAGAATGCAGAAGTGGCGGAGAGGAAGATGCTCCATGGCAATATGTCTGATATCAGCAAGATCTTTTATCTTGAGGTGATCGATGCCACCTTCTCGATCGATGGAGTTATCGGGGCATTCGCGTTCACCATGGCAGTACCGCTGATCATCATTGGAAACGGACTTGGGGCGTTCGTTGTAAGAGAGATGACCGTTCGTAATGTGGATAAGATCAAAAAATACATCTACTTAAAGAACGGTGCGATGTACTCCATCCTGATACTCGGTTGTATCATGATCCTTGAGAGTTTCGGTTTTCCCATCCCCTTC
>JAUSBW010000258.1 GCA_030651815.1 Methanoregula sp.
GAAGGGACGCCCCCGCGGCGGCTACTTAACCGGTTTCGTTGTTGGGTTTACTGAATCCATTTTCGATAAGATTGATATCTTTGAACGCTTAGGTATCTTTGCTAGCAGCGAGATCTTAGCCGATTGTGTGACACGACCAAATAATCCGACCGGCAAGGTCTTTTCCAAACAGGAACTCCAGTTCATCGCTGACCTCTGTATCGACCATAACGTGATCGCAATCACGGACGAGATCTACGAGCATATCCTGTACGATGGAAGAAAACATGTCTCGATCGGATCGCTTAACGGGATGCATGACCGTACAATCACCATCGGGAGTTTCTCAAAGACCTACAGCGTCACCGGGTGGCGTGTCGGGTATGCACTTGCCGGCAGGGAGATTACGGAACGCCTCCGCAAGATTCACGATTTCTTAACCGTGGGTGCACCCGCCCCGCTTCAGTATGCCTGCGTGGCAGCACTCCGGCTGCCGGAATCCTATTACCGGGAACTTGCCCGGGAATACGACCGGAAGCGGCAGATTCTCTTTGATGGGCTCAGGAACGCAGGATTTTCCTGCCAGCTGCCGGAAGGTGCATACTATATCTTCACCGATATTGCCGGTTTTGGCATGAAAGACACAGAGTTTGCCCGCTATCTTGTGGAAAAGGCCGGGGTGGCAGCGGTGCCGGGCAGTTCGTTTTACCACGTGGGGGGAGAGACAAAACTCCGGTTTACGTTCTCGAAAAAGGATGAGACGCTGGTCGAGGCCTGCCGACGACTGGAGACGCTGGAAATAGGGTAAACTGCATTGCAAAAATATATCTGTAAAAAAAATCCTGTTTTTCTCCAATAATTTACTAATATTCCCCACCGGTTAAGAGGATGACCCCCCCTTGACCCCTTTTTTTATTCTTCGCCTTTTCAGACGCGTTTTCACTAACCTTCTGGAATCCGGTCTCAATATGGATGAGGCAAACGCAGCGGGGGTTCAGGAACCGATTATGTTCTTATACCGATGTGCCCGGCGAGGCCCCGACGAGGCGGCCGGGCGACCCCCGAAGGGGGGGGTAGACTCCAAATTCGAAAACTACTATTGTATTTTGATTATTCTGGTGTGAACATTATCGGTTCATGCCTGTATCTCCATGGCCTGAAAAAGTTTTTGTAATTAATCGCATTCACCGGGGATTTTTCATCGCACCAGCGAACCGGTCGCGAATCTCGTGGGGGGAGAGGGGGATATTCTTTACCGCGGCATTACCGGGTTTCAGCAGCACGTGGACGAAATTCGGGCCCTTGCGGAGATCCCCGATAACAGTTGCCAGTTCCGCTTCCGACCGGGCTTTTCCGGTATGCCGGAAACCTGCTGCGATGGCGATCAGTTCGATGTCCGTATCCCGGTATGCCGGCGTGAGCTGGTTGCCGGTGCTGCCAAACGCACCGTTGTCGAGACAGAAGATCGTGAGGTTTTCCGGCTGCCGGGCACCGATAACGGGCAGGATACCGGTCCCAAGGATACTCCCGTCCCCGTCAATCACCCAGACATCACGCTCTGTGCCGGCGGCAAGTCCGAGCCCCAGCGGCGAGGCCTGCGTGTAGCTGCCGAGCATGTAGAAGTTCAGGGGCCGGTCGCGTGCGGCATAGAGTTCCTTGCCGGGCACCCCGATGTTCGAGACTACGGCCTGCTCTCCGAGATGCCGTGCAATGACGCGGATGGCATCGAACCGGGTCATCACCGGCTCCGTAATGGTCCGCTCATAGGAGACCGCAACCCGCCGTACACGGGACGGGGGTGGGCATTCCTCACGGCACGACCCCGCCCCTTCCCATGCCTTGGGGAGCACGAGGGCTACGTGAGGCCGCGAATGTACAAAGGCATCGTCGATCACGTCGCCGATCTTGCCGAACTCTTCATTGGTATGGACAATAGTGTACGGAATCCCGGTCGCGTCAAGGATCTTCGGGATCGCAGCATTGAACGGCACCTGTGCGGGAATCACCTCGTCCTCAACCCCGCGCCAGCTCGCGATGATGGGGAGCGGGAGGTCGTAGGTCTTTGTTAAGGACATGATCGCGTTGAGGGAATTTCCCAGCCCTGAACTCTGGATGACCATCGCCGGTCGCTGGCCGGCAAGGGCAAGTCCGGCACAGACACCGATCCCGTCCTCTTCCCGGGTAAGGCAGATATGGTCGAAGTGGTCGGGCAGCATGAAACAGAGGTCTTTTGCCTTGTCGCACGGGATCGAGGCGATGTGGCTGATGCCGTGCTCTTTTAAGATGTCGATAACCAGGTTTTCATACATGGGTCTTTACCATCTCTAAGAGTTCTTTTGCCACCTGTACGGCCGTTGAGCCGGCCGGGACACTGAACGCCGGGTGTAGCGGGATCAGCGCGTGATCTTCCCGCACCCGCTCGTATCCTCCGCCGGTGATGTTCAGGAGCACGGTCCTGTTCTTATCGATGCTGCCGTTTTCGCACGCCCGGATGAGCGAGGCTGTGCATACCGCAGCAGCAGGGTCGAGGTCGATGCCTTCCAGTTCGGTATACAGGGTCCCGGCAGCACGGGCTTCTTCGTTGGTGACCGCATACATCCTGCCGTCTGTTGCCGACATTGCATCGAATACCCCGCCGGGGATGGCGTAGGGAGGTTCGCGGTTGGTCAGCACGTCTGAAAAGACCCGGGATATGGCAGCAGGTGCGTCTGGCATATCCGTCTCCGCTATAAGATTTCTCCGCCGCTCATTCCAGGCCGAGACCATCGGGACGAACGGGAGGTTCTGGCTGAGGTGGAGGGACGGGAGTGCTGTCCCGAACCGCCCGTCTGCCCGGAGGCGGACCGCAGCTTCCCACGCAGCAATCCCCCCGGTGCCGCTGCCGATAGCCTGGAAGTAATAGTCCGGCATGCGGCCGATGGTCACTGCCGCGTCGAGCATGACTGTCCCCATACCGTCCCGGCGCGCAACATTCCTCGCCCCGCCTTCTTCAATGAAGCCGGGCAGGGAGCAGACTTCGCGGCTGAAGCGGATGGCATCGGTGTAGTCCCCCTGTACTGCAATCACGCAGGCCTTATCAACCGGAACGGTAGTCCAGAGCCGGGGGATGGCCTTGTCAGGTACCACAACCACGACCGGGACCCCGGTCAGTGCAGAGACCTGGAGGAATGCACGGGCGGTATTGCCGGCAGATGCAATGACAAGGGTTTTGGTCGTGTTCTCCTGTGCCCGGACCATGGTCGGAAGGGCTTCGAGCTCCTTGAACGAGCAGGTGGAAATTGTCCCGCCCCGTTCCGGCCAGTAGCCGTTGAAACCGATAAACAGGTTTGGGAGGTTCAGCACGCGTGCAAGCGCTTCGCTCTTGTAACAGACCGGGCCCGCATCGATCGGCAACGTCCCGTGGATAGGGAGCCAGCTGCTGAAACGGAAGATACCGGGAGCGTTTTTGAGATTAAGCTGCCTTTCGGCATAATCAGCCCGCAGAAGAGAGGGGTGGCCCTGGGGGCAGGCGGTGGTATAGTGCTCTGCCACCTCTTCACCGCAGAGGACACAGTGGAGGGTATAGGCGCTCACAGGAGGTCCTCCATCTTCCCGGTGAGGCTGAATTTCCGGTCAAGGATCAGGTCTTTAAGGTGCACGCACAGCCGCAGTGCCCGGGCACGGTCCGACTGGCGGAGCGTGATGGGGACTTTCATTGTCCCCACTGGTAACACCCCCAGGTTTCCGGAGAATGCACCTCCGCAGCATTCGCGGACGCAGGTGCCACAGTTCACGCAGAGCAGCGGGTCAATCCCTGCCTGTAGCGTGATCGCACCCGTAGGGCAACTCTGTGCGGCCGGGCAGGAATCGCACCGCACGCAGGCGCCGGGTGAGAATGAGATGACGGGATCCGTGCCGTCCCATACGTCTGCGTAACTGGCAGTGGCAAAGGGGATCCGGTCCCGCACATCGGCGACAGGGAGCGGGATGCGGTCATTGGTGATGCGAAGGCCGGCAAGGACAGTGTCATCAAGCACGGGGATGGGAATCGCAACCGAGGTGTTGCACTCGGGGCCCACCGAGGTCACAAAACCGCCCATCATCTCCGGCTGCATGGCGTGCATGTCCCCGTAGGCCGCGATATTGGGTTTTTCCCTGCTGCTCCGTGTGCCCGCGCCCATGATATACCCGGTTCCGCCGTTGAGGAGGATCCTCGTTCCGACACCGATCACGTTCAGGCCCGGATCGTTCTGGAGCGGGTTGATATCCCCGCACCCGCTCACCGAAGCCTCGCGGAAGGGGCCGGTAAGTTCCTTTACGGAAAATATAGTCTGCACGGGATCAGGCCGGGTATTGATCACTGCAAGGTAATTTTTGAATGCGCTCCGCGTGGTGATCAGGCGGGCATGGCCCATATCAGCCAGCGTCACGGTGCGGGAGAACCGCTTTTGTGACGACTCCACCTCGATGGTTATCTCCTTTCCTGCCACGATGTCGCGGAAGAGGTGCCCCCCGCCATAAGCAGAACTCGCACGGGCAGTACCGTACACTACAAGGTCCACGGATCCGAGCCCCTCGTTCGGGCAGGGCCCCGGAACAGTCGGCACGCCGTTCAGCCAGACCTTTTCAGCATGGCGGAAGGTGCCGGGGGTGGTTACCGGGAGGTGCAGGACCGCAAGCGTGCCGGACATCACGCCAAACGTCCCGGTGGTCACGACGTCGACATCAGCTGCGGTGATTGTTTCATCCTCAGCGATGCGCTGTTTCAGTTCCGCAGCCGTGCAGACAATTGCATTTCCCTCTGCAATCTTCCTGTTTATCGCGTCAATGGTCTTCATCCCTGCACTCCTAGAGGATCCTGATATCCTCAACCCTCACCTGCAGGCCCGTGGATTTCTCGAGCACCATATTCACAACGCCGGTGTGGGCGATCTGCATCATGCAGAACGAGGGGAGAAAGAACTGCCGGAACCCGAACTCCGGGCGGCGTTTCACCACCTCTGCCATCCCCTCGAACCCGATGACATGATATGCCTGCACGTCCTTTCCCCCACCCTGCCGTGCCTTATGAGGTCCGACCGTGTGACAGGTGAGGACGCCGGTCACCGGGTTTGCATCGATCACGCGGAGTACGTGCTGCACCGGGCAGCCCTGCCCCATGGGCCGGCCGATCACGATATCCCCCGGGACAATCATCCAGCGTTCGACCAGATCGGCCCGGAACGGGAGGATGATCTTCCGTGCAGACGGCTCACCGGGAAACGGGCCGATGATGAAATCGTAAGCCCTCCCGCACACGTCAGTCCCTGTCCGGGCAGGTGCATCCACGACTACGTTTGCCGTCGCTGTACCATAAAACGGGCAATCCTCCCGGGATTTGGTTCCCTGACCTACCATCACAAGGAAATCCCCGCAGCACTTCGCACCGCATGCACCGCAATCCTTCCCGGGAGGCTGCCAGTCATCCATCCCCTAGTCCCCCCGAAAAATATCGTCTGCCCCGTCCAGTTTCCGGACAACACCAAAATGATTCTGCCAGCCGATCTCCCGTTTGCCTATGCAGATGGTGCAGACCCCCAGCGGGGGAATCCCCCGGAGCATGATCGTATTCGCATCCACGATATCGGCAAGCGCATCGATAGACCGCATAAGATACCTGAGCCCGGTTCCCTGTATCGCGTTTGTCTCGATGATATCGATGGCCGGGGCTACTTCCTTGGTCTTCTCGCGGAACACCTCCTTTTCAGACTGGGAGACGAGATCCGTTTTTGTGATTACCGCAACATCGGCAAGGGAGATCATGGGGCCCATCTTTAACGGGGAGTTCATACCGCTGACTGAAGACAGGACCACGATCCCGAGGGACTGGGTGACATATGGCGAACAGCGAAGGCAGAGCCCGGCACTTTCCACGATAAAAATGTCAGTGCCCAGCCCTTCTGCCCACGAGAGAGCATCTTTTAAGACCATAATCCCCGTGTGGTCCGGGCAGAGGTCGCCGGAATAGATCTTGCGGGCGGGAATATGGAACTCGTCCCTGAGTTCCTCATCTTCAAATGCCCTGACGACATCAATTTTTAAAAAAGCACATTTTTTCTTGTCAATGAAGTGCCGGATGATCTGGCGGGTCACCGCGGTCTTTCCTGCACTCGGGGGCCCTGCAATGATGATGAGTTTCATACCGTAAACCCCTTTTCGGTAAGGAGTTCCCCGGCGCGGATCCGCTCCCGGAACCGGCACAGCGTGAGATCCATGCGGGCCACCATCTCCCGGATGTGCATCTCCCGGCCATCCGGCTCAAGGATCTTCTCTACACCGCCGTGCCGCATGACCACCCTCCGGTCGGATAACAGGGACACGAGCGGGTCGTGGGTGACAAAGATCACCGATTTGTCGTGATCTTTTAAGACCTCGATTACCTTTTCCCGGAAAATTCCCGCATTTTCCACTTCGTCAAGCAGGATAAGAGGTGCATTACTGATCAGGACGGCGTCAGCCACCATGAGCGAGCGGGTCTGGCCACCGGAGAGTGCCGTGATCCGGCAGCCCGACTGTATCTGCTCCCCGGTAAACTGGTTGGCCAGATCGATTGTCTCTGCAACGATCGCCGATCCGCTCATCTTCCGCGCCCGGACATGCATGGCAAGAAACGCCTCTACGGTCATGTCTGCGAGGCACTTGGTATTCTGGGTGATCAGGGCAATCGGTTTTTTTGAGGGGTCCCGGACGAACTCTTCAGCAGGGATTTCCCCATTCACAAGCACCGTTCTTCCGGTCGCTGTATCATCGCAGGCAAATACCTCGATGTCGTTGATGAACGCTGTTTTTCCGGAACCTGTAGGCCCGACTATGGATATGGTGTCCCCGGGACGGATCACGATTTGATCAAACTGTTCCGGGTTCCCATGTTTATCATGACCGGGAAGAATGGTGATCTCGCTGATGGTACCGGGACTCATGATTACCAGATCTAACCCCGGTTGGAAATAGGTTTGCATTATACTCAAAATATTTTACCATTAAAGGATAGATTTTAATTTCAATTAATACTATGATAGTATAATGTTCTCAAAAAAGGTATTCGAAGTGGATTTCCGGAGTGCGCTTGAGGAGGAACTCACCCGCAGGAACATGACCATAAAGGATCTCGCCGACCAGGCCGGGATCCCTGCGGCCACGCTCTACAAGATCACATCCGGGGAAGGGGACGTCCGCCTCTCCACAGTAAAAAAGATCGTCCGGGTGCTCGAGCCGAAACTGCCGGTCTTCATTGCGGTCATTGCCGCAAAATTTCTCCTCGATGAGATAGAAGGACAGGAGATCACCATAAAAGGCCAGACTTATTTCATCAGGGGATATACCGCGAACTCTATCGAAGAATGCATCATCGCCGCTGTTATGTCGGAGAAAGACGGCGCTGCCGGGATCATCTGTGCACCAATCCTTGCATCGATGATCGAAAAGATTGTGGATGTCCCGGTGGCCATCATGAAACCGAAAGCGGGAACGGTTCTTGATGCGCTCGATGTTATTGCGCGAAGGATATAACCTGGACCTTCTGCAATGCGTTGGGTCCGAACCGGCTCTGGTTTTCACCGGCTTCAGATACAGTAAGACCATCGGGGCGTGTGGCAAGAACTCTAAAGACATCTGCGACCGGCAGGGTATGGATAATGCGTATGAGGTTTTTGGGGATATCTGTGTCTCCTGCCATATCCGCTTCCCTGTAACTGGATGAATCCGGCAGTGGTCTTAACGTACTGCCGTTTCCTGTAGCAAGACTACACGTTCATGTATATATAACCTGAACCGTGCACCCGATTACTCCGGAGTCAACCTTGTTTTGCGGAAGTTTCAAACGGGATCTGTGGAGACCTGATCCCAAATTCGCCCGTAAATGGCTCCGTTTGCCCATCCGGGCAAGGCAATTTTTCCGCAGGGGAAAAAGTGTCCACGCACTTAAAAAATACTGTTTAAATCGGAGTTTTTGGGGAAAGAAGTATCCATTCCAAAACTAATGGAAATATTAATATCTTAGTACGTATATAACATTATACACGATACTACTGCAACCCCTTCGGGAATTACTTGCACCCCTCACCAACGAGGCGATTGAGCAGGAATCAGATCCAATACCTCT
>JAUSBW010000219.1 GCA_030651815.1 Methanoregula sp.
TTCTGCCAAGCACCTCCGTCTGTACGTATACGTACTCTTCAACACCGCGGGCTGCTTCACGGACAATCTCCAGTTCAGTCTCCTGGTATGAAGATATCGCTGTATCAGTCGCAACCTGGTTTATGTTGATGATGTAAAAGATTACAAGCCCGACGAGCAGGATAAAAGTCAGAAAAACAAGAATGTATTGGATTCTTACCCGTTTGATTACATCAGCTCGTTTCTTTTGGAATTTATTTTCCGCATTGTCCGTTTCTGATTTCCTGCCGTTCATTTTCAACCGTTATATTCTTGTTTCCTGCACTATCCTTATTCTTTCTCCCTGACAACAATCGCAAACGCTGTCCCCGCCGTCCGGTCCAGTTCAATGGTTCCGTCCAATTGGTCCACGAGCGAGCACACGAGCCGGAGCCCCAGCGACATGGCGTCGCGCCAGTCAAAGTCCTCAGGGATACCGACGCCGTTATCCTTAAACAGGATGGTGAGCGTGTGTTCCTGACGGTGAATCGTAAAGGATATCTCTCCTTTCCTCCCCTCCGGAAATGCATATTTCAAGGAGTTGGAAATAAGTTCATTGATTATTAGTCCAACGGGGATGGCAGTGTCGATGGCGAGGGAGATATCCCGGATATCCATTGTGAGCGTGATGCCTTTTCCTCTCATGCCCATGAACTGGAACAGGTTGTCCCCGAGGAACCTGAGATAATTGTCAAGGTCAATTGTTGCGAGGTCTGTTGACTGGTACAGTTTTTCGTGGACCAGCGCCATCGCCCGGACCCGGTTCTGGCTCTCCCTGAATGCGAAAAGAGTAGTATCGTCTGTAATATACCGTGACTGGAGGTTTAAGAGAGAGATAATAATCTGGAGGTTGTTCTTTACCCTGTGGTGGACTTCCCGGAGCAGGACATCTTTCTCATTCAGGTTTTTACTGAGTTGTTTTTCAGCATTGAAACGTATGTCAATTTCCGTCATCAGGCTCAGGTTAACATCGTCCAGGTTTGACGTTCGTTCGAGAACCTTGCGGTCAAGATCCTCGCTGAATGTTTTCATGGCTTCTGCTGCTGCTTTGCGTTCCGTGATGTCTTCAAAAAATGCAACAAAATGTTCTTTTGCCGGGGAATATACGGAGATATGCAGCCACTTTTCTGAAGGTCTGAAATCGAGATCAAATGATTCCGGCTCACCGGTCCATGCAACCCTGCCATAGATCTCAAACAGTTCCGGGAATGCTTCTTTTATTCCGGGAAAAACTTCAGTGACCGGCTTCCCCACGACCGTTGTTGTGTCGGTAATCCGGTCAAATGCCGGATTAACATTGAGATAGATAAAGTCGGTCGGGCGTTTTTCCTCGTCATACAGCATCCTGCAGAATGCAAACCCCTCCTGCATATTTTCAAAGAGACTCCGGTACCGCAGTTCACTCTCCCGCAGTGCCACCTCAGCCCGTTTATGCTCGGTGATGTCAATGATTGACTCTATTAATACCTTTTTTCCACCAAGAGTTGTTGCTGTAACACTTTTTAAGATCGGGACTTTCTCTTTCTGTGCATTGAAAAGGATACATTCAGAGGAGTCGACGGTCTGACCGAGATCTGTAATCGGACATCTGCCCGGTTCGGCAGGACAAATGAAACTATGGCATACCGAGCCCAGAACCGTCTCTCTGGTTCCCCCAATCATATCGAGGCTCTTCTGGTTGGCATCAAGGATTGTATGCGAGTTCGCATCAATTACGATGACTCCCGTTTGCATTGAATGCAGGATCGTCCGGAACCGTTCCTCACTCTCAATTACCGCGACCTCTGCCCGCCTTCGATCGGTAATATCACGGATATTACACTGGATAACCTTCTCATTATCCACAACATAGACATTGCTGACGAACTCTACATCGATTACCCGCCCGTCTTTTGTCGCCAGCGGCAGGTCTTCATACCGGATATATCCGGTCCTTTTTAAAACGGCAGCAGCCTGCTCTGCCAGCGCCTTGTCCCGGATATACCCGATCTCCCAGAGTTTTCTCCCCAGCATCTCCTCGCGGGTATATCCCAACAGGGTTAAGAGGAACGGATTTGCATCAGTTATCTTCCCGGACTTTGCATCAAGGATCAGGATGCCATTCTGGGCAGTCTCAAAGAGCCTCCGGTACCGGGTCTCTGAATCATGAAACGCTTTCCACACGGCTCCAATCTTCACTGCCTTCTTTATCGTATCTTTCAGACTTGCGAACAGAACCTTTGGGTCACCGTTTTTCTGGAGGTAAAAATCCACGCCATCATTAAACGCTTCAATAACAACTTCTTCCCGTCCCTTCCCGGTGAATAAGATAAACGGGAGGCCGGGGTTTGCTGCACGAACCGCCTTGAGCAGTTCGATACCATCCATACCGGGCATCTGGTAATCGGCAACAACTGCATCGAACCTGCTCGTTTCCATCGCCCGAAGTGCTTCTGGTGCTGAGAACGCTGTTGTGACCGTCAAAGCACCGGGCTCTTCAAGGCATCTCTTCTCAAGGGAGAGGTACGTCGAATCATCATCAACACAGAGAACAGAGATCATAACAAACCGGCATAAGAAAGATTGGATCCTCTTTTGTTTTACATGTTATTTTGTTTCATAAAGGATCGTGTCCCTTCCAATTTTTGTCTCAAAATTTGGAAATAAACGATCACGGAAAAAGAGCAGAGGATAAGCACACAATCATGCTTGAACCGCCACCAACATCGCACACTTCGTACATCTCCGCCGTGCTCACCCCCGCTCCCCAACCGGCTCCCCGCATTCCAGGTTAAAATCCTGTTTTTCAGACATCCCCGGAAAAATGACCCTCATATTCGCATTCCGGCAGCGTTTCCGGGGTCCGGATGGAGTAAACTAAGTGCCAAAAATAACCACGATTTAATGGCCTTTGGTGGGCGTTAGGTGAGGTGTTTTCCTGCCGTATTTTGGCAAACAGGGCGAATATTAGCCGTATTTTTCACACGCCCCAAATCGGACGGTTTTACGGGGTTTTCCGAACCGGGGTCTGGCAATCGGAGCCCGATTTAGGCGTATTTTCTCCCATCTCAATAGTACCCGGATAAGACAGTTCTCCACCGATAACGAGTGAACAAAAACGAAAAAATATTTTCACACACTTGTGACGAAGATTTTTCGCAGCATCTGTTCATGCCAGACAGATCAGAACTTCCCCTTCGTGCTCCGTACAGCCTTCATATCCCCACAAATAGACAATGCCTCCCCAAGCGCAATACCGAACGCCTTGAACACCGCTTCGCTAAAAATGTCCCGGTTGAACTGAATTTCTGGATACGATTATTGTCAAACTCTGAAACATAGACATTGCCGGACGAATCTACTGCGACACCACGTGGATTCGAGAACTGCCCGTCGCCTATCCCTCTTGATCCCCACTTTGTCAAAAACGTTCCGGTTGAACTGAACTTCTGGATCCGATGGTTTTGTGAATCTGCGATGTAGACGTAAGTTACTCCTCATTTTGAGAGGTCTCTGAATGCTAGTGAATATCCATGTTGTCGATGATGAGCAGTTGATTTCAACAGTTAGAATCGTTATGAGGGCCAATCAGGATTATGAGTTAATGTAACGTCTTCTTGATCTCACGGTTCTCTATGAAATTTGCCATTGTTTTCTCTGGCTCCCCCCCTTTAGGCCCTTGGGCTAGAATAGTACTCTGCAGGAGGAGGGGCTTGGGTTTTGTTGAGAAGGAGGGGGGGAATTTAAAAAAACTCATGAAAAAAACAATAGATTTATTTATTCATGTCTTCCATATGTGTTTCAAATGTGTTTGGAGAGACACAAATGAACTATAAAAAACGGGTCCAAGTTGTCTTTACTCCGGGTCAGTGGGAGTTAATTTCACAGTTGAGAGGAGAATTTGGTGAAGGCGATGCAGATATTGTCAGGAATATTGTACTAGCCTGGCTCGCAGAGAAATCCCTTATCTCAACAACTGTCAAACAACGCATGGGAAATAATGGGAACCGTGAGGAAAAACGATGAGATCCTTCCCCAACGCAAATCAATCGTTAGACTGTTTTTCAGGTGATAATATTTCAGAGAAGAGACCCGCCAAGGTAAATGAAAACAATCATTCGAGTTTTTCCGATCCCGCATTCGCCAATAATAAGATTCGGCCTATCCATCGCTGGGTTCCGTGGATTGCTGGCTTTTCGAAAGAATTTGTCAATGATTCTATTAAGAGACATATCGAGGGTAATGGAACAATATTAGATCCCTTTGCGGGTGTCGGAACCACTCTTGTAGAATCCCATGTGACGGGAAACGATTCGATTGGATTTGAGATTAATCCGTATGCATACTTCGCTTGCAAAACAAAAATCAATAGTCTTCAAATCGACGAAGAAAGGTTTAATGATGAGATTGAACGTTTCTCATCATTTTATCTAAAAAATTTGAATTCAAAATATCACGTTCTTAGTAAGGAGCCAGACGGTTTTAAAACGAGGATCGATTTCTATAGCCCGAAGGTCCTTCATAAAGTTCTGATTTTAATGGACTTCGTCCAGACTATCGAAGACCCGAATATATCAGATTTGTTTAAACTAGCCTTTACCTCAACGATGGTAAAATATTCGAATTATTCGTATGAGCCAAGCTTGGGAACCCGAAGAGGATCAGGCAAAGGGAATATCGAAGATTACGATGTTCGAGAGGTTACCATTCAAAAACTTCTGGAGTTTTTAAAAGATATTGCATGGATTAAAAAAAACGTTGCAAACCAGAGAGTTCCAACGTCGAAGATAATTAATGATTCATTTTTTAATTATAAAGATCATCTGTCGAAGAAAACTATAGATCTCATCATTACTTCACCGCCATATTTGAACAATTATCATTACAATCGGAACACACGGCCGCAGATCTATTGGCTTGGGTTTGCAAACAGTCCAGATGATCTGAAACCATTAGAGGAATCCAATTTTGGAAATTTTTGGCAGACTGTCAGAGGAAAAGAGGAAATTGAGCTTATCTTTGAAGTTCCCGATATCGATTTAATTGAAAAACTAGCTCAAATTAAAAAAATTAACCCCGAGAAAGGAGTCTATGGGGGTAGTGGTTGGGCAAAATACGCAGTATCGTATTTCAATGATTGTTATAAATTTTCAAAAGGAATTGAATACTCGTTGAAAAAAGGTGGAACCGCTCTCGTTGTAATCGGGAATAGCATATTGCAGGGTATAACGATTCCGACGGACGAATATTTTGCAAAAATCGCAGAATCCGTGGGTCTGGAAATCGTTGAAATTCATATACCCAGATCCAAAAGAATTGGTAATAGCATCATTCAATCGGATGTCAGAGTATCAAAACCAACAAAGGGACACCGGCTGTACGAGGCTATAGTCGAATTGAAAAAATCATAGATTTTTAGTATATTCGGAGATTTTATCCTCAATTTCGTTGAGATTTAATTTCTTTCCCGTCAGCTTATCAGCAAAATATCTACCCATATGAAGAGTATCCCATTCAGATTTCTTTTGTCCATATCTTCCAGATCCTGGATGATGGATTCCGAAACCTGATATGCACGAGTTCCATAACGGCGCGTATTGGCGAATCAAAGATGCTTCGAGCGGAACAATTAAATCCACCTCATTGCCTCGTAAAATTGCAAATCTACACTTAAAATCCTTTAAATCCAAATTAGAAGCACACTGAATGCTTTTTGTATGTTCTTTTAATCTTTTGAACAGAGTTTGTTTAATCGACGTTTTCGTTCTCGCAGTCCTGGATCCTTTTGGAACTGCTTTTCCAACGTAAATTGGAAAATACTCCTTCAAAGATTTCGTTTTTTTATTGATATTTGCGATGTGACGATAATTTTCGAAGTTTCCAAAATAATACAAAGCATAGACCCCAGCATCACTGAATATCTCAGTGAGGGGCAAATCGATCATCTGCCTTGTCGTAAAAAAATCAATCGCTTCTTGAATGACGCTTGTTTCCAAAATATTTGGGAGAATGTAATCTTGATAATCAAGCATAATAATATTATAATTCTTTTTTCTTAATTAAGTTTTCATAATGATTATCTTAGTCGATCACCGATAGCGTCTCCCTCCCATAACACCACTTGCACAGATTTACATCCGCTTGACCGGTCAATCCACTCGGCTCTCACACCAGCCCGCATACCGAGCACTTCCCAACCACTGTCATCACCGGCTCACGCCGGGAAACATCCACCGTTACAGGCAGCGGGACAGAAAGCCTTCTGCTCCGCCTTCATCGTCGCCATGTAGCACGCTTTACACACCCGCCGGGCGTACTGCTGATCCTTGGGCCGGGCTCGGCAATCAGCGGTCTTTTTTTGTATTTATTTTTGTTTGTATTTCCGGGGAAGCCCACGCGGCGAGGGGCGAAAGCCCCGTTGAGCGTCAGATCCCACTCCCGGAGGACTCAAATATCGGGTAACATACGCTGTTTTTCAGACATCCCCGGAAAAATGACCCTCATATTCGCATTCCGGCAGCGTTTCCGGGGTCCGGATGGGGTAAACTAAGTGCCAAAAATAACCACGATTTAATGGCCTTTGTTGGGCGTTAGGTGAGGTGTTTTCCTGCCGTATTTTGGCAAACAGGGCGAATATTAGCCGTATTTTTCACACGCCCCAAATCGGACGGTTTTTCGGGGTTTTCCGAACCGGGGTATGGCAATCGGAGCCCGATTTAGGCGTATTTTCTCCCATCTCAATAGTACCCGGATAAGACAGTTCTCCACCGATAACGAGTGAACAAAAACGAAAAAATATTTTCACACACTTGTGACGAAGATTTTTCGCAGCATCCGTTCATGCCAAACAGATCAGAACTTCCCCTTCGTGCTCCGTACAGCCTTCTTATCCCCACAAATAGACAATGCCTCCCCGAGCGCAATACCGAACGCCTTGAACACCGCTTCGCACTGGTGGTGATCGTTTTTACCGGAGAACGCGATATGCGCTGTGATGCCAGCACGGTTGCACAGGCTGTAGAAGAAATGCTCGAAGATATCTGCCGGGATATTACCAATTGTCCGGCTGCCAAAAGTGCCGGTAAAGACAAGATATCCCCTGCCCCCGCAGTCGAGTACTACGGTAGATATTGATTCATCCATCGGGATGATCGCGTGGGAGAACCGTTTTATCCCACTCCCGTCACCCATCACCTGCTTCACGGCATCCCCAAACACAATACCGATATCCTCGATCGTGTGGTGACAGTCCACACCAAGATCCCCTTTGGCAGTGCAGGTGAGATCGAATCCCCCATGCCTCGCCATCGCATTGAGCATATGATCAAAGAAGGGGACACCACTGTCCACAGTGATCTTCCCTGTGCCATCGGGGTTTAACCTGATGGCAATCTTTGTCTCTTTTGTTTCCCGCTTCACTTCCACAACTCTCATTGACTCTCCTCCAGTGCCTCTTTGAGTCCAATCTTCCCGCTGTACAGGGCAGAACCGAGCACTGCCCCGAATGCGCCTATCTCCCGCAGTCCTGCGACATCTGCACGTGCGGATACGCCGCCGGCAACCACCACGGGCAGGCGGGTGTGATCGATCAGCCGCTTCACCGGTTCAAACTTCACTCCCTGCTGCAGTCCCTCCACATCCACGTTTGTATAGAGTAAAAAACCCGCCCCCAGTTCTTCGAACCGGGTTGTCCAGTCAAGATAGTCACCTGCGGTCTCCTGCCAGCCGTACACAGCGATCTGGTTGCCTTTTGCATCCACACCTGCCATCACCCGTTCGCTGCCGTACTCGTCCGCAAGATGCCGGATACACTCCGGTTTCCGGGTGGCAAGCGTGGATATGATGATCCGTGATACACCGGTATCCAGCCAGTGTGCCGCATCCTCGACTGAACGGATCCCGCCCCCCAGCTCGATCTCGACACCGGTCTTCTTGATAAGATCTGCAATAAGGTCGGCATTTTTTGCCGAGCTCCCGAATGCCCCGTCAAGATTTATCACATGGAGGGCATCAGCACCCTCGTCGAGCCAGCGGGTTGCACAGGAGAGCGGATCACCATACGCAATCGCACTCTCACGCCTGCCCTGCACCAGCTGGACACACTTGCCCCCGAGAATATCAACAGCGGGAAAGATCTTCATTTCAGATCAGCGGATCATCCGTTGGATTGCCATCACGAGGATGTCTTTTGCACCGGCCCGTCGCAGCGCGTTGATGAGAGAATAGACACGCTCCTCATTCACCACTGCATGCACAGCTACCAGATCTTCAGTGGATGCAACATCCATGACCGTCGGTCCTGACAGACCGGGCAGCACGCGTTTCACCGCTTCCAGGGATGACCGTTTCACGTTCATCATCAGGTAGCATTGGCCGCGTGCCCGGATCACGCTCTCCAGTGCGAGATGGATCTCATCGATCTTCTCTTTCTTTGTCCGGAGCGAATCCCTGTTTGCAATCAGGAAAGTTGACGTCTGGAGCACTTCATCGATCACCCGGAGCCGGTTGGTCCGAAGCGTAGTGCCCGAGCTCGTCAGATCGATGATCGCATCCGCAATTCCGAGGTGCGGAGTCGCTTCGCAGGCACCACCGACCAGCACAACATTGACCTTGACCTTCTGCTGCTCAAAGTACGTGCGGGTGATGACCGGAAATTCAGTGGCTACCTTCTTTCCTGCAAGCTGCTTTACCGAGGTAAAAGATGAATCATCACGGACAGCCAGCACCAGTTTTCCCTTACCGGACTGGAGATCGAGAAGCTCTTCTACATCAGACTCCCGCTCGATGACCATGTCATGACCGGTGATACCAAGATCTGCGGCACCAGTAGCTACATATTCCGGAATATCGATGGGGCGGGCGAACAGGATCTCCACATGAGGGTCGAGGGTGCGGGTGATGAGCCGCCGTTCCCCGATCTCTGCGAGATGAAGCCCGCTCTTTTCCACCAGTTCCATGATCGGCTCTGCAATCCTGCCTTTATTGGGAATTGCAAGACGCACAATATCAGAAAAATGAGTGGAGGTACCGGTTTTTTTCGCAGTTTTTATTGTTTTTTTGGTTTTTACAGCGTTCACAGTCATTCCTGTATACAATCAGAACGTCCTGAGTTCACCACGGATAACTGCCTCGGTGACATGGGTGACAGTTGCGAGTTTTTCATCCACGATCGAAAGAATATCGCTGTTGATATCTTTTAATTTAATCCCGCATTCTGGCAGCACCTGCACGCTGGCAACAAGCGGCCGATCAATAGGTTGACCGATCTGCGAGAGGAGCCTGACGTACATCTCGTCAATCCCGTCCACCTTCAGGACACATTCCTGTGCAATCTGGGTTGAGAGAAGGTTGTAGATCTTGCCGATGTGATTGATCGGGTTCTTGCCGCTGGTTGCCTCCATGCTCATCGGGCGGTTTGGAGTGATCAGGCCATTGCAGCGGTTGCCACGACCGACAGAACCGTCATCGCCCATCTCAGCAGAAGTGCCGGTTACGGTCAAAAAAACACTCTCTTTCTTGATGTTGTCTGCAGTGTTGACGTGGACTACAACCTTGCGCCTGGTGATCTTCTTTGCAATCTTGACAATCTCTTCATTGAGAATGACCATGTATTCCTGGTACTCCTTAATGTCTGCGCAGTATTTGTCGACAATGGCGCAGGCAATCGTTAAGATGATGGTGTTGCCGTCACGCAGACCCATGATCTTAATATCCTGTCCGATTGCAGGATATTTTTTCCGGAGTTTTACATCGATATATTCTGCTGCGCTCTTAATGATGGTCTCAACTTCTGAGAAGGGGGCATGTCCGACACCAAAAGAGGTGTCGTTTGAGCGTGGGGATTTACCCTGTGAGGGCTTAAAGACGTCCTGAAGATCGGTGGAGCCGGTTCCAAGACGGCAGTCAACCATCAGATCGCGGTTGAGATTGAGTTCAGGGAGAATCTTGTGGAGATAAGTGTGCGCAGCCTCGACAGCCACTGAATCAGCGGGGATTGTGACTCCATTGAACTGCTTGGTTGCACGCCCGTCGAGCAGGACATAGATCGGGCGGATCATCCTGCCGCCGCCGAATTTCGGATGGGATTCTCCGGCAACTACTTCACCCTGATCGGTGTTATGGTGAAGCACTACCCCGAACTCATCGAGATATGTCTTGCAGAGTGCCTGGCTGATCGACTCGGCAATACCATCAGCAAGGCTGTCGGGGTGGCCAAGGCATTTGCGTTCAACAAGTTCAATCCGCTGCTTTTCAAGGGGGATCTGGTCCAATGCTTCAATCTGGATATTTCTCTTCATTGATTTCCTCGTAAAACTTCGTAATAATAAAAGGGACTGGTGGTGATATAACCGTTTTCTTCTGATGCCCCAAAATGATTGGGAGTAATGAAAAAAAGCGTTTTTTATAGTGTATTCTCACCGGAAAGGAACTTAAATCCTTACTGTTTTTTGTTTGATGGTGAAATCCACCCGTCAGAAAAAAAATCACCGGTATGAATAAAGATCACCGGGGATTTGTGCGGGAAAAGGCCGGGGGGTTTTGCAGGATTGCTCTTGGAAATGAGCTGTATGAGATATTTAAGAAGAACAGGGAAAAACAAGAAGAGTTCAATGGATTGTTCATTGAACCCGTTTATCGTCTCAGGAATTTATGGAGGATCGTCATCTCACTGCCCGGGGGTGCCTTTTTTACCGGGGGTTTTACCGGTGCAGGTGCAACATCCTCATCATCCTCATCAGCAGTAGATACCGTGATTTTTGGTACTTTCCTCTGCTGGGCTGGCTGAGTGTGCGCTGGTGCCTTTGATGAGGTGTGTGCTTCTCCGGCTGCATGCCCTGCTTTGTGAGCTGAAAGTTTGTTTCCACACCCCGGGCAGAAGTTTGCGCTATGGGGGAGTTTCTTGCCGCAGTTATGACAGAACTGGGGATTTTCGGCTTCTTCATCCCGTGCTGGTTTTTCATGGGTCTCCGGCTGCTCATCCGGAAGAATTTCGACAAACGGGGGGTGTTCGGGTTCCGCAACCGGCTGGCGGCGCATGGGTTCTGCAGTAACTATTCTCACAGGGTGTGAGGGGGACTGTTTGAGCGGCTGCATTGCACTCTTCATGGCAACTTTCATTGCCGATTGCACTTCAGGTTTTTTCGTAGGTTTAATATTCTCATTCTCTGTGGGGGGGATCTCCCGATCATATCCCTTGATCGAGATCGGTTTTTTCACCGGTTCCTGCTGCCGAACAGGTGAACGACGGGGGGGTTCTTCTTCCTTGGGCTCAGGCTCTTTCTCTTTCTCGGGTACCTTATAACTCAAGAGAAGGCGCTTTACCGGAGGTTGCTTCTCATGATCCTTGGCCGGCTTTTTTGTGGGGTGCAGTCCCTGCCTCTGTGCGGGTTTTTCTTCGGGAGCAGCTAACGCCGGTTCTTCATCCTGCTGTATGGGTTCTTCGGCCTTCTTCTTTGAAGACTTTTTATGAGATCTTTCATCCTGCAGGAGCGAGATCCATTCGTCAATCTCGGTTGACCGGTCCATGCCATTCTGGACAAAGACTAACTTCATCGTCTTTATCTCATCGTCAGGAGACCGTATAGACAGGACGAGAACGGGATCTGAATTCTCGGAATACTCACTTATGCATCCCGCAATGGTATCCCTTGCAACATCTTTTGCAGTTACCTTGAGTTTCTTCTCCTGTGTATCAATTAAAAAAATTCGCCTGTCGGTGAGATATGCATGGAAAAAGAATTTTTTAACGGATACATTGAGAGATCCGATCTGCACCTGTTCGCCCGGCTGCAGGTATGGTGAGAGCCCTCCTTCATCTTCATCTTCCGTTTCTAGCTCATCATCATGCGGTTTTGTGGATTGTGTCCCTTTTTTTGCAGGACTCTCTTTTTGTATTGTCCTGCCTCCCGCTACGGAAGATTTTAAGGAGCTATGCGGTATCTTGCCGCCACAATAGCCGCACTCCACAATATTGTCGCGTATATTCATCCCACAGTGAGGGCACTTCATCTATGATCACCTTGATCGTTATCCAGAGTAGATAACTATAATGTTTACATTACATATGAAAAATTCTATCTGCGGCATCGCGGGATTCACGGTTCCGTTTTATGGAGTTGAGCAGGCGGACTGTTCATCAGTGCATCAACAATCCGTACCCGTTCTTCCTCATTATCGACCGCATGGAGGTACACTGATGCTGTTTTTTTCTGCGAGCAGAGCAATGCATTGATCCGTGATCGGGTACCGTCACGGTCGAGGTAACAATCTCCCGCGGTAATCCGGCTGAACTCCTGGGTCAGGGTCTTTTTGAAAGATTCATGACTGTAACCGGCATGGCTGGCTTTTCCTTCGATAACCACAAGGTAAACGCCTTTCCTGCCGGACAGGACACTGTCTTCTACCATAAACGTACCGTATTTTTCATCACCCCACGGATTGAGAAATTCACGATAGAAAGGATCGTGCTTCTCCTTCCTCTCCCATAAAAAGAGCCCCAGGCGAAGCGGAAGGTAGTTTGCATACTTCTCTTCTGTTTTTGCTTTAAGGTGGGAATAGGCAGGAGTGCTGATGATGTCTTTCAAGCACTTCTGTTCTTTTTCAAAGACATTCTCTTTCAATCCCCCGGAAAAGATCAGCCGGACCGGTTTGAAATAAAGGATCTTATCAAGCACCGGGACCCCTAAAGAACTGTCTTTCATGGGGAGAAGTGTACCTGTTTTCAGGACTACGGCTACAGAAGGAATGCGGGATGGGGGACAACGTGGGGCACTAAACAGGCTTGCGGGAGAAGTGCGGTGAGAGGAGGGTGTGCTTGCGCGCCGTGCCGGTCCTGTACCACTTGCGCGCGCAATCTCCATCCATGATTCAGGAGAGAAGGCCTTGTTTAAGTTGTGTTTCCAGATGGGATCGCGGATCGTGGCTATGGAGACAAGGCAGAACAGATCTTTTTCCGGGATGAATTTTGCCCCGCAATGGGTACATTCGACATAATAATCGGTGTGGGGAATGCCATACAACTGCTTTCCGACAATCCGGTTTAAGATACCGGTCCGGCAGACCGGGCAGAGACTCATCCACGGTGAGGGGGGAGTGTTGCTCCCGGTTCCCGCTCCCGCAGGGGGAAGGGAAGAAGCCGGATCTGATGCACTATGCCACGTCCATGGGGGCAACAGCCGGACTCCCCTGCTCCGCGCGTGTGAAGCGCTGTCGAGAACTTCGGTCTTCTCAGCGATTCCTGCACTACAGAGCACACCGGTGATCACGGCAGCGCAGGGATCACTTCCTGTAAGGTTCAGGCGCTGCTCAAGACACCGGCCGAGTCCTTCCGGAACCCCGTTTTCAGGAGTTTGTTTTAAGGTAATGGCAAGCGTTTTTGAGAACTCGGCGTTGAGGCATTCCATAGTCACTCCGATAAGGACCTGTGTGACAGAGCACCCATCCTGCATGAAGGGTAATGGACGCACACGCCGGTTCACCGTTTCACAGGCAAGTGCGAGAAGTTCTGAAGGTATGGGGAAATACTGGGGGGCAGACATAAGTGGGGCTCGCTGTTCGTATCGATTGTCACGCTGACGGGATAAACAATCGTATGAAGGGGATGGAAGTGGGTTTGTATTTGTAACACAGGATAGTAAAACGGTGTATGAGTTTTCTTTCGATGAGAACATTAAAACAAGATGTTAAAAGGTGAATGGAGATGGTTGTTACCATTTCCAGACTTCCTGTCCCATCATTTTTGGTTCGTGATACGTGATCTCCTCTGCAGAGAATTTCAGGACTGCAAAATCTGGATTGCCAACGGATTTGAAATACTGTTCAAACATCGGGTTCCAGTATCTCTTTTTTGTTGCCAGATCCTCGTGAACTTCTCCCTTTGCCTTGATCTCGACACAGGGATCCTTGACACTCCCACGACTAAAGTCGAGGGATTCTCACTTCATCGACCAGAACTTACTCCGGCGGTCGATGCCGGAACAGAGGATCTAATTTCCATGAGCGCAAATTCGGGTGTGCCCCACCCTACTGATCCGGTTGAAGTAGCACTTTCAGCCGCCAT
>JAUSBW010000273.1 GCA_030651815.1 Methanoregula sp.
TGACCTCGGTTCATTTTGACTTATACAATTGTTAGCAGGCAATAGGAGCGTTAGACGACAAAGAGGGAGGCACTTCATCCCCGACCTAAAGTTCGGGGTCTTCCCGTGCCCCCTCTTATCTCCCGAGACGGAGATAAAACATTTTTTTTAGGAGAGTATCTGCGATTTTAAAAAAGGATAACCGGGTTTTTTCCGGTTAAACGGTATTTTACAAGAGCGGTATTCCTTATGGTTTCTTGCGATCAACGAGCTCTTTTACCGATTTAGTGGGATACGGAGTTTTCTTTCCCTCTGACATTTGAGAGTCGGTCAGCTCTTTTATCGATTTCTTGCTATCCTTGGGGTTTGTCGTCGATGTTCCTGGGGTTCTGTTAAATCTTTCATCGTACCCCAGAATAACATACCAAATCCGATTACGGCAAGAATAATGGCCGGGGCTTTTTCGATGAGCATTTTCACCGAAGGGTTTTTGCCGATGCCGGGGATAAGGGCATTACCGTACTGGGTAAGTAATGAATTGATCATCGGGGAGTACATGAACTCCCCCGGGAGCAGAAACCCGATTATTCCTGCAACCAGTGCAACCAAACCAACAAATTTGATGAGACGTGCCAGACCCATATCATCACCAATGGATTACCTTTTGTCACAGGAAAAATATATTGCTTCTCATCGGGGGGTAAATACTTGACAATGGTAAAATGAAATGAAATCTTATACCTGAATATATTTCAGGAGCACGATGAACCCGGTGGAATATGGCAGGGGGAATGGTATCCCGCCAGTCAGCTCCCCCATTCAGGACATCTTTTCCCTGAGCACGAACACAAAGTGCATCGGTTTTTTGGTATAACTACTGGCGGAGTTTGCCGGTAATTGTCATCAGCAATTTGACATTGTATACATCCAATCATTTTCATCCAGGTTATCGACAAATATCTGGAGGAATCTACTTTCGGATCTACTGGGGATCTCCTGCTAGGGGGATGTGTCTTGGCGGGCAGTCCTCCTGCATAGTTCACCATTTGTGGTAAATTCGCCACAATCACCTATTTCGTGGTTATTTATTATGGTTGGTGTTGGGGATGGTGGGATGTGAGAGAAGAGGGGTGCAGGGGAAAGTTGGCGAGGCAATTCAAGCATATCCGAATGGGAAAATTGATTTCATGAACTGACTGGAAGAGGGTAATCATACCGCAACAAATAACCTCCCAGCGTTTATAAAGAAATATAATAATCCATCGTGGTTCATCATGCAATGACAGGAGAGAGTGAACGGGTAACCCGGAAGAAGCGGATCGATCCCCTACTGAAAGCAGCAGGCTGGTCTGTTGTACCCTATGAGACCGGCATGGATCTCTCCCTTTTCAACAAATGCGCTCTCGAAGAATTTCCTACAGCCAACGGCCCGGCTGATTATGCTCTCGTCATTGACGGGAAGATTATTGCCGTTGTCGAGGCTAAGAAAGTCACACTCGGCCCGCAGAATGTCCTGACCCAGGCCGAACGGTACGCCACCGGGATATCAGGTAGCCCGTTCAATTTCTCCGGATTCCGGGTCCCGTTCGTTTACTCCACCAACGGCGAGATCATCTGGTATCACGATCTCCGTAATCCTCTGAACCGCTCCCGGGCTGTTGCAAAATTCCATACGCCGCTCGCACTTTCCGAACGGCTAAAGGAAAAATTCGATACATCCTGCCAGTATCTTGCGGGATGGGACAATGCCCACCCGATGATACGCCCCTACCAGGCTGAAGCAAACGCAGCGGTTGAACAGGGAATCCGGGACCGTAAGCGCCAGATGCTGGTCGCCATGGCGACCGGGACCGGCAAGACCTATACGATGGTCAACCAGATTTACCGGCTCATGAAATCCGGGGTGGCAAAACGGATTCTCTTCCTTGTCGATCGCCGGGCTCTTGCTGCACAGGCGGTCAAGGCGTTTTCCTCTTTTGAAGCACAGCCGGGGTTGAAGTTTGACCGGGCGTATGAGGTGTACAGCCAGCGGTTTTTCCGGGAGGATTTTGAGGAGGATGAGAAGTTTGATCCCAAGGTGCTTCCCTCCTCGTACCTGCTGGAGCCAAAGCCCGGCGATGCATTTGTGTATATCTGCACGATCCAGCGAATGACCATCAACCTCTTCGGGCGCAATGCGGTGTTTGGCGGTGACGATGAGCCGATCGATGAGGATGCAGAGCAGCTGGAAATTCCAATCCATGCGTTCGATCTGATCATTGCAGACGAATGTCACCGGGGATATACTGCTGCGGAACAATCGGTCTGGAGAAAGACGCTGGAGCATTTCGATGCGATCAAGATCGGGCTGACGGCGACTCCGGCTGCTCACACGATGGCCTATTTCCGGGAGATCGTGTACCGGTACGAATATGCCCGGGCCGTCCGGGAGGGATTCCTGGTTGATTACGATGCTGTTGCGCTGGACTCCGGTGTGCGGATGAACGGGATCTTCTTACAGGCCGGCGAGCAGGTCGGGGTGATCGATGCTTCGACAGGCACTCAGTCCTTTGACAACATGGAGGATGAACGGCAGTTCGATACGGAGGATGTTGAACGGAAGATCACCTCGCCGGATTCCAACCGGAGGATCCTTATGGAAATCCGGAAGTATGCGGAAGAGCATGAGCAGAAATTCGGGCGGTTCCCAAAGACCCTTATCTTTGCGGTGAATGACCTCTCTAATATCTCCCATGCGGACCGGCTGGTGGATCTTGCCCGCGATGTGTTCGGCAAAGGTGATTCATTTGTCCAGAAGATCACCGGGAAAGTTGACCGTCCTCTCCAGCATATCCGCGAGTTCCGGAACCGGCCGCAGCCTTCGGTTGTGGTGACGGTGGATATGCTCTCGACCGGTGTGGATATTCCGGATCTTGAATATATTGTCTTTTTACGGCCGGTGAAATCCCGTATTCTCTTTGAGCAGATGCTGGGCCGGGGAACCCGGAAGGGGGAGCGGTGCCCGGACAAATCCCACTTTGTTGTATTCGATTGTTTCAATGGTACGCTGCTCAATTACTTCCGGCAGGCGACCAGTATCACTGCTGAACCGCCGGAGAAAGAGACCCGGCCGATCACTCAGGTGATCAAGGATATCTGGGACAACCGGGACCGGAATTATAATGCCAAGATATTGGTGAAGAGGCTGCACCGGATCGATAAGGAGATGAGTGGCGAAGGCCATGACCTGTTCGCCGCATTCGTTCCGTCCGGCGATATGAAGCGCTATGCCGCCAGCCTGCAGCACGCACTCCAGCAGGATTTCACGGGTACCATGACGCTGCTCCGGAACCCGGCGTTCCAGAACCTGCTCGTCCACTATCCCCGGCCACCGCGCTCGATTATTGTTGCGTACGAGAATGTGGATACCGTCAGCTCGCGGTACATCTTCCGGGACTCGGCAGGAAACGAGTATAAACCTGACGATTATCTCGTTGCCTTCTCGCAGTTTGTCAAAGAGAACCCGGAGCATATCGACGCAATCCGGATCCTGCTGGAGCGACCGAAAGACTGGGGAACAGATGCCCTGTCCGAGTTAAAGAAGAAACTGGCAGCAACCCGGTACCGCTTTACGGTTGATAATCTCCAGCAGGCTCACAAGATGCGGTACGACAAGGCACTCGTGGATATCATCTCGATGGTGAAGCATGCAGCCCGCGAGGAAGAGCCGCTCTGTACCGCAGAGCAGCGGATTCACCGGGTCTTTGACAAGATGGCCTATTCAATCTCGCTGACTCCGGATCAGCAGCAATGGCTCGACAAAATCCGTGAACATTTAATTGCAAACCTCTCAATCAGTAAGGACGACTTCGATATCATCCCCCTCTTCGCCAACGAAGGAGGATGGGGGAAAGCGAACCGGGTTTTCAACGGGGAGTTGCCGGTGCTGATCCAGCAGTGGAATGAGGCGATTGCAGCATGAGTGATATTGTTCAGAAGTTATGGGGATTCTGCCACACGCTCCGGCATGACGGGATCGATTACGGGGATTATATCGAGCAGATCACCTATCTCCTCTTCATCAAGATGGCTGATGAGCGGAGCGTAAAACTTCCCGAAGGCTGCGACTGGAAGGCGCTCATTGAGAAGTCCGGGACTGACCTGACGGAACATTACCAGGATGTGCTCCGGAAACTCGGGAAGGAGCACGGACTTCTCGGCGATATTTTTGCCGGCGCAATCTCCCGGTTTTCCAATCCGGTGAACTTAAAGAAACTGATTGGACTCATCGATGAGACGGAGTGGACCGAGCTCAACATCGATGTGAAAGGCGAGGCGTTCGAGGGCCTGCTGGAGAAGGCGGCAAGCGAAGGGAAGAAGGGTGCCGGGCAGTACTTTACGCCGCGTATCCTGATCCAGTCGATCGTTCGCTGCATGAAGCCCGATCCCCGGAAGCGGGCCGACCTGACGATCAGCGATCCTGCGTGTGGTACCGGCGGGTTCCTTGTCTGCTCGTACGAGTGGCTGCTGGAGCAGACGAAGGGCGGGGCGCTTGACCGGGACGTGGCCCTCCGCGTAAAGAAGGGCACGTACTTTGGTCAGGAACTGGTTGCCCGCCCGCGAAGGCTTGCGCTGATGAACCTGTTCCTGCACAATGTGGAGCCTCAGATCAAAATCGGGGACTCGATCTACGAGAACCCGGACAGCCGGCGCTTCGATGTGGTGCTGACGAACCCGCCGTTCGGCACGAAAGGAGCGAACCAGGCACCGGACCGCGAGGACTTCACGATCTCAACGTCCAACAAGCAGCTCAACTTCGTGCAGCACGTCATCACGATTCTTAAACCCGGTGGACGGGCGGCGGTCGTGGTACCGGACAACGTGCTCTTTGCCGACCAGGCCGGCGAAGTGTTCAAGGTGCTGACCGAGGACTGCAACCTGCATACGATCTTAAGGCTCCCGAACGGCACTTTCACCCCCTATTCCCCGGGTACGAAAACAAACGTGCTCTTCTTCACCAAGGGTTTCCCCACCGAGACCCTCTGGGTGTACGATGACCGGACGAACGTGCCGGGCATCACCAAGAAGGACCGGCCCTTGACACCGGAGTATTTCGCGGAGTTCGAACGGCTGTATGGCGCTGACCCGAACGGCGGCTCGAAGCGGAATGCTGCGGACTCGAAAGAAGATCGCTGGCACTCGTTCCATATCTCTGAAGTGAAGGAGCGGAACTACAAGATCGATTCGCTGAAGTGGCTCAAGGATGATTCGCTCGATGATGCGGATTCCCTGCCGGAGCCGGAGGAGCTGGCGGTCGAGGCGATCGAGGAATTGCGGCTGGCGATGGATGAGTTGAAGCAGGTGCTGGTGTTGCTGGAGAATGGGGATGGGGCGAAATAATTCTTGGTTGGAAAAATGAGTGCCCACGAGAATAGTCAAATTGACCAAATTTTTTTAGATTATGAGCTGCCGGATGGATGGCTCTCAAAAAAATTAAGGGACGTTGTCAGTAACAAAAAAGGGAAATTACCGAGACAACTAGAAGAAAATCCTTGGAGTGGATCCATCCCTCATATCGATATTGATGCATTTGAACGAGGAAATGTAAAGAGACATTCAGATAGAGAGTCAGCAGTAATTGTCCAGAAAGGAGATCTCATTGTTGTTTGGGATGGAGCTCGTTGTGGACTTGTTGGCAAAGCTCCGTTCGAAGGCTCATTAGGCTCAACATTAATGACTCTTAAACCTCTCCAAATTAATTCGAATTATTTATTTTTTTTATTGAGAGGTTACTTCAAAATAATAAATTCTAATCCGCGAGGGATTGGCATTCCTCATGTGGAGCCAGATATTTTTTGGAACCTTGAAATTCCCCTTCCCCTGCTATCAGAACAGCAGCATATCGTCACCCGTGTCGATGCCCTGTTGACGAACGTCAACGCCGCCCGTGATCGGTTGAGAAGAGTGCCGTTGATCATGAAAAAGTTCCGGCAGGCGGTGCTGACAGCTGCGTGTGAAGGGCGGTTGACGGAGGGATGGAGAGAGGAAAATTCGAACGAAGTCCCAGCAAGTCAGCTCCTCCAACAAATTAAAAAAAATCGGCAGGAACAAAAAAATCAGCATATCGCAAAAAAGTCAAAAAATATTCAAGATGTAGATGTTGAAACCACTCAAGATGAATCAACAGATATTCCTGATTCTTGGATTTGGTGTCAAATTCAGGATATAACTCAAGTTCATCTTGGAGGCACACCCTCAAGAAAAGAATCTTCATATTGGGGTGGGGCAATTTCTTGGATAAGTTCAGGAGAAGTTGCGAATAATCGGATTCTAACAACAAAAGAGAAAATCACAGATTTAGGTCTGCAAAATAGCAATGCAAAACTCTATCCAAAGGGTACCGTTCTGATAGCGATGATCGGTGAAGGCAAAACCCGTGGACAATCTGCGATACTCGATATTGAGGCAACAACAAACCAAAATGTTGCCGGTTTGGTATTTGATACTGATAAAATTTTCAACGAATTTGTTTGGCTTTGGGCTTTAAGTCAGTACGAGAAAACACGAGCGGTTGGCAGAGGGGGAGAACAGCCCGCTTTGAATGGTGAAAAAGTAAGAAATCTAATGTTAGCACTCCCCCCCCTTGCCGAGCAACATGAGATCGTTCGTCGTGTCGGTTTACTGTTTGAGCGTGCGGATGCGTTCGATCAAGAAGTTGCTGCGGCGAGCCGGCGATGTGAGCGGTTGACGCAGGCGGTGTTGGGGAAGGCGTTCCAAGGGAAACTATGATGGAGAATGATTCATTATGGCAATTACAGAAAGATTTCCGAAATCGATTCAAGTGAGTGTTAGTTTTTACGATCCGGATGAAGAAAGAAAACTGCTGGCATATCCAACCAGAGAAATGATACAACAGGTCGTATCAAATCCCTTTGAAATACCTACCTCTGAATTCCTTACATATTATCTATTTGATCGTTCGAGAGTGAGTTCTAAATTCTATTCTGATTACCGCACAATTGGAAGATATATCGGCGACGCGTTAGGTGAAATCAGGGGGTTCATAGATTTTAACTCAAACTCGATATGCACGTCTCCAGCTGTTGATCACCCAAGAAGACCAGTTTCCCAATACATCGGAGAATCAATCGGGTTATCTGTGGTAAGCCGGTTTCATGGTCTGATTGAAGCGGACTGGGTGCCAATTACCGAAGGAAGATTAAGGACGTTTGATTATCAAATTGCCAGCACCGGTAAAGAGATTATTCAGGTCGAAGCAAAAGGGAGTTCTGTAGAAGATAATCGCGAGCAGTCACCTAATGTTCAAATGCAAAAAAACCGGATGGATGCCAAGAAAAATGATCTTAATATCTTAAAAGAACAGGGTAAAGATCCCCATCCTGCTGATTTGCGATATGGTACCATTACTGTAATTGATCCCCGTCAAGATGGACTTTTGAAATGTTGGCTGACAGATCCAGACCCAGAACCCATTAAAGAAACAGCCGAACGATTACGTCTTTTATCGCGTATGAAATTTTTACGAGATTGGATCGCTTTTATTAGCCCCCGATCTCAATTTGCCTCGGCATTAACAACTCGTCTGGGGTGTCTTGAAAATGTCCGAGATCCTAACGAATTAAACGGGATTCAACTTAAACGTACAAATGGGGAGCCTTTTGTGTTCGCTCCCATGCTCGTTTTTGGTCACGAAGCGTCTTTTTTTGCTAATAAATCACGTATTATCAATGGATCGGCCGGAGGAGTTGTTGTAAAAATATCCAACAATGAATTATTCTTTTTAGGAATTCAGGAAAAACTACTGGCACTCGCTGCAAAACAAAATTTCGCTACGATAACTGGACAAACATTTTCAGAAACAACAGAAGATAAGGAAGTTGAATGTGTTTTCAGTCTTAATCGGTTTAGAGAATTAGGTCCAATGATCCCAGAGTCTATTTCTCTAGGTTCGTCAACAAAACAATATATACGATTTTCTTTGAAGGGTCAACTGCATTTCAATGCCAGTGGTCTTGTCTTTGGAACACTTCCTCTCTCATAACAATTTCCATTTTCATTCTACGAATGCTGCATAGAAGAAATATTCATTCAACGATTACCTGAAATATTCTTAGAGTAAGGTAACACTATGGCAGATATGATCCTCACGCTCGAAGGGCAGCACTTCCGTAGACAATACCTTCTTTACATTATTGAGATCACTAACGGAGATGACTACCACTACTACATAGGCCAGACCGGCGATCATCACTATATCACCGCCCGGCCCGCGTTCCGTCGCTTGGCCGGCCATCTGGATGATGGGGGAAGAAGTACTGAAAATCAAGTTTACCGATATCTGGCGGAGAAGGTATTGGGTTTTTCAGAAGCCGGTGATAAAAGTGAAAACTTTAATGAAAAAACCAAACAGGCCGTCGAAGATTATCTTGTTCATAGTACCGTCAGGATGCACGTCTACTCCCTACAGGAATTCCCGCCAGATATTGAGCGTGAAGCCCACCTTACAAATGTCCGTAAGGTAAGGCTCTTTGAAAAGATAGTGATAGACCTGTTCAGGAAGCATCAGAAAAAAATCGCAAACAAGAAGTTGTCTCGAATTCCGGAAGGTGAAGAATGCCCGTATCCGGAGATCCTAGGACTGATTAAAGACGATTTCAAAATCAAATCATAATATAAATCTATAGATAGTGTCAATCCTTCTCTCGTTCACATAACATCAATGGATCATTCAACAACGTTATGATCCGTTTTTTGAACCAATAGAACAATTTAACAAAGGAACCCGGCGAGCAAGATGAGTTTTGAATCACGACGCATCAGCGATATTATTACCGATGAGATCAACCGGACAATTTTCCTTCCGTCCATCCAGCGGGAGTTTGTCTGGGATACTAACGCAATCGAAAAGTTATTTGATTCCATCATGGGGGACTATCCCATCAGCTCGTTCCTTTTCTGGAAAATTAAGGAAGATAACATAAAAGACTGGGATTCTTACGAATTTATCCGGGATTTTGACAAGGATTCCCCGCATAATAAAGAAGCAAATGTTTCCGGAATCCACAAGGATATCTATCTCGTTCTTGATGGGCAGCAACGTCTGACATCATTATTTATCGGTCTGAAGGGATCATACCGTTACTTCTATTATCGCTGGCGAAAAACCAAATTGTATCTCAATTTACTCAAAACGGCCAAAAGGAATGAAGAAAACCCCGAAGAATTAACCTACCAGTTTCAGTTCAGGGAAAATGCAACTACGGACAATCCCGACAAAGAATATTGGTATGAAGTAGGAAGGATTCTCAATTTTGAGGAATCGGTATACGCAAAAAAAGATCTGAAGGCCGAAGTCCTCCATTTTTCAGAAGAACAAAAAGAAAATGCAGAACTGTTGATTGACCGGCTTCATACAAAAATTTTCATTTCGAAATTAATTAACTTCTATGAAGAAAAATCCCAAGATTATGACAAAGTTGTAGAAGTTTTCATACGGGCTAACACGGCCGGCAAAAAACTGGATTATTCTGACATTCTTCTTTCAACAGCAACAGCAAAGTGGAAAACCCTTAATGCGCGAGAAGAGATCCAAAATTTCACCGATGAAATCAACAAAATCGGTGTCGGCTATGAGTTTGAAAAGGATTTCGTTCTCAAAGGGTGTCTCTATCTGACAGAAACTCTCCCTATTCAATATAAAGTCAAAACGTTTTCGAAAGGAAATCTGGAGCTTATCGAGAATAATTGGGACACCATCAAAACCAATATTGACACAACGATTCGTCTCGTGAGCAAGTTCGGTTTCAGTAATAAGAACATTGTTGCAACGGCGGCTCTCCTTCCCATTGCCTTTTACCTGATGAAACTGAACAAGAAAAATCTCCTTGCCTCATCCAATGCTGAAGATGTTGAAAATCAAAATATCATACAAAAATGGCTGATCTTCGCTTTGATAAAGAATGTTTTCGGCGGGTCTTCTGATACGACTTTAAAGAATCTCAGAGATGACATGCTTTCAAAACAATTATTTTCGCAGTTTCCGGCAGAATCCCTCTACAAGATTCTGAATATCGAACCTGCGTTTTCCCAAACGGAACTTGAGAATATTATGACTTTCCAGTACAAAACCAAATACAGTTACCTAGTGCTCTCGTTATTGTATCCAGGTCGTGACTGGAAAGATCGTGTATTTCATGAAGATCACATTTTCCCGCAAACAGAATTCCAAACCAAGAAACTCAAGGCCCGGGGATATGATCTACTGAGAATAGCAGAGTATCAAAAATATTACAACACCATCCTCAATCTTGAGTTGTTAGACGATAGTGAAAACATCATAAAAAGTTCAACCGATTTTGCAGAATGGATAAGCACAAGGGATGAAAATTTCAAGGACCGGCATACTATTCCGCGTCTTGAGTCTTACTCGTTTGATAATTTCCTTCTCTTTATTCAGGAACGGCAGAAACTCATTAGCTCAAAATTAAATTCCATTGTCATTTGAAAAACCCCTATTTTTTCGAAATTCAAGAAAAAGAGAAATTCCGATGCATTAAAGGGAGACCGGTTACCACGTCAAGGAGAGATTTATGAAAATACTCACATGGAATGTAAATGGACTTAAACCGGTCATAAAGAATGGGTTTTTTAATTATATCGAACATGAAAAACCGGATATAATTTGCTTGCAGGAAACAAAAACAAATGAAGAAAGTGTTTCAAAACTCCTCGAACCATTAGCCGAATATCATCTCGAATGTTCTTCCTCGAAACGAGATGACAACTTTCCATATAGCGGGGTTGCGATCCTTTCCCGAAAAAAACCTTCTGAAGTTAGAAAAGATTTCGGGAGTCCCACGTTTAACAAGGAAGGCCGGATTCTGGTTGCGGAATTTCCCACATTTGTACTATTCAATTGCTACTTTCCGACAGGAGCTTCCAGTGAAAAGTACCAGATGATGAAACGGGCTTTTTATAAAGAGTGTGCTGGAGCACTCAGCAGGACACTCGCTTCAGGTAAAGAGGTAATTCTCTGCGGCGATTTCAATACCGCAAGGGAAGAACGTGATGTGGCAGATGCATACAAAAAGAAATATACGCACGGTTTTTTGCAGGATGATCGCGATGACATTGAAATGCTATTCTCTTCTGGATTTCTGGATGCATTCCGGATTAAAATGGCAGAGGGGGGCCATTATACTTGGTGGGCAAATACAGAACTCAGAGAGAAAAATCTGGGTTGGCGAATTGATTACTTCCTCATTTCACAAGGTCTGAGAACCCTGATTAAAACGTGTGAGCATTATCCAAAGGTTTCCTTGTCGGATCATTGCCCTGTCGTGCTTGAGTTATCCGATGATTCTATAGTTTCTTCAAGGGATTCATCGAGAGATAAGATCAGGAAGCCCGGGCAGGACCGGTTCTGTGCAGAAATTGAGACTCTCACTTAACGACAATCCCATAAATTTCTAAGAAACAGTAACACTGATGATCAATCACTCTATCCGGGCGCCCTCTCCTTACCGGGCAGCCCGGTCGTTCGCCCCATTCCACTCCTATCCGGCGTGCGGCCGGTACCGGGCGTGGTGGCGGCGGGCCGGCGATGTGAGCGGTTGACGCAGGCTGTGTTGGGGAAGGCGTTCAGAGGGGATCTGGTGGAGAGGGGTACTGATAGTAAGGTGAGTAAAAATGAAAGATGAGGAAATTCGCGATTTATTATTACATTTGGCAATAGTCACAAAAGAAATTGTAAAATCTGAAAAAGTTAATGGATTGATTAAACCGGAATCTGAATTGTTTGAACATTGGGGAGTAACATCATTTAGTTATGATGATACTGGCTGTCATGTTGGAAAATCAGGAACACAGATAACAAAGCCGTCTTGGATAAGAGGATTATTCCAAATCAGGGAAATTGTCATAAAAACAGATGAATATCGTCAATTAATGGATGATTTAAAGACAAAAACAAGTTTCAAAGAAATTGAACCAAATCCTGTGAGTCGATTCCTTCATAAGATTGTTTCAGAATATTTAGAGGATGAGACTATTCCTGAAGTCAGGCTTCATGTGCTGATAGATAATTTTATAATGGATATACAAAATAAACCGGTAAAATCTGGAGCTATTGTTCAAGTATCTGGAATAATTCTACATTCGGATGAAATTGAAATTGCTCCTGGTGTATTATTAAGAAAACCAAAAAAAGAAGACTTTGAGATAGACATTCCAGTTCAAGTCTTTCGATTTTTCCCTCATGTTCCCGATCCAACAGCATTTTTAGAAATTTCTTTGCAAACAAAAATGCCGACGAATATTCAAGAGGAAGTTACAAAAGCAATTACAATTTTGCGATTATTCAAACCAGGGAGCGTAAAATGGAATACCTATCGAATGTATTCAGAATCAGTTTCCCAGTTTTTAGGGGGAACAATGACATCAGGAGAGTCTCATTCCGCTATAGATAATTATATCTTACAAGATAACGAGATTAAAAACCTGAAAAATTTTTGGATGCGATTATCTTCGATTTTACCCCCGATTTTTTACAGATTTGATGTAGGAAAAGTGGATCATATATCCATTGCATATAACCGATACACTGATTCATTGTTACAAAATGGACTCAATGAAAGAAGAATTGCGAATGCGATAATGGGTTTAGAAGCATTATATTTTAAACCAACAGGAGAGCTTCAGGAACTTCAATATCGGTTGGGGATTCGAGTTGCAAAAATGTTAGGTAAACTTAATTTTGATCCAATTAAGATCAGGTGTGCGATTAAGGATGCGTACACTATCCGAAGTATCTTTTCTCATGGGGGGCATCTCAGCTATAAAGAAAAACGAAAATATGAAGCAAAATATGATGGAAACATCAAAAATCTATTAAAATTAATTTTGGATTACTTGAGGGTTTCAATAATTGTTTCGATGACAATCCGCTCTGAAAAAGATGAATTCATAGATATTATTGATAATGCCATGATTGATGATGCAGCTAATCAACGATTGCTCGGTGTGCTTAATCAAGCCAAAAATATTTTGGAATTTAATAAAGGAACTCCCGAATGATATTTTCCTAAATCTTTTCTGATTATCTCCGGGCAGCCCGGTCGTTCGCCCCGTCCCGCTCCTATCCGGCGTGCGGCCGGTACCGGGCGTGGTGGCGGCGGGCTGGCGGTGTGAGCGGTTGACGCAGGCGGTGCTGGGGAAGGTGTTTAGTGGAGGGGTGAGACTTGGGAGAAGCAACTGTTCAAATTTCTTATTTCTTCTATTTGAAGTATCAATACAGAAAACAAGAACCACAAATAGAATAGTTAAATAAAGAATAATGAAAAAGGTCATTCATAAATTCGTGGTGTTTGTATGGCTCGAAGATCAAGAGTGACTTTCAAGAGCGCAAAGGGGAAGGTCAGTTTTTTAGCAAAGCCGAAGAAAAAAGCCCCAAAAAAGAGATGAGAATCGAATGGCGGAAAAATTTTTTCATACAGAATTAAAACTTCAAATTGAAAAAATTGCAAAGGATTCGAAGAAATATAAACGAATCAATGTCGAAAAAAAGATACCGATACCTCATCCAAATCAGGAACTTGTTTTCCACTATAAACCTGAAATCAATCTCATCACCAAAACAGGAAAACGGATCATTTTTGAGATTCTTGATGATCAAATCAATGATTATAATCTCATTTTGGCGGACATCATTCAATGCTATTTGATAGATAATACTATGAACGTCTTTTTCATTTCAAAAGACGATGAGGGGTATAATCTGACCAAAAAATTGTCAAAAATAGTTGGGTCCATATTGGAAGATAAGGGATTTTTCAAAAATGAAATTCCTGAAGTTTTTGTATATACTATTTCATATGAGGAAGTTCAATCTGGGCAATCTGTCGACATTCTGAAAAAGTTTGCGAAAAAAGATGGTTGGGGATGACCCTCATAAATTCCCCAAAACGTCTAATAGCCCTGCCTGATGTAAGAGCACGAATCTCGTTCGCCCCCTTCCTCTCCTCTCCTGCGTGCGGCCGGTACCGGGCGTGGTGGCGGCGGGGCGGCGATGTGAGCGGGGGCGAGCGGAGGGGGATTGGGGAAGGCGTTCAGAGGGAACTATTAAGAACAGAATAATGCGAAAATCAGTGTGATCCGATGCCAAATTTACAATCACAGATAATTTTACCCATCAATCTGGAAATATTCTCTGATGAAATTTTAAAAGTTACGGACACACGGGATGGATCAAAATGGATGTACCTTGGCATTCTTTTCGTTCAAAAAGAGAAAAAGGATCAGTTACTCCAGCAGCTCAATAATTTGAGGTGCGTCAATGGACACAATTGGCATCCGGATCCTTGCGTTTGTGAGAGCCAATGCGGATATCACGACAGGAATGATACTGAAATACATTACAAAGAACTTCATCATTCGGATTCAAGGTTCAGAATCGCAAAAAACTGGATTTCATTTGTAAAAGATGAGAGATATCTAAAAAATGATCCCCCATTTTATTTTAACATCCTCGGTCTGAATTTGACTTCCATGAATCTGGAATTGTTTGGAGAAGATTCTGGTAGGGATCTCACAATTTATAATCGATTTTATCGGAGCGCGATATTAGGAGGATTAAATTATTTTTTTAAAGGGAGAGAGATTGTAATCCATGATATCTTTCATGATCGTGGGAGTCAGGAACATCATAGATATTTTCCATGGCAGGTAATCCATCAAATCGATCTTACAAACGAAAAGACGACAATAATCCCTTCGAGAATCAAATTTATTGATTCAGATCACCGAGCAAGTCGAGCTGTTGAATCGCATTTTATTCAGTTTATTGATATTCTTCTTGGTGCCACATATGTAGGCCTTCATAATCCTTCCGAGGAAATGGCAAAGAAAAAAATTGGCTTCCTTTTCAGGCCCGTTTTAGAATGTCTATTGGACAGGAGAGAATCAGATAGTGGACCGTGGATCGGCACATACTATCAATCAAAATATCATCGAACATGCCAGGTCAGTTTTTTCCCAAAACGCAGGATTGATTTGGATAATGCTCAACTCGATCCTGAAAATTTTAATCGCGAATTAAGAGATGGAAAATTTTTCTTTGATCGGGAAATTCAGATAATTGATCCTTCAATCACGAGATTTGACCAATGGTTCGGATGAAAAAAAATTATCGAGGATCCGTCAGTATGGAGAACAGCACACCAAGTGCCGGTATACCGATATACCAGAACACAATTCCCCAGAACCCAATCCAAACCAAAGTGCCTAACGGACTTATTGACTGGAGTATGTTTTCGGGGAATGACAGCCCGCTCGAAAAATTATGATAAATACTCAGGACCGAACTCAGGATATCCAGATTTGTCCGCATCGCGTCAATGGAAGCATACATCTGAAATATCGCGCCGATAATCTCGAAGGGAATTCTTGCTAAAGCCCAGAGTTCTCTCAGGAACAAATCTGCTATTGAAAGCACAATATCACAGATTACACCAAACAGAATGCCCAGAAGCCCACCGCGATATATCCTTGACATACCCCTCCTGAAAGCGATCTTCCGAATTCCTTCGAAAAATTAAATTTTCTTTCCCCTGCTGATCAGTTTCACATCCGGCTGATAGCGGTCACGATACTCTATGGCCGGTTGAGTGAATCCCGCTTTGCTGTCAACTTCACCAATTCCTTTCTGGGTGATTAATCGCTGCAATTCAGGTTTGGTCACGGGAGTTTGCCGGACCTTCACTTCACCTAAAACTCCCCCTCGCTGATAGTCGGGCATGCCGGGTCCACCAATATGTCTGGCCCCGTGTTCTCCTGCTTTTCTCTTCTCAGACGCGATTCCGCGGTTTACATCGTTTGAAGTCATATCTGCTTCCTCTGTTGGCAGTTCGGTCATGAGCTGCTTAGTCCTAAGAGATCCTGTCAAAACAATATAAAGATTTCTACAATTATTTTGGATTTTGACATTTATCTATTAAGTGGATTATTCAATTAATGAATTAACAAATAAATGTCGTAAAGCGATGGGTTATGTTTTGAATTATCCCATCATATGATTTTATATGTAATTACATAGTTTACTTTATTGGTAAGAATTTACCAATTGGTAAACTAAAGTAAATGAGGGCTCAAGGTTGTGAATGGGATGGCAATAGGTGAACGCATTAAATCGGCCAGGATCAATGCCGGGCTATCACAGGATATGCTCGGCAAAAAACTGGGAGTTACCAAGATGGCGGTCTCGAAATATGAGAACGGGACCATCACGCCGAACTCAGGAGCTCTTATCGCTCTTTCCAAAGCGCTCGAAGTAAAGATCGAGTACTTCTTCCGGACTTCGGCGATGCATCTTTCAAAACCAGCATACCGGTGCAGAAAAGCACTGTCACAAAAGGATGAAACGAAAATCCTTGGAAAGACTGCGGACTGGCTGGAGCGGTACCTCGTCGTTGAACAGATCACCGGCTCGGATAAACCGCTCGCGCTACCGAATCCCGATTCCTGCCGGGTGTCATCGCTGGACCAGATCGAAGAGGTAGCGGTACATGTCCGCGAGGAATGGAATCTCGGCCTTAACCCCATAGAAAACCTGATGGACGTGCTGGAACAGCATGGGATCAAGGTCGGTGTTATTGCAGCGCCGGTAAAATTCGATGCTCTTACGATGAAGTACAACGATGAACATCCGCTCATTATCGTTAACAAAACTTTCTCCGGGGACCGGCAGCGCTTAAGCCTTGCTCATGAGCTGGGACATATGGTCTTAAAACTCGATGATGGAATCGATGAGGAAGAAGCTGCATTCCGGTTCGCCGGGGCTTTCCTGATACCCCGACAGACGGCAATCATGGAACTCGGCCCAAAACGAAAGATGCTGGACTTCCGGGAGCTCTACGTTTTAAAACACAAATATGGCATGAGCATGGGTGCGTTGATCTATCGGGCAAAGAACCTGAACATCATTTCGGAAGCTGCGGCAAACCGGCACTGGGTTGAGATGCGAACCCACAAGTGGCATCTGAAGGAGCCCGGCACACAGATCGAACCGGAGATCCCGACCCATCTTGAACTCCTCCTGCTTCGGGCTCTGACCGAACACAAAATATCGCAGTCACGGTTCGATGAACTGAGAGGAGACGATTCCCCCATATTAGCAGTACCGTGTCAGTGAGGAGAAAATGAACACGAGCAGAAGAACCTGTTGCATCGATGCAAATATCCTCTTCGATTTCGTCGCCGGGGATATTTTCGATATACTGTTTCTTCTGCCATTTGATTTTCATACCTCCGATATAGTTGCAAATGAAATCTCTGATTCCTATTCTGACAAAAATCTGACGCAATTAGGACTCGAGATCCTGACTCTCGATGATTCCGAAGTCCTTGATATATTTACCCTGAAACAGGAACACATCGAACTCTCCGTCGAAGATGTCTCGGTTTATTTTCTGAGTCGGAAACACAATACGATAATTCTTTCCAATGACGGTCCGTTAAGGGAATTAGCTGATAGCTCCCGAATTGAATACCATGGCACGCTCTGGCTTTTGGAAGAGATGATTCAGGATGAGATTCTAACGCCGCAAGATGCCGCTGTTGCACTCAGATCGATGCTGAATAACAAACGATGGCTTCCTCGTTCGGAATGCGAAAAATTGATCAAAAAGTGGAAATCTGAAGAATAATCAGAGATACATCACCTTAAATCTGTTCGATAGATTCTTTCAATCAATCCGTGACTTATTTCCTCTTCCCCCCAATCCTCCGGTTCACCCTCTCATACATCAACCCGACAAAATCCACCGGCTCTCCAGTAACACTCACCTGCGACATATCGAAAAAAGAATCGACCAGCTCCCGCTCCAGATCTTCATTCGGTTGCTCCTTCCCCTCCGGCCGGATATGAATAACAGAAATTCCCTTGGCTTGGAGAACCGGCGAGATCAAAGCAAACCGGTGGCATCGCTCCGGCTCCTTCTCGGCACACATCAACGCGACCGTCTTCCCGCTGGAAATTATCGATAGCAAATCAGTGATGCCTTCCTGGAATTTTTCCGTATCCTGAACTTTCCGGTAGTTGACTGTGCCGTCCGGGAAGAGCAGGCCGGGATCCAAATACCTGCCGCCGATCCTGTCGCCCATATACCGGTACCCAATGTCCCTCCAGTGTAAGGAATTTTCAAGATTTTCCCGGTTAAAATGCAGATTGAACCGGCTGTATGGGGAACTCCGGACATCGATGATTATATCGATGCTGACATTCTGTAGATAAGTGATAAACAGGTCGATAGGGTAATTCCCGTAGCCTATGGTGAAGCATTGTTTTGGTTGCGGTTGACGCATCATCGGGGGGCTGCTGAACATTTTTTCCCATCCATATAACAATACGACTGTGGCGGCACAAACCCCGGCATCGTTTCATACGGATCAATTGGTTCGTTGAATTCCTGCAGGTTCTGGATCTTGATAGCAAATGCCCGGGACTTTCCCTCAAAGTATGCAAAGAAATCCCGGTAATCGATACCGGCATACTCCTTGACATTCTCCCAGAGATCAACCGGATGATCTTCCAGAATGCCCCCAATCTCAAACGTCCCCACGATTTTTTTCACGGGTGATGATGAGTAGATGTAGATCCGGTTGATCTCGCGGTTTTTGAAGATCGTCTTCCGGAACTCGTACCGCTTCTCGCCCTCAATAATGGACTTCACATATTTCGGTTTAATTGACAGTAAAACGTCCATCGATGCCTCCGTGTCAACGTCGGTCTAATTTTCCCCAATCGCGTCGGAATATCATTCCCCACCCCACTTAAATCTATCGTCAACTTTCTGTCAAACATTTGGAAACCTCTTTTCTGTTGATTCCTTTCGATCCGTCCATAATTTATGGTTCTTTCGGTCTTTCATACGATAACTTTCACCTCGAATGTTCACAGTGGAGCAATGGTGTAAAATACGGTCAAGAAGTGCTGCGGCAATGACATGATCCTGGAAGATCTCTCCCCAATCAGCGAACGACTTATTCGAAGTGAAGATGGTTGATCCCCCCTCGTATCGCCGCGATATCAACTGGAAGAAACAATATGCCGCTTGTGCATCGAACGGCAGATACCCTATCTCGTCGATGATCAGAATTCCTGGCCGGGTCAGTTTCTTCAGATACTTGTCCAACTGATCGGTACAATTCGCATCCTTCAGCTGTTCGATCAGAACAGAGGCATTGACGAAGAGAACCGGGATTCCCTGCTCAATAGCGGTGACCCCAAGACCTATAGCCAGATGCGTCTTTCCCACACCCGGAGGTCCGAGAAACACCACATTCTCTGCGTTATCCACAAACCTTAAGGTTGCAAGATCCCTGATCACGGTTCGGTCAACTGAAGGTTGAAACGTGAAATCAAACTCATCAATACGTTTCAGGACAGGAAACCCGGCATTTTTAATCCTTGTTCTGATCGTCGTCGATACTCTCCCTTTCCATTCCTGCTCAACCAGATCCCCTATCGTTTCGAGTGGGCTCAGGCTCTCCTTCATCGCACGCTCAAGTGTTGGTTCGAGGAGTGCATCTACCGTCATCAGTTTCATCGTTGTCAGGTGCTGATGCACCCGTTCAAGAAGGAGTGTTGTCATGAGTTCTCCTCCGCAATCAGAGCATCATAATCAGCAAGATTCTGTTCTACAACCGAACATGCATCAGTACCTGGCTTCTCCACTCGTTTCTTCTTCGGGTTCTGGCAGGGTTCATCAAGGATCTTTTTGAGAAGGCCTGCGAAGTGTTCGTTCTTCTTGGAACGCTGGTCTTTGCCTTCGACCAACGAATGGAAACATATCTCGATCTCATCAGCAAAGACAAACACCGTGTTATTTCGAACAACCAAATCCACATATCTCCGGGCATATCGCCATGGAACGGAATAGAGATTCCCGTACAACGAGATGTAACAGTCATTGGAGACTTTACGCTGGTATGTTTTCTGGAAGATATACGACGGGTATGATGAGAATGGGCGGAGGTTTTCCTGAGGGAACCGGTCAAATGGAATCTCATGGGTTGTCCCATGAACCTTTCTATTGACGACGTCCATCCACTCC
>JAUSBW010000276.1 GCA_030651815.1 Methanoregula sp.
CCATCAACTCGACAATTACTATGAACTCATCACCGGTATTTAAGCTGCTAGCCACAGGGTGTGAAAGTGATGACAAAGGGGTTCGATTCATCCCGTGACTAAAGGTAAGGGTTTTCTCGACCCCTTTACCCGAGATCATAATCCATAATTTCTCTCAACAAATTGCTAAATTCCTCTTCAGTTAATCCTGCCTTCTTAACAGCTGCTTAAAGAAGTCCGATCTTAAGGTCTTTGGGAACCGGGATAGTAATGATCTGACCATTGGCATTTTGATATTCACATGATTCCCTTTGCCCGGCCGAACACTGCCTCCCGCTTTCACAAATGCCTTCACAGCGTCCTGACCATTTACGTTTCGGAATGCACTCACACTTTTCTCCGCTATTATACCATAATGCTGTTGTTGACTATACGAATCTGATCATTTGCCCCTTTAGGATCTGATTTGCACAGGTGTCAGGTGGTCGTTTACGGTAACAAGCGGACGTCAACTATTGGATATTGGGTGAAGGGGCGGTCAGGCACATTTTTTAAAAGTGCGGATGAAACGCCCGTTCATCCCGTCTTTAACTTTTCAATAACCTTAACAACCTTCTGCCCTTTTAAAAACGCATCCTTAAGCGCAGTCGGGTGATTTTTGATCCCCTTGAATTCATCCATGTTATTGGCAATGATATTGTCGTAGTATTCGAACCCGGTGCCGTTGAAAATCGCAGTAATCGCAGGAAACGCCCCGTCAAATACATGGTCCCAGTTCTGGCCGGCAGTGGAGATGAAGAGCCCTTTGTGCCGTTTGATATGTTCATCAGGGAAATAGAGTATTTTTAAGATAAATTTCCGGGCCCAGAGATACTGTCCCCGGTCGATTAACCCTTTGAGTTCTGCCGTTATCCCCATTGTATAGATGGGAGAGGCAACAGCGATACAATCGGATGCCAGTATCTTTTCAAAGAGGTGAATCGCATCATCCTTCACAACGCACTCGCCGGTTTTATGGCAGGCATTGCATCCCCGGCAGGGTGCATAATCCAGATCCTTGAGCACCACTCTCTCTACCGTTGCACCGGCTGCACGGGTCCCCTCTAAAAAACTGTCGAGCAGGGTTTCTGTATTCCCGTGCCGGTGCGGGCTTCCGGATATGCCAAGGACGGTAACGGTCATGGAACTCACGCAGCGAGCCGCTTTTTGATCTCAGCAAGCAAGGTTTTTCCGAGTTTCTCCGCATCCGTGTGTGCGGTGGGGTGCAGGTCGATCGCCCCTTTCTCGTCCACATTGTTGATCATCAGGTAACTGATGTCAGCGTCCTTAATATCAATAACATGGTAGAAGCATTTCACTGACGGGATGGCAGCGTCAAAAACATGGTCCCGGTTCTGCCCGGCAGAAGCGAGGAACACCCCCAGCCTCTTACCCTTGCGCTCTAAGGGAACAATGGGAAGCCTGAGCACATATTTCCGTGAGCGGAAGACCTGCGCCCGGTCGATTAAGGCCTTTGGCTGCGAGGCGATACCCATGCAGTAGATGGGCGAGGAGAGTAAGATGATGTCAGCAGCGATGATCTTATCATGGCAGGTGTCCATACCATCGCGCTGCACGCATTTATTGAGTTTCTCGCACGCATTGCACCCCTTGCAGGGATTGATGTTAGCATTTGTCAGGGCAATCTTCTCAATTACCACATCCGGGTCAGCCATCCCGCCCAGCACCCAGTCCAGCAGCGTCTCGGAGTTGCCATGCCTGCGGGGACTTCCTGCAAAGGCGAGGACCTTGATCGGCATAACCGTGATCTTTGTCATGCGTTATAAAAAAGTATTTGATTGTTTCTGAAAGGAACACCCCCCCAGGAACGGGGAACGTGACACAGGTATCGTCTTCCACGATATCTCACCGCAGAAATCGGTTACGGCATGACCTCATCGAGCTGGGCTTTGCCGTAGACATACGCGGGCATACCGGAGAGCAGGAAGGTGACGCGGAGCGCCTCTTCAACTTCTTCCCTGGTGACCCCGAGGTTCTTGGCACCGGCCAGCTGGGCACGGACTGCGTGCTGGTCCCGCAGTGCGGCTGCAATCGCGATAGCGATCAGTTTTTTTGTCTTTCTCGAAAGCTTGCCATCGTCCCAGATGTGCTGCTCGAACCTCATAACGAGTTTGAACATCTCGGGCTCTTTGGTGGTGAGCTCCTTGAAAAACTTCGGCACTTTGCCGATCTTCTTCTCAAGGGTTTTGAGTTCCTTTTCCGATCCTTTCTTTGCTACCGGTTTTTTTACCTGTGCCTTTTTCGCTACTGCTTTTTTTACAACCATTATTACGCACTCTCCAGTTGCATGGGTTCGCCGCAGCAGACCAGTTCGCCGCCGCCGCTCTCTTTTACCACAACTACATTGCCGCAGATCTCACACCGGAAGATCTGCCCCTCTTTTGAGACGTTTACCATCCAGAGATCCTCCATTTACGCCAGATAAACCGGGAGCAGGAATCCCACTCACATGTGTTGCAGGAACCCCCGGAAGTCACACTGCTGTACTTGTGCCCGGAAATAAAAATGTGAAATTATATGTTGCTTTTGCCACGTTTTGGCGGGTTCTTTGCATCTGCCGGTGTCTTTATATCCGGGCGGATATGCGTCATCGGGAAGCACTGGTATTCTTCGCAGGAGCAGGAGGGACATTTCCTGAGATCCTGTTCGCTCTTGTCCAGCGTGAGTTCCTTTCCGCAATCAATGCACACATATTTGCCCGCGCCGACTTTCTGTCCTGCGTTGTACGTCTTCTGTTCGGTCATACTACTCACCAAAACTCTCATGCATGTTAAAGATATATATGGGTTGTGTTAGTACGACCGGGTCTTCGTCCCTCTCCCCGAAGTATTGCAGGTGCAGGTACTTATGCGAAAGCTATATCCTCGTTTTTCACATCTACTGTTATATGGGAAAAAAGGTGATCGGCCTGCTCGGGAGTCCCCTGTCGGATGGCAACACGGCAAAACTGCTCGATAGGGCGCTCAAGGGAGCAGAGGATGCCGGCTGCACGGTTGAAAAAATTGAAGTTGCCAGCCTTGATTTCCAGTCCTGTATGGAGATGCTGTTCTGCAAAGACCACGACACCTGCATCATGGACGACGACATGCAGCAGCTCTATCCGAAATTCAAAGAGATGGATGGCCTCATCATCGCTACACCAGTCATGACTATGGGAATTCCCGGTAAACTCAAATCGATGATGGACCGGTTCCAGGTCTTTTTCATGGCCAGGTACATACGGAAAAAGCCGTTCATCTCAAAGGAGCGGAGAGCGGAACGAAAGGGACTGTTCATCTGCATATCCGGTATGAAGATCCCCGAAGTTTTTGTCGGAGCAAAACTAACCGTCAAGGCATTTTTAGATATCATCGATTGCCAGTACACCGATGAGCTGCTGATCAGCGATATGGATACGATCCGCAACATTACGGCACACCCGGCACTGTCAGAGGCCGCCTACCAGAAGGGGTATGCGCTTGGAAAATCGCTCACTGCGTAATTTCTGCAACAAACCATTTTTCTTCCTACCTGATTCAGTTGTTGCGGATTTTACCCTGTCAGATTTCCCCTCGACCCGTTAGAGCAGTCCCCGTTCCTTCATGCTCAGGTAGCCGCTCTTTGTCACAATGATATGATCGATCAGCTGGATCCCAAGCAGCAGTCCTGCTTCCCTGAGCTGCGTGGTGATCGCAATATCCTGCGGGCTGGGTTCGAGCGAACCTGATGGATGGTTATGAACGCAGATGACCGATGCAGCCCGGTCGGTGATCGCATCGGCAAAGACTTCTCTGGGATGGACAAGGCTGTGGTTGAGCAGCCCTACGGTGATGATCCTGCTGTCAAGCACCTCTCCTGCGCCATTGAGGGTGATACAGATAAAATGCTCCTGCCGTTTGTGCCGTATTTCGGCTATAATGGGGAGCGGAAGGACATCCTGCGGTTTTGTCACTTTGAAACCGCCATCCGCGGGTGCACTGTAGCGCCTTCCCAGCTCAAAGCATGCCATGATCTGGGCAGCCTTTGACGGGCCAATCCCCATTATAGAGATGAGATCATCGTACCGGATCGTACCCTGACGATCCTTTTTAAGCCCGCAGATCTCCTTTGCAATTTCACGGACATCCTTGTTCCGTGTGCCCCTGCCAAGGATCGATTCGATCAGTTCCTGATCGGTAAGTGATGTCACTCCTTTTTTGGCAATCTTCTCGCGTGGCCTGTCCAGCATCGGGACGTCTTTCATCTTCTTCATTGTAAAAACCCGTAATGCAGGAAACGGCAGAGAGCGGTGATCCTGTGATGTGTCAGGGGTTCTTTTTTTTTAAAAGGAAAAACCTTTCTTATTTGTAAGCTGAAAAATCTGTCTTTGTTCTGCCCCATGAAGAATCTTTATGTCAGATTCCCGCTGTACCCTATGCTCATGGCAACCATTGAGAATGCAAAAGAGGCATTTGCCGGTGAGTCGCAGGCAAACCGGAAATACCAGGCTTTTTCTGAAAAGGCCGCAGACGAGGGTTTCAAAAACATTGCAACCCTGTACAAAGCCGCTTCCGAAGCAGAAGCAATTCATGCAAAAAAGCTCTTAAAAGTGCTCGCTGCTATCGAGTCTACGGCAAAGAACCTTGAGGTGAGCATTGCCGGAGAGACGCATGAGTTCACCCACATGTACCCGGATTTTGTCAAGCAGGCAGAATCGGAAGGGAGAAGTGACGCATTGCTTGCGTTTACCCATGCGATGAAAGCCGAGCAGGTGCATGCAAACCTGTACAAGAAGGCACTCGATGCGGTAAAGGCGGGACATGACCTTGGACGGGAAAAGATCTTCCTCTGCCCGGTCTGCGGGAACATCGAGATCGGCAAAGTCCCCGACAAGTGTCCGATCTGCGGTGTTTTTAAAAAACAGTTCCGGGAAATCACTCTATAATTTTTTCCTCCTCTTTTCCGTTTTCATCCTCTTTCTCTTCTCTCCCCTCTTTTTTGCGACGGTGGAGCCACACAACAACAACGATCATAGCGATCAGGGTGGCCCATGATGCAGAGTAGATGATGATGATCGGGTTGGCAAACACGTTCTGCGGAATAAACGACTGGGGCCGGGCCTGCGGTGTGATGCTCTCAAACCGGACGGCAACCCTTGCAGGGAACCGCTCTTTCCCGTCAAAGTAGCGGATGGTGACTGTGGCATTCCCGGAGGGAACCACTCCTTCTGACGGTGCGTTGTTGGTGTTGGGGAATGCGATGGTCCGGGCAATCCTGCCGTGTTCATCGCCAATCTCGATATACCATGCATCCGGGTTCGCTTTTGCAAAGAGATCCCGTGCGCTCACGACCAGTTTTGAACCCGCTGGTAGCGCAACGGTCCAGATACCGTTCCCGGTTTTATCCGGAAAAGACAGTATCCTTGTGGCAGATTCGCCCTCCCCCAGCTGCAGAGCACCCGATGCCGGATAGCAGATCGCAGCCGGTTCTTCAGTTTTTCCGGTGATCGGGGGTGCTGCCAGCTCCTGAGGGCAGCGGAACCGGTCGTCCATCACTTGTCCATAGGTAAGAGCCAGCGGGTAAATCCTCACCTCATCGAGCCCTCCCTTTAAGGAATCCGAACATTCCGCATCCGGCCCTTCCCCGGTTCCTGCATTTGCACCGAGTATCACGTAATTGGGATACTGGTAATGGATCAACCCTGTTGCGTTCTGCTGGTTTCTCAGCACACCATCGAGATAGATCTTCGAGTTCTTCCCGTCATAGGTTCCTGTGACCTGATGCCACTGGTTCAAAGAGATGCCCTCGTGCTGCACAGGGATCTCCAGAGCCCCATAGCCTTCGAGATTTATTGTCCACCACAGGTCCCCCCCGTCACCAATGCCAAGCCGGTAACCTCCTTCGTTATAGGATGAGATCAATGTCTGCGGGCGAAAAGAGTCTATGTAAAACCATGTGGAAACTGTGATTGCCTTGTCCGGGTGGTTGCGGGAGGTATAAGGAATGACCACGTAGCTGCTAACCCCGTTAAACAGGATTGCACCACCGCACCCGCCATTGTTTATCCGCGATGCGTTGTGCAGCGTCCCGCCATTTCCATGCCCTGAACCATCGTGGACAAATGTGCCGCTGCCTTCATTGAAACTAAGGTACAACGAAGGATCTGTTGTGGTGTCCGTCTGCCCCGATGCAGCCGAGGCAGATCCTGCCATCAGCAGAAGGAACAGGCAAAAAAGTGCCGGTACACGCAGTCCCTTTCTGTTCCACATGGTGCTCATAGTATTCTATCAGAGGTTTATGGGGCTCATTGAAAAAGAATATTGCTATCGGTATGTAAAAGTCGGGCTTACCCGTGTCCATAAATTTATATGAAGCCAGCACGTCTCTAAAAAACGATGACCAAAGTCACCATCTACTCCACGCAAAACTGCCCCTACTGCCGGATGGCCAAGGTTTTTTTAGAAAAGCACGGTGTCCAGTACGAGAGCCTCGATGTCGGTACGGATACCGTGGCTGCACAGAAGATGATCGATCTCTCCGGTCAGCGCGGTGTGCCGGTGATCATGGTCGATGATGAGGTGATTGTCGGCTTTGATTCAGAGCGCCTCAATGAGCTCTTCGGAGTACCCCGGACCGGTGAGAGTTATGATGTGGTGATTGTCGGCGCAGGCCCCGCCGGGCTTACTGCGGGGGTTTACTGTGCCAGAAAGATGTTAAACACGATCATCATCAGCGAAAATATCGGCGGGCAGGCGCTGGAATCGTGGGCGATCGAGAACTACATGGGCTACCGGATGATTGCCGGCGAAGACTTAATGAAAAAGTTTGAAGAGCAGGTCAGGACGCTCAATATCCGGCTCGAACTCGATAAAGTAACTGCAATCGCAAAGGATGATGGCCTTTTTACTATCAGCACGGTATCAGGAAACACGTTAAAGGCAAAGGCCGTTATCCTCACGCAGGGCAACCGCCCGAAAAAATTAGGCGTGGCAAACGAAGAGCAGTATCTCGGGCGCGGGCTCTCGATCTGCTCCACCTGTGATGGCCCGCTCTACAAGGGAAAGCGGGTTGCCGTGGTAGGTGGGGGCAATTCTGCACTCCAGACGGCAGTGGAGATGAGCGATATCGCCCAGTCCGTCAGCCTGATTGTGCGCAGCACAATACGGGCTGATCCTGTGTACATGGAGAAGCTCAAAGAAAAAAAGAACACCACAGTGCACACGGGCTCTTATGTCTCTGCCCTGCAAGGCGAGAAGTTCCTCTCGGGCATCACGATCAAGGATGAGCAGGGTAAGGAGCAGACGATCAGTCTCGACGGGGTTTTTATTGAGATCGGCTGGCTGCCCAACACCGATATAGTGGAGAACCTGGTGCAGCTCAACGAGAAGAAGGAGATCATCGTAGACATCAATGGCCACACCAGCATCCCCGGCATTTATGCAGCAGGAGATGTGACTTCGGTGAAGAGCAAACAGATAATCATTGCGTCAGGAGACGGGGCAAAGGCGGCGCTTGAAGCGTTTGAGTATATCCTGAAATCACCGTCTGCGTAAAAATAAAAATTCTTTTTTGGGAAACACCGGCCCCAGTACAGATCCTGCATGTTTACAGACGATCACCTTGCCGGGGAAGTGCCCTTTAACCGGTCCTTCTCCTTATACCCCTCTAGCAGCACCGTTGACATGTTCTTGACCGGTTTATCGGTATGCCCGGCGATGTGGAACTCGCAGAACGGGCAGGAAGTGATAACGACATCTGCGCCCGTCTTTTTGATCTCGTCGCCCCTGCGGCTGCCTAGCGCTGCCGCCTCCTCCGGGTTCCCGGAACGGACTCCCCCTCCGGAACCACAGCAGATTGACGGCATCTCAACAATGTCGACAACCTGTTTGATAAGGTTCCGTGGAAGGTTCGTTATCCCCTGTCCTCGCATGAGGTGGCAGGGATCGTGATACGTAGCTTTAATGGGCAGGCGTGCAGGTGGCTCAATCCCGTACTTTGTGAGGACTTCTGAGATGTCCATGACCTTGAACGGCGTTTTGTAATCGTTTTTAAGAGTTGAACCACATCCGGCGCACATGGTCATGACCGTATCTATGCCCCGGAACCGGAACGCGTCCATATTTCGCTTTTTCAGCGTGTCGAGAAATGCCAGCTGACCCGTCCGTATGAGTGGGGAACCGCAGCAGACCTGTTCCCGTGGGATGATGACCTTGATGCCATTTCGTTTCAGCACTTCGATCGCATCCAGTGCTGTTCCGGGCAGGCGCACACTATACATGCAGCCGACAAAGAACCCGACTGTTGCCCGCACCGGGCCCAGTGGCTCTACCACGTCAGCGTCAAGGAGTTCTGCAATGGTTGGTCCTGTCCTGGTTACTGATCTCCCGGTGTCCCTGACAATAACTGCAACCTCCTGGTGTCTGGGCAGAGTGAAACCCCGCTGGTTTGCCTGCGCCCGGAGTTTTTCGATCGCCTTTGATGGGATCTCGATCTCTTTTGGGCATACCTTCCAGCAGGCCTGGCAGGTGGTGCAGGTGAACAGTCCGTCCCTGATCGCATCCGAGATACGGTCCCCGCTGTCACGCGGGTCAAGGAAAAGGCGCATCTGCTGTCGCATTGCAGTGGGGCCGAGGAACTTTGTCACATCCACAGCAGGGCAGACTGAGACGCAGGCAAGGCATTCGATGCAGTCCTTTAACGGCTTCATTGCATCGATCTCGGATTTGTTCGGGAGTTTTATCTTTGCATGTTCGACCGGCTGGAGGAATGCGATCGCCTCCAAAGTGGGCAGGAGATCGACTACAAGATCCTTTTTCACAGGAAGGTGAATGGGTTCGATCGTGATACCGTCCTTTGCCTCCTCCATGCAGGCGAGCACCGGTTCCCCGTTGACTCGGACCGCACAGCTCCCGCACTGGCCTGAGGCACAGGAGTAGCGGAACGATAGGGAAGGATCGAGGGTATCGTGAACTGCGTGGAGCACGTTCAGGACGCGGGCACCGTCATTGACTTTGACCGTGTAGCTCTCAACGTGTGCAACCGCATCCTTATCCGGGTCGAATCTTTTGATCCGTACAGTCAGTTCCTTTATGCGCCCGCCTCCTTCTGCTCGACACCTTCGTGGGACTGCGAGATGTAAGTATGGCCAAACGGTGAGTGTTGGGCATCGAACTGTTGTTGCACATCCCTGCGTACATGGGCACCACGGGATTCCTCTCTGAGGAGTGCGCTGCGGCAGATAAGGGATGCGGTCAGGCACATATTCCGGAGTATGCAGCACTCCGCAAGGTTCCGGGCAGAACCTGCCTTTATTTTTACCGAAGAGAGATGAGCGATGGTCTTTAGGGTATTCTGCAAATCGGAAGCAGTGCGGAATATCCCTGCGCCATTCCACATCGCCTTCTGGAGCTGCACCCGCACCTGCGCCGGATTCTCATCACCCTCAAGGAACGCTTCAAGCCGGTCCTGCTGCTGCTCAAGCTGCATCAGATTAATCGTCTTCTCACGTTTCCCTGCCTTGCCTGCCGCCTCTCCGGCTCTACGGCCAAATACCTGTGTTTCAGAAAGCGCATTGCCACCAAGCCGGTTTGCCCCATGCACACCTCCGGAAACCTCACCGCAGGCAAAGAGCCCGGGCAGCGTGGTCCGGCACTCCGGTGTGATCCGCAGGCCCCCCATAATGTGGTGCGCGGTGGGGGCAACTTCCATAGGCTGGACCCGTATGTCAACTCCGAATTTGAGGAACTGTTCGAGCATCACGGGCAGGCGGGTCTCGATCTGTTCTTTCGGGAGGTGGGTAACATCGAGAAAAACTCCGCCATTTTTCGTCCCCCGGCCGCTCATGACCTCGGTAGCAATCGCCCGTGCAACAACATCCCGGGTGGAGAGTTCCATGCGATCGGGATCGTACTGCTGCATGAACCGTTCACCAATGCTGTTCATAAGTACGCCACCTTCTCCGCGGACTGCCTCAGTTACAAGCCTCCCGCGGGCATCGTACGGGAAGACTGCGCCGGTCGGGTGGAACTGGACCATCTCCATATCGATCAGTTCTGCGCCCGCCCGGTACCCTATTGCATACCCGTCTCCGGTACCGCTTGAAGAGTTGGTGGAGATGTCATACACTTTTGTCCCTCCCCCGGTAGCAAGGATGGTGCTGTCTGCGGTCAGCAGGATGAACCTGCCCTTCTCGTCCAGTGCCATCGCCCCGCAGACCGCCTCGCCGTCCATAAGCAGGTCGATGACCGTATATTCCTGCATCAGCGAAACCTTCGTCCCATCGAGTCGCTCGACAAGAGTGGTCATCATCTCGTGGCCGGTCCGGTCGCCGGCATAGCAGGTGCGCGGGAACCGCTGGCCACCAAACGGTCGCTGCGCAATCTCGTCAGTATCGGTGACATCAAATACCGCGCCCCATTTCACGAGATCTCCCATCCGTAACGGGGCCTCGTGCGCAAGGATCCGTACGAGTTCGGGATCATTGAGATATGCCCCACCCTTTAGAGTATCCTCTATATGGATCCCACAGGAATCCGCTTCCCGCATGACCGCATTGTACCCGCCTTCTGCCATCGTAGTGCACCCGCCTTTCCCCACGATGGTCTTTGACACCAGCACTGTATCGCCGAATTGCGAAGCTTCTATGGCTGCCCGAACGCCTGCTCCGCCGCTCCCGATCACCAGCACATGGCAGTCTACTACGTCATCTGCAAGCATCTTATTATTCTGTGCGTCGTATAGTTACATAAATAGCACAGCAAAAGCGTGAGAGAACAATGAGATTTTTAATGAAATTTGGCGGGACATCCGTTGCCGATGCCCAGTGCATCAGGCGCGTTGTTGACATCCTTGAGCAGCACCATAAAGCCGGCGACGAACTCGCAGTTGTCGTATCTGCCCGGCGCGGGGTGACTGACCAGCTCATTGAAGTTGCCACAAAACTTCCTGTTGCAAAGGATGATACCGCGATCGCTCCGCTGATCCAGGCACTCAGCACGCAGCACATGACCATGCTCGAAGGTGCAGCACCCGCACATATCGCCGAAGTGGGCGCAGCGATCGAAGACCAGCTGATCAAGCTTCAGAATATTCTCTTTGCCATCTATAATCTGCGGGAACTCACTCCCCGTTCAAAGGACTATATTATATCCTTTGGCGAGCGGCTGCTCGCTCCCATCCTTGCTGCTGCAATCAGAGAGCGCGGCATCCCCTCAATGGCAATGGACGGTTGCGAAGCGGGGATCCTCACCACACCCCAGCACGGGGAATCCACAGCACTGCACGAGAGCGATGACCGGATAAAAACAAAGATCGGGCCAATGCTGGGAAAACAGATCCCGGTGATCATGGGGTTCATGGGCTGCACCCGTGAAGGGATTCTCACCACGCTCGGGAGGAGCGGTTCGGATTATTCCGCGTCGATCCTCGGCGCAGGTATCGATGCAGACGAGATCTGGATCTGGACCGATGTGGACGGGATCATGACCTGCGATCCCCGGGTGATCAACGATGCGCGGGTGATGCGCTCCCTCTCGTACCTTGAGGTGATGGAGCTCTCCTACTTCGGTGCGAAAGTGATGCATCCACGCTCGATCGAACCGGCGATGCGCAAGAATATCCTCGTGCGGGTCAAGAACACGTTCAACCCCTCGCATCCCGGCACCGTGATCGTACGAAACGGCCAGCGGGACAACCGCGTGGTCAAGGCGCTCACCTATATCGACAAAGTTGCGGCCATCAACATCAACGGCGCCCAGATGATCGGCCGGCCGGGTGTGGCAAAGGCGATCTTCACCATCTTAGCGGATCACGAAGTGAACGTGATGATGATCTCGCAGGGTTCATCGGAAGCGAACATCTCATTGATCGTCGACGAGTCCCATCTTTCAGCAGCAGTGGATGCGCTCGCCGTTCTGGTAAAGCAGGGCATAGTGCGCGAAGTCTCCCATAACCATGATGTCTGTGCTGTGGCCGTTGTCGGTGCCGGGATGGCAGGAGCACCCGGTACCGGGGGCAGGATATTCACTTCTCTTGGTGCTGCGGGTGTCAATGTGATGATGATCTCACAGGGTTCATCGGAAGCAAACATCTCGTTTGTCGTGAGCCAGAGCGATGGTCCGCGTGCGGTGCGGGTACTCCACGATGAATTCCAGCTGTCGGAGGAATCGGATGAGTAATAATGCCTATAAGGACGCGGGAGTAGACATCGATCTCGAAGCAACCGCCATCAAATCCTTGATCAGCAACCTTACCTACCGGAGAAAAGGCGCCTGCACCATGATGGGCGGCGTGGGGCATTTTGCCGGACTGATCGATTTCGGTGAACATGCGCTCGCACTGACCACAGACGGCGTTGGCACGAAGATGCTGGTTGCTGACCGGATGAAGGACTGGAGCACCGTGGGTATCGACTGCGTGGCGATGAACGTCAATGATCTTTACGTCATGAACGTTGAGCCCATTGCATTCGTGGACTATATCGCGACTGACAAACTCTCGATCGAGAAGATGGCCCAGATTGGCATTGGACTAAATGAGGGTGCGAAGCTGGCGAATATCGATATCGTTGGCGGGGAAACCGCATCGCTGCGTGGTCTGGTCACCGGGCTTGACCTTGCCGGTACCTGTCTTGGGATGCAGAAGAAGGACAGGATCATATCAGGCGAGAAGATCCGGCCAGGCGATGTGATCATCGGTGTCCCGTCAACGGGTGTCCACAGCAACGGGCTCTCGCTCGCCCGAAGTGTGGTGGAGAAGCACGCCGGTTATGACAAGATGATGAAGAGTGGCAGGACTTTTGGAGAGGAACTGCTCACCCCCACCCGGATCTATCACGAGAGCCTGAAGGTTGCAGCAGCCTGTACGGTGCATGGCATGTGCCATGTTACCGGTGGAGGGCTGCTCAACTTCAACCGTCTCAGCGGGTACGGGTTCCGGCTCGATAACCCGATTGCGCCCCCGCAGATCTTTTCGTGGATACAAAAAGCCGGAGATATCACGGCAGCCGAGATGTACCGCACCTTCAACATGGGCATGGGATTTGCCTATGTAGTGCCGGAGACGAGTGTTGCCTGTGTGCAGAAGATGGTGAAAGGTGCACAGGTTGTCGGAAAAGTCGTTAAAGAGCCCGGCGCGTGGCTGGGCGATCTGGAGATCGTTTAGAAACTGCAGATATAAAAAAATAATAATTTTTTTGCTCACCTGATGATTGCATACAATTTTATTCTCCCGTACTGACTCTCTCCATATCAAATGTCCCGCTGCCCTCGCTGCAAATCACATATCCCAAAAGACGAGACCGATTGTCCATTCTGCAGGGAACATTTCCCCCAGTTGATGAACGAACTGGGAATAAATGATAAAAAAGAGGGAGCTCAACCATCCCCGGATCCACAGGTTAAAGGGATTGGATACGTCGGGTTCTTTAGAAGACTGGGTGCAGCCATTCCGGATCTGTTCATTGCAGGTATTGTTGCATTCTTTGCAAATATCGTTCTTGAACAATGGAAATTCCCGTATCCTGTTCTTGGTACACTGTTCATAGCGGGTGCATTCTTCCTGCTTCTCTATTCGCCACTCTGTATCAGTTCACGCTACCGGGCAACGATAGGAAAAATACTCTTTGGGATTATTGTTGTGTATGGCAATGGGAGACAACTTCCTTTTTCACGCGCTTTGATACGGGAACTCGGCAAGTACGTCTCTCTGATTACCCTCGGTATCGGGTTTGTAATCATCGGGTTTACAAAAAAGAAACAGGGCCTCCATGATCTTCTGGCAGATACCATTGTGATCGACAGATCGGATGGACTGATCTATCAGCGCACGAATGTATCCGATCCTGCAACCGTAAGAAAACGACTCAGGACCGCAGCCATTATCATCTGTATCTGTATTGCCTGTTCAGTTATCCCGCTCATCTATTTTGGAACAATGTCATCAAAGAATATATCCACCCATTCAATCGCCGCTTATGGTCTGGCCTCAGCTGCTGATACCATATCTGACTCAAAATACCCGGAATATTCACTCGATGTATATGATACGGCAATCGCACTCCAGCCTGATAATATGGAAATTCAGATGAAAAGACTCAATGTGCTGGGCAGTCTTGGGAGGGGGGACGAAGCGCGGGCTTATCTTGACCAGATAGTCGTCATGTACCCGAATGAAACAACCCCGATGATCTATAGAGGGGATCTCCTGATTCAGGAAGGGAAGTATCAGGATGCGGTAGCCTGTTACGAAAAGGCGATATCAGCAGATCCAAAAAATGCCAGGATCTGGGTGAAAAAAGGGGATGCGTACTTAATCATGGCAATTACCGAAATGACAGAGATCCGGGATATGTACAAGAATCTGACAGCCAACTCAAAAAAATCCGGGTCTGCATATGGTGCTGTCCCGTTCGATGCATTCCAATCCAGTCAACTCTATCAGGAGGCGGTGAAATCGTACAACAAGGCAATAGAACTCGATCCAATGACAAGCATCGCAATCAGCGGGCGGATTCTGTCTTCAACAAAGGACCTTGTAGAGACATATGACGGAATTTTGAAGGACATGAACAACCCGGCATAATATTCTCTCTGATGATCAGTTACGATTTTTTCTTTTTTTTGTGTTATTTTTTGATTTTTTAAAAAAAACAGGAGTCCGGTTCAGCCGTACGGCTACGGTTCAACTGCATACGTGCTCTTCTCTGCCTTGTCAGAGACGATCGCACTGTTGCCAGTGGGATCTTCAAGAATGATGGTAACCGACAGTTCCCCGCATTTTACGCGGGCGATCTTCTCCAGCAGCAGACGGGCGTTCTCTCTCTCTTCGGCATCCCCGTCAATTATCGCTGATCCCACGGCCTGCACTACGCGATCCAGCACTCCCTCTATATTAGACACAAAACCCTGGCAGGTGGGGCCGGGATCGATCCGCACCCCGAGCTCCGGGATCTCGATCGAGGCACTCATGCTCCGCATCACCCGGACTGCGAGATCCTCTTCCGTGGCAGTCCGGTACACGTACCGCACAGGCTCACCGTGTTTGAGCATCTGGGTATCGACATAGCGATAGCCGCACGAAGGGCAGATTGCAGAAATGATGAGAATATCAGAAAAATAGGGGATGTTTTCTGTTGTATACAGGTATTCTATCTCGGTATTACACGTTGGGCACGGACCCGGAACGACCGTACGCAATGTTTAAGCCCCGCCGATCTTGTCGCGCGAGATCTTCACTGACATCGGTGTGAGCACCACATAGCGCTGGTCCCCAAGACCAATGATGTCGCCATTGACGTCCTTTGCCACTTCTTTTAAGTCCTTTAATACGCGCTCGTAGGAGATCTTGTCCATTTTGAGCCGGGAGATGTCAACGATGACGATGTTGCCGCTGTAGACCTCGTCCTTAATCCGCGGGGTGTCTTTTAAGTCGGTGATGGTGGCAATTTTTACCAGCAGTGCGGGGGAACCTGCGCCATGTTCTTCATAGGATGCCAGGTCGAGTTCCATATAATCGTCATCCGAACTTCCGGAACTCTTGCCAAGGAGCGTGTCTATGATCTTAACCATAAAAAAACTGTATGGTGAAAATTATTTAATAGTATCTATTTTGAACCCGATAATCAAGGGTTTGCCCGGAAAAAAAGAGTAAATCGGCCGTTTCCCGCATTCTGCGGGTGTCCGTTGTCCGGTCAGATCTCCAGGTTCCAGATCTCATCTCCGACGTGATGGAACATTTTTACCATTTTTCCTGCTGTACTGGCACGCATAGCGGGCGCATCGAACAGGGCAATTCCGATGGCAAGCGGCTTACCGTGCCGCTCATCCACGATCTGGACCGGCTCGTTTGCCTTTACGTCGTCAGTGATCGCAACAATTCCAGGCCGCATGATATCTGCCCCGTTCATTACATAGGGAATTGCACCTGCATCGACTGTCACCCTGCGCTCAGGAAACGGGCACTGCACTGCTCCCTTGAGCGTGGGAAATGTCCAGTCGCCGGTATCCATCAGGAGCGGTTTTTTATGGACCATGTACAGGGACACGTCTGCATTGGTCTCCAGCACCTCGATCATATCGGCCCGGAAGAGATCGGATGAAGTTCCGATCTGCTCCGTGAGGCGGAGGAGGAGATCCTGTCCCTGGCTCTTCCTGATGGAGTGGCGTTTCTTTACGACAATCTTTTTCATTGTTCCGCTCGTACATTCAACCCTCCCGCTAAAAAATAATTTGCATGGAAAAAATTGTATGGAGAAAATGCGGGACTTGCAGCCGGGTCTGCAGTTGCGCTCTCTCCCTTAAGAGCCGGGAGGAAAAACGTGATGAATAATGCCAATTTACGGTATGTTTAAGTAACCTGCTCGCACACATATATTACTCCAGAGCGATGGTAACAAGGTATTGTTATGACCAAAAGGCCGTTGGATATTTTAGATCTGGTGCTGAACCGTCAGCCCGTTATCGTGTCTCTCAAAGGCGGGAGAGAAATCCGTGGAGTTCTCCAGGGATATGATGTTCATATGAATCTCGTGCTCGACAAAGCCGAAGAGACAGAGAACGGAGAAGTCCAGAAATTAGGTACGCTTATCGTCCGTGGCGATAATGTGATCTATATATCCCCATCATTGGAACAATAAGGTGAAGTAACATGTCAAAAGGCACTCCATCAATGGGAAAGATGAACAAGAAGACCCACGTCACCTGCCGGAGATGTGGGAAGGTCTCGTTCCACGCCCAGAAGAAAGAATGCTCTGCCTGTGGTTTTGGCAGAAGCACCAGAATACTCAGTTACAGGTGGCATACCAAAAGACCAAAAATCCCAACGCATTAGAGTTGTACTATGTGTGGTATCGTTGGCATCGTGGATGCTGGCGGTGCAGCCATCCAGCTCTATTATGCCCTTTACGCTCTCCAGCACCGTGGGCAGGAGAGCGCCGGGATTTCTACGTTTGATGGCCTGAACCTCCAGAAATTTAAGGGGCCGGGCCTTGTCGCCGATGTTTTTTCTCCCCCTGTTTTAACAGACCTGAAAGGTTTGGCCGGAATCGGTCATGTCCGGTACCCGACAACGGGTGCGAATCTTACTGAGAATATCCAGCCGCTCAACTTCCAGTTTAAGGACCATTTCATCTCGATCGCCCATAACGGGAACCTTGTCAATACCGCAGAACTCCGGGCAGAGTTTGAGCAGAGCGGCCAGCTCTTCATCACCACGACCGATACCGAGATCATAGCAAAGATCTTAATCAATGAGATCAGCAATACGGGGTGCGTGGAGGACGCCGTCCACCACTGCATGCGCAAACTCCGGGGTTCGTACTCTATTGTGGTGATGATCGATGGGATCATCTATGCTTTCAGGGATCCGCTGGGCATCAAGCCGTTCTGCATAGGAAAGACTGAGAATGGCTACATGGTCGCTTCAGAGAGCGTGGCAGTCGATGCGCTGAATGCAAAGTTCATCCGGGATGTGAAGCCCGGCGAACTGGTCAGGATCGATGCAGACAGCATAAAGTGTACCCAGATCGCGGTAGCCGGTAAAAGGGCGCACTGCATCTTTGAATACATCTATTTTGCCCGGGCAGATTCGATCATTGACGGTGTGCTGGTATATACAGTGCGGAGGCAGATTGGCCAGAAACTCTTTGAAGAGGATCCCGTAAAGGCCGATTCCGTCTGTTCGGTTCCTGACTCAGGGACTGCGTATGCAATCGGGTACGCAGAAGCGTCAAAGATCCCGTTCGTGGAGTCCTTGATGAAGAACCGGTACATGGGACGCACGTTCATCATGCCCACCCAGAAGGAACGGGAGAAGGCAGTACGGATCAAGCTCAACCCTATACCGGCTCACTTAACTGACAAGTCCATTGTGCTTGTCGATGACAGCATCGTGCGGGGCACAACCTCCAAGCGGATCATCGAGATGATGCGGGAAGCCGGGGCCCGGGAGATTCACATGCGTATCGGTTCTCCGGCTATCAGGGCACCCTGCTATCTCGGTGTGGACATGCCTACCCGCGAGGAGCTGATCGCGAGCAACAAGATCGAAGACGAGGTCCGGCACAGCATCACGGCGACTTCGCTTCACCATGTCTCGCTTGAGGCCCTTATCGAAGCAATCGGTATTGGGCAGGAGGATCTCTGCACCGGTTGTCTCACGGGATGTTATCCGGTGCAGATCGATGGCGAGCATGCCAGGGCCCGGCAGATTGATTTCGTTGACGGAACCTATCAGTCCAAGCTCGGCACGTTTGAAGCCGGGATCTAATACGGCTCACAGTCTATTGGGTGTCAGGAAAAGTAATGATCCCGTTCCCGCCAGTTTTTCCTACAGCCGTCCTCAGGAATAAGAGAGAAGATTTTTTCTGTCCGCACTGTCTTTTTTTGCGCCACGGGTTTACCCAAACGCAAGGTACAGAAAGTAAATCCCGATAAGAATGATCATCACACCGATGTTCCTGTCGAATGCATCCCCACCCATCCTTGCGGTATCCTTGATCTTTTTTCCGAGCGCCCCTTCCAGTGAGCTGATCACTATGAGCGGGATGGAAAGCCCCACAGCATAGATCAGGATCGTGAAAAAATCCTGCACTGCTGTCTGGTAGAGTGCGATACAGGTCAGTACGATGAGCAGCATCGGGGCCCCACACCTTACTGTGATTGCCCCGAACAAGAGCCCCGGCAGGAAAGCACCGGAGACGGTGTAGGATGTGGGGACTTTAAAGAAGTTGAAGATGCTCCGTATCGGGGGTTTTGTACACATGGAGGAGCTGGAGTCCCATCAGGATCATCAGCACGCCTCCCAATCGCCCATGTGATTGTGCTGTTGAGGAACAGGAGGTATTTGCCGATACAACCCAGCGTTCATTCCCAGCGGCAGGAGCACGAGGATCGTGCCGATGCAGAACGAGACGTTACGTTTGAGGATGTTGATGGGAGAAAGCCGGGTGTTCCCGCTGGTCAGGTACCCGATCAACCCGAGGCACAGGACGCTGTTGCACGGACAGATGCCGGCGATCAGGCCGAAGATGAAGATGCCGGGGATGGAGGGGTCGAAGGTCACCCTTTCTGAAGAGATTGGAGTTTTAGAGCATAAAAGTTGCAGATTACATCATCGATCAGGAAAATGCATTACTGTGATTTGACGCGCAACATCCCCGATATTCACCTTCAAGTTGTGGTTGAAGTCGCCTGTGGGGTAAATCCCCTATACCTCCCGAAGAAGAGGATAAAAAAACTCCATCCCGGCCCCACATCCAGCGTCCAGTGATCCCAAAACCGATCTTCAATCCAATTGAGCCCATTTAGGCACTTTTCCGGGTTAAGTTTATAGGGATTCGGGGCAAACAAAGGGTAAAATGAACAGATCAAAAAGTTTATAGCTCCATTTTCCGCGAATTCGGCACTTTTTTCGAATCGCGCAAAAACGGGGTTTTTCTGAATCGTTCATTTCAGCCCCTGTTTGCCAAAAGGAGGCCATTTTAAAAAACTGCAAGCTGTCATCAGGTCACATCCCAAAAAGAAGGGTCGTCACCGACGATGACCTACGGAGCCGTTACGGATAAAGGAAAACCATCATCATCAAACCGGTCTGGAAGTGGCTTTTAGAAAAAAGTTCCCTTACCTTCCGGATTAGTGTATGAAAACCCCTTCCCATATCCCCCATCCAGTATCCAGTGATCCCAAAAACGATCCTCAATCCAATTGAGCACATTTGGGCACTTTTCCGGGTTAAGTTTATAGGGATTCGGGGCAAACAAAGGGTAAAATGAACAGATCAAAAAGTTTATAGCTCC
>JAUSBW010000280.1 GCA_030651815.1 Methanoregula sp.
TTGGTGCTCAGTTTGAATGCCAACATTGCTACCATTATGACCAACGTTTCCTTATAGAAAGGAAACTTAAAGAACTGTGCAGCACAATATTTTTTGTCTGTACACAGAACAAATTATTATCGAATGTCTACACAAATAAAAGTTCTGTTGGCATGACTAACGCATTCATCCCGTGACTAAAGTCATGGGCTTTCTGCTGCTTTGATCGTAACCGGAAAAAATGCACCCTCGCAACGATTCTGGTGCCGGACTGGCACCCCCCAATGCCGGGTTATCCGGAGCAGGACTTTGTGCACACCCTACTCATCATCCGATAAATTCCGGCTTCCCGTCTTATCCCGGTCCAGCAAGGCCGGGTCGATATGCCATTCACTCCTGCGTAACAGTCCGTGCAGGGTGCTCGCTTCACGGATGGTCAGGTTCGTCCGCCCAAGGATCCTCCGGATGAGGATCATGGTATTCTCCCGCTTGAACTCCGGATGATGGATCTCATCTAAGTACCGGTCAATATGCTGGTACAGGTGCTCCATATCATGGGGTGGACAAAGGGCAAAGCCGGGCAGCGGCAGGTTTGCGAGTTCATAGCATACTACACCGACTGCGTGCGAGAGATTGAGGATCGGGTACTCTTCCGTAGTCGGGATCGTGCAGATCATATCGCTGCGCTTCACCTCTTCGTTGTTAAGCCCCCAGTTCTCCCGCCCGAAGAGGATCGAGATGCGCCCGTCTGCGTCTTTTATCCGCTCGCGGATCTCTTTGGGGGAATAAAACGGCATCCGCATGGCGCGGCAGACAGATTTGCTCACTGTACCGGTGGCTGCAATCACGATGTTGCTCCGGGCAAACACATCTTCAATCGTGCAGACCTCTGCGCTGTGGAGCACGTCATAGGCATGCGATGCACGGGCATCCGCTTCATTACCCAGCTTGCAGGGATTGATAAGTACGAGCCGGTGAAACCCGAAGTTCTTCATCACCCGTGCGGCAAAACCCACGTTGCCTTCATAGATGGGCTCAACCAGCACGATGTCAATCTCGGTCATAAAAAATTACTGGATGGCATCTACGGTTGCTTTCAAAACAGCAGCGCCCTGATCGTAGACTGCATTGCCTACAACAATTGTATCTGCGTATTTGCTCATCTGCGCAGCCTTCTCGGCAGAGTTTATGCCTCCGCCATAGTAAAGGATGGAATTATCAAGCGCATCCGATGCAGCTTTAACAACATTCGGATCGCCAAACATTCCACTGTATTCGATATAGATAATCGGGAAATGGAAGTAGTGGTCGGCAACAGCTGCATAGGCAGCGACCTCCTCTGCTTTGAGATCGCAGACCGCTTTTGTGACCTTCCCCACAGAGGAGTCCGGGTTGAGCACAATATACGCCTCGGGAACGATATACTCCCACGGAATCTTTCCTTTCTGCTGCTGCACCCATACCCGGTGTTTGCCCACGAGCCACTTCACATCCGTTGTATTCAATACGCTGGGAACAAAAACATAGTCAATCCCCTGCATGAGCACAGCCTCAGGTCCTGCCGGTTCCATAACGAGCGGCAGATCATATGCCTTTAGCTGTTTTTGCAAAGCGGCAAGGTTCTCTTTTGTCACATTGAGCGTACCTGATAGCATCAGCGCATCGGTACCGCTTGCAGCAATCGCATCAATATCCCCGGGTTTCAACTGCTTATCGGGATCCAGTTTGGTCACATGCACCCAGTCTTTCCACTTCATCACAATATAATTGTCCTGCTTCCCCATAAACCGGTGACATTCCGGGATTTTCGGATTTTTAAGTTTTGGTTCCTGAAGGGGTCGATATATCCCAGCATTTCCGATAAAGATCTCTCATTGGTTTTTGAGGATGGTGGTGTTTTGAGGATGATGGTGTTGGGGTTGAAGACGGGCAAACACATGAAATCTTTAAACGGGGTGTGGGAAAGAGTACCGGCGTGGGTCTGCGGGCGGGCAACAACCGGTGCTGAGGCCATAGAACCCGTGGTGAACAAAATACCCGATATCGTTCTCATGGATATCAACATAAAGGGGAATATGGACGGAATTGAAACGACAAAGAGGATCAAAAAGGAATTCAACATTCCGGTGATCTATGTTACATCCCACTCGGATGATGCCACGCTTGAGCGGGCAAAAGAGACAAAGCCCGATGGTTTCATTCTCAAACCTATTGAGGACAATGATCTTCGTATAGCAATCGAGCTCGCATTGAAAAAAAAAACAGGTTTTTTTAGATCTGTATAACGGCAGTATCCTTCTTTTTCTGGATTGTTGCCTGAAATTCCTTAATCTTCGCTGTCGCAATACCCGAATTGCGGGCAACTTTTTCTGCATCTGCCAAAAGCAGGGATGCGGTATCGGTAATTCCTGCAATGGAGAGTTTCTCTATTATGGCATCAGTAACCCCCCTGATAGCGAAGAGTTCCTTTTTACCTTTTTGTGTCTTTGCTTTCGGAATTTTTTTTACCACAGGTTTGTTTAAGAATGTGCATACCAGTTCAACGTGTCGTTGCACGGTAGCAGCAGACATGCCGGTGAGTTTGCATAATGTGGCAGTGGGACGATTATTAAACATCTCCGGGTCTGTTATTCCCGCTGCAAGGTATTTTTTTAAGCTGGCTGCGGGAATGCCAATCTCTTTTAGCTTCTGACCATAGTACGTGATCTTTGCTTCGGCGAGGATCTGATCTGTCTCAGCATCACTGATACCTGCTTTCTTCAGGGTTGCAGCGTCTGTGTGTGCGAGTCCGGAAAGTTCGGTGATTCCCATCTCTTTAAGAGTAGTAAGAATCTTTGCTGAGCTGCGGCCTTTTCTTGGGATAAGGCGCTCACGCATGAACTTGCGGCACTCAGAGCGGCGACGCAGTTTTTCCAGAACTAACCCGGCATCGCTGATGAGTTTTTGTGCCGCATCAAGCGGCAGATCGAGGCGTTTTGCCAACTGTTCTGCTGTGCTGCGGGCAATCTCTGCTACCGTGTAGATGTGCTGTGCCTGGATCTTTGCTGCGAGTTTCTCATTCATGGACGGGATCTCGGAGAGTGATTCTTTGTTGGAGTTGATCTGGTGGCAGAGCGGGCAGCCGATATCCCACGGGCGGGCACCTTTCCGGACGAGCCGGACCGAGTTGAGCTGGTGCTTTTCGCAGATATCATCTGTGCGTACGGCAAAGCCCCACTGTGCATTGGGAAGACCAATATTAAACCCGCATCCCGGGTACCGTGAACAACCGATGAACTGCGAATTGCCCCGCATGTGTTTTATGGCAATCGTGCCACCGCAGACCGGGCATTTTCCCAGGTTCATCTCTTCAGCAGTCCTGCCACGAATATCCTCGCCAATCACTAACTCATTTGCCTCCAGCTGATCGAATGCCCGGTGGAGCATAGCCTGCGATTCCTTAATCACATCCTCCCGTGTCCGGTTGCTCTCCTTGATCTGCTGCATGTGTGATTCGAGCGTCTGGGTCATATCGGGTTTTGTGATCATGTCCGCATGCTGCTCTAAAGATTCGATTACCGCCCTGCCGACAAGTGTGGGGCGCAGGGGTGTGCCTTCCACATACTTGCGCGACACGAGTTTTGCGATCACTTCGTGGCGGGTACTCTTGGTGCCAAGACCGAGCTCTTCCATCATCTGGATCAGCTTGCTCTGCGTGAACCGGGCGGGGGGCTGCGTCTCTTTCTCATCGAGAGTGACTTTTTTGATTGGAAGGTGTTCTCCGACAACAAACTCCGGCAGGATTCTCTCTTTAGCCTCGGAAAACGGGTAGACTTCATGCCAGCCGGGTTCGATGAGCTGGCCCCCGGTTACCGTATACTCCTCACCACCGGCGACAAAGAGAATCTTTAAGGTCTTCCATAGTGCGTCAGGAGATAGTGTGGCGAGGAAGCGGCGGAGCACAAGTTCGTAGATCCGGAACGCATCGTCGCCGATCGCTTCACGGGTTGCCGGACCGGCAGGGTGGATTGGCGGGTGATCGGTGGAGGATTTCTTGCCCCGTGTCGGGACTGCCCGGCGGTTTGCCATGGTCCATTCCACATCTTTTTTGAACGGTGAATTCCTGATATCTTTTAATATTCCATCCAGATTCAGAGACGGTGGATAGACGGTATTGTCCGTCCTTGGATAGGATATGTAACCGTTCATGTACAGGTCTTCTGCAATCCGCATTGCATTGGCAGCAGAAAACCCAAGGTGTGCTGCGGCAACAATGTAACTGGTGGTATCAAATGGCGAAGGCGCCCTGTCCTGCTTGGTGCCGGTTTTTACATCGGTGACAACGAGCGGTGCTTTTGTCCGGTCATGGGCGAGTTGCGCTGCGGGTTTTTCATGGAAACGCCCATGGGTGTGCCGGGCTTCGATTAACTCTCCTTTTTTCTCGGTATCCAGTGAGAGCTGCCAGTATTTTTCCGGAACAAACGCTTCAATCTCTTTCTCCCTGTCCACGATCATGGTTAATGTAGGGCTCTGCACCCGGCCAACAGAGAGGATATTCTGCCCGCCACGGCGTGCGGCAAGCGAAATGAAACGCGTAAGCGATGCACCCCACATGAGATCTATGGACTGTCGGGCCTCTCCTGCTGCAGCAAGGGCGAAATCGAGATTCGTGGTGTGGGTGAAGGCATGAGTGAGTTCCTGCGAAGTGATCGCGGAGAAGCGGGCCCTGTCAATGATCACTTTTAAGTTGACCGCACGGACAAGCTCGTACGCTTCTTTACCGATCAATTCCCCTTCGGTATCAAAATCCGTTGCAATGGTGATACGATCCGCTTTCCTTGCAAGTTTCTGGAGGAGTGAGACTATCTTTTTTTCTGTGGGAATCTTGATAGTTTTTGCATCGATCAGGCTTCGGGGCGTGTATTCTTCACTCCGCCAGTTGCTGTATCCCGGTACAAAGTCGATCTCGACAACATGCCCTCTGAGACCGACCGTTGTGGTTTCCCCAAAACTGTAGGTCGAAACACCGGCATCCTTATTTTCGACAATCCTTTTTCCATGCCCTAAAATCTCTGCAATACGGCGTGCAGAGATGTTCTTTTCAGCAACAATAAGGTGCATGACGGTTACACCTCCTTCTTCTTCAGCGCTTCGACCAGCATCCGGTTCAACTCGCCGGGATCTGCACATCCCCTCGTTTTTTTCATAACCTGGCCGACAAGGAAATTGAACGCTCCTTTCTTTCCCTTCATAAAATCGTCCACTGCTCCTGGCTGCTCAGTGAGGACTTCGGTTATTGCTGTTAGAATTGGATTGGGTACGATTTCGTAGGTAAGAGATTTTTCCAGAGTAACAGAAGTAACTTTTCTTAGCTTCAGGCGGTCGACAATGGCAGCCGAAGTCTCGCAGGACTGGTGGTTCATGCGCTGGTCGAGCATGACCCGCAGCACATCGATACCGCTCTTGTCCGTGAGTATACCCGATTTCAGGATACCGATAAGTTCAGTAAACCCAGGAGCATCCACACTTTCAAGATTCATACTGCGGTAATTAAGTTCGCCTATCAGTGTATCAGCAATCCAGGTGGCAGCAAGAGTTGAGAGCCCTTTTGGATCCGCAGCAACTACGTGTTCAAAGAAGTTAGCGAGTTTCAACTCACCGGTTAAGGTGCGGGCGTGGTTTAAGGAGCAGCCATACTGCGCAACAAACCGCTCGCGGCGGGCATCGGGGAGTTCCGGCAGCACAATGCCCTCCATCCATGACTGCACATGCAGCGGGCGAAGGTCAGGTTCCGGGAAATAGCGGTAGTCATGTTCCTGCTCTTTTGAGCGTGACGACTGCGTGATCCCGGTTGATTCGATGAAGTGCCGGGTCTCGCGCTCTATCCGCTGACCCCGCCGTATCAGGTTCTTCTGCCGGGTGACTTCGAATGTGAGGGCCTTTTCCACTCCCTTATAGGATGTGATATTCTTGACTTCCACACGTTCGTTGCCTTTGATCGAGATGTTTGCATCCACTCTTAATGATCCCTCTTTCTCACTGTCAAAGACGCTGAGATACTCAAGGGTAGCACGGAGTTTGTTCAAAAATTTCCGTGCCTCTTTAGGCGATCGCATATCCGGTTCGGAAACGATCTCGATCAATGGGATACCGGCACGGTTGTAGTCCACAAGCGAATACTTGCCTCGCTCGGCATTACCCATATGAACGAGCCTTCCCGGATCTTCTTCGACATGGATGCGGGTGAGCCGGATACGTCTTTCGCCGCCCTCATCACTCTCGATCTCGAGGTAGCCGCCTTCTGCAAGCGGTTTGTCGTATTGCGTGATCTGGTATGCCTTGTTCAGGTCGGGGTAGAAATAATTCTTACGCGAAAATTCTGATTCGTGGAGTACTGTGCAATTCAGTGCCTTTGCCACTTTCATCGCATACTCGATCGACCGCTTGTTGAGTACCGGCATAGCGCCGGGAAGACCGAGGCAGACGGGACATACATGGGTGTTAGGGCCATCGCTCCGGTAATCTGTTGAGCAGCCGCAGAAGAGTTTGCTCTTTGTGTCCAGCTGGCAGTGCACTTCAAGCCCGACAATCACCTGATCTTCTGACATCATTTCACCGCCTGCTCGTATGCATAGGCAGCATCGATCACACACTCATCCTCAAACGGTCTGCCCATGATCTGGAGTCCGACGGGCATGCCGTCTGCTTTTCCGCAGGGTACAGAGATCGCAGGGATACCGGCAAGGTTTGCCGGAACGGTCAGGATATCTGAAAGGTACATGGAGAGCGGATCGCTCTTCTCCTTAAGCCTGAACGCGATCGTAGGCATGGTGGGCCCTGCGAGCAGGTCCACTTCAGAAAACAGCCGTGCGAAATCGGCTTTCACATTCTCACGGGCAACCTGTGCCTTCGTATAGTACTTGCCGTAATATCCCGATGAAAGGGCAAACGTGCCCAGCATGATCCTGCGGCGCACTTCGGTACCAAATCCTGCTTTGCGGACTTCCTTGTAGGCATCGTGCCAGGATTTTTTCGTATCTGCTGCCGGGCCATACCGCACCCCGTCAAACCGGGCGAGATTGGAACTGGCCTCGCACGTACAGGTGACATAGTAAGCAGCAAGCGCAAACTTCATTGAAGGGATGCTGCACGGAACGGTGGTTGCGCCGAGTTCTTCGAGCCTGCTGATTGCGGTTTTGACAACTCCTGCAACCTTCGGGTCTACACCCCCACCAAAATATTCCCCGGGTATGCCGATCTTCAGTCCTTTCACATCCGCAACGGGGGTATGGGTGTACGGCCGGTCATAGGAGGTGGAATCGTGACGGTCTTTTCCTGCAATTACCTGCAGGAGAGTGGAGACATCACTGACGGTTCGTCCCATCGGTCCGATCTGCTCTAAGGAATTTGCGTATGCGATCAAGCCATAGCGCGAAACCCTGCCATACGTTGGTTTCAGCCCGACAATTCCGCAGAATGCGGCAGGGCACCGGATGGAGCCCCCGGTATCTGTACCGAGCGCCATCCGCACCATATTGCCTGCAACCGCTGCTGCGCTTCCACCGGAGGATCCCCCGGGAACCCGGCTGGTATCGCAGGGATTGAGGGTGGGACCAAATGCAGAATTTTCGGTAGTAGTTCCCATACCGAACTCGTCCATGTTTGTCTTGCCAACGATTGCTGCACCGGCATGCCGGAGCAGTTCAACCGCGTGGGCATCATACGGGGGAATGTACCCTTTGAGAATCTTTGAAGCACAGGTGGTCTCGATGCCCTTTGTGGATATATTATCTTTAACAGCTACGGCAATACCTGCCAGTTTCCCCTTCCCACAGGGGGCTTTTTTGCAGACGGCAAGAAATGCATTGTACCGGTCATCGGGTTCGAATGAGAGTTCATGCGCTTCCACTACATCACCCGCGGTGCTTTGATAAACCCGTCTTCCTGTGCTGCTGCGTTTTTCAATACCTCATCCCGGGAAAGGGACGGTTCAACTACATCTTCGCGCATGATATTGGTAAGATCGCGTGTGACTGTTGTGTCCCCTTTGACCTGGTCGAGCACGTCAAAATAGTCAAGAATTGCATTAAACTGGTGCGTAAAGGTGCCCAGTTCTCCGGTATTGATACCTATATCGGCAAGTTCTGCGATATGTTCTACGTCTTTTTCAGTGACCATATTCCACCCTGCTTATCTGGTCTATGTAATCTTGCACGGATGTTTTATAACCATTTTTTCGGGCAAGGCTGCAGAGTTCCTTCCAGACCCCGCTCCCGTACTGCATGGCTTTCTTCTCGTACCATGCGAGTTCCGGGCCGATGTGGCGTTCTGCAACATCTCTTAAGGGCACTTTACGGCGTTGTCCCTGCACTTTTTCCGATGCCGGGATCCTGCTCGCTGCGTGCACAACGCGCATATCCAGGTACGGCATGGAGAGGTACGTGCCGTGCAGGGCTGCGATCGACTGGTCGCGCTCTGCCTGCTGTTCGAGACCGGCAAAGTCCCGGGCGAGATCTTCTTCCAGTGTTTTAGAATCAAGATAGCGGGAATATCCCGCAAAAATCTCGTCGGCAGCCTGACCCGTGATGATACGGTGATAGCCGTGTTCTCCTGCCCAGCGCGTGATAAAATACTGGGTAAGTGCTATGCCCGTGTTGACCGGATCTTTTTTTGGGATTGTTTGTATGACAACTGGAAGTGCTTCTGCGATATCTGACCGGGTAATCTCTACATACGTGCAGGAAAGATTGAGCATGTCAGCGGCATGCTTTGCCTGCCGGAGATCATGGGATCCTAAGAGACCGACTGCCACACATTCGCGGCCAGCAATATGGGCGACAAGGGTTGAGTCCACTCCCCCTGAAAGTGCGGTCACTCCTTCATCGCTGCGCAGCCTGACTGCGGTGATGATCGCTTCTTCGAGTGGCAGATCCGTAACCGCAGGAGTGATCTCTCCGGTTATCCCGCTCTCGCATGTGAGCGTTCCTTTCGGACAGTTGCCCTGCATCACCCCAAAATGGTCCCGGGCAAGACACCCGTTTCCTGATAAAAAAAACTCTCCGCCAAACCTGAGAATGTCGAGAGGGCGCTCACGCAGGATTGTCTCTATGTCTTGCCGGGTAAGACGTGCTCCATCGAGTTCAATCCATCCCGTCAGTTTAAGTTCACTCATCGGCAACTCTTCATTATTTGATAGTTCACCTTCAAGAGCTCTTGCGCTCAGGAAGACCGGTTTTAGCTTTGACCTGTGTTTCCTTTTGGTGAAGACCGGTTCTATGGCTTTTTACTTAACCTTAAAAAAATCCGGTGTATTTTGGAATTGGTGTATGCGATTCTTTTTTGCGTTAAGCGATGAATACTATACCGCGCGAGGGTAGCCAAGCTCGGCCAACGGCGCTGGACTTAAGATCCAGTCCCGCAGGGGTTCATGCGTTCGAATCGCATCCCTCGCATAATTTTTATTTTAGTATTTTCCTGATGATTTTATGTACAAATCTGCTTTGGTAATTCTGGCCGTGTTCTTACCAAGGTTAAAAAAGGAGAAAGAGACGAATTTTTCCAGCTTACCACTCCACTGCAGTGAGGGCATGGACGATTTCATCTGCGAATGCCTTTGAGGCAGACGGACCGTTTGCCGTGATTACCCGTCCATCCCTGACAACCGGTGTGTTCACGATAACTGCCCCGCCGATCCTCATTTCCCTGAATGATGCAGGGCTTTCAAAATATGTTGCCTTTTTCCCTTTCAGGATACCAGCATGGGCAAGCACTACCGGTGCAAGGCATATTGCAGCAATAACCTTTCCATGTTGGTGAAAAATCTTAACAATCGGAATGAGCATTTCATCATTCCAGAGATGTGTCTGGGAGCCGGAACCTCCGACAATCACCAGAGCATCATATCGTTTGGGATCGATATCATCAAAGGAAAGTGTTGCTGTAATTTTTGCTCCCATCATTCCTGTACAGGATCCACGGCGTGTGGAAGCGATATCGAAATCTATACCCGCCTTCTGGAATGCAGCTACAGGTTCTGCCAGTTCCTCGTCCCTGAATTTTTCCGGTGCAACCGCGATTAAGATCTTCATACTATTCGAAGTAACATCTGTTTATATATTTGTATTGGCTCTTTGTTCTGCCGGACAATCGGTACTGTATAGGGGACATATGGGGGATATGAGATCTTTTCTTCAATGAACAGATTGAAGTAATCCCTTTGGCAATTTTAAAAAATCTTAAATGATGGTATTTTTAAAAGTGTTCACAGACACGAACCGTCGGTTTTTCCGGGTTATCGCAGTGCGAATCAGTTTTTTTATGTTCCCTCTGATTTAACGATCTCTGCTATCCTTCCCACGCGACCATCTCTGAGCCGCACTTTTATCCCGTGGGGGTGGGATAAGGAGTTGGTTAAGATCTCCTGAACAATGCCGCGGGTCTTTTTTCCGCTGCGCTGATCTTCCTTTAAGATGATATCCACCGTGCAGCCGGGCTGGATGGCCTGACGGTCTCTTCCCTCATTTTGTTTTGGCATCGTCATAAATACTATTCCGGATTTTCTTTTCAGGTGAAAAGAACTTCTCTGGTTAACAGGTAGATTATTTAAAAAATCATGAGGGGGATGCCGGCACATTATACGTACCCATGTTACTCTCAAGCATCCCTTTCATTACCGTCCAGCCATGATTCTCGCCAAACATCAGGACACTGATCTCTGCCTGGTATTCATTGAACTGTGGATCAAAGATCTTCCAGCTGTTCTTTCCCCGCAGGGTGGAAGTGATGCTGACAGATGCATCCATCGGTGCTTCGTAATCTGCGTATACCGGAATAAGGTACTCAAAGCAAATGGGATTTCCACTTACCCCGGTGTCTTTGGCAGGACAATTCACTTTCTGCATATCCTGAACCGGGCGGAACATAACTCCCTCTTCAACGGGTGACCGGGTATTGATCACTTCTTTTGAACCCGTGTTGATCGAGAGCCTGATGGTAAATGGATGGGAAGGGCTGGTTCCTGAGGGCGGGATAATTGCCGGAGTGGTGATCTTTGCAAGTGTTGCTTTTCCGGTATCATACAGGGCAACCTTCCAGTCAGCCGGGCGGCCTTCAATCTCCTGTGCACTGTATTGCGCTACAATCGGGGAATTTCCGGCAAGGTCTGCAGGAACCGGAATGAAGAGCGTTACATTGGACAGCTGATAATCTGTGGTGATCGTGCAGCTGTAGTCATAAGTACTGGATAACGATGTCCGGTACGCCTGTTCTACAAATCCTGTATAGGACACACTGGCAACAAATGCTACCAGAAGAACAATGATCAATCCTGACGTGATTCTGATGATCTTATCCATTTTTACAACCCCTTATCCGGCATGCGCACGGGTATCGTTTTTTTTAGATCCCCAACTGTGCTCCTGCCAGAATTTCTTTATTGAAGTATTGAACTAATCAGATTGAATACCTGCCGCAGAAAATTTCCTGCATACTGTCTATGAAGTAACGTGCAAAGATCATCACACCTTTATGGTTGTGCGAAAAAGTGAGTACTATGGCGCCGCCTCCTACTCTTGTACTTCAGAATGTCATGTTACCCTCAGGGCGTGTAGCGGATCTTACCCTTGCTGCCGGGAAAGTTTCCCATGTGGGTGCGTATAAGGGAGCTGCGGAACAGTGCGATTGCAGGGGCTGTTTTGTCCTACCGGCTGCGGTTGATATGCACGTGCATATGCGGGGCGGTGTGCAATCGGCTAAAGAGGACTGGGGGAGTGGAAGTATGAGCGCTATAGCCGGCGGAGTGACGGTCGTTGTTGACCAGCCCAACACCATTCCCCCTATCACTACTCCTCATGCATTGGCTGATCGCGTACAGGATGCAAAAAGCCATTCGTACTGCAATTTTGCCATCAACAGCGGGGTGACTCCTGATACTCCTTTAGAATCCCTGTGGGATGCGGGAGCCATGGCATTTGGTGAGATCTTTCACTCCCCTTCCAGCTATGGCGATGCAATTGATGGAGTTGCACTGGAGGTGGCATTGGATCGTATTCAGAAACTGGGCGGGCTTGCAACCATCCATGCTGAACGTATCGGCGCTTCTCCCGATACAGATCTTATATCGCATGGTCTTGTCCGCTCTGCTTTGGGTGAAGCAGAAGCGGTTCGTACAGTACAGTTCCTGAATCGCAGCGAATGTCGGCTTCATTTCTGCCATATGAGTTCCGTCCGTTCGGTTGATGTCGCCCCGGGTTCGGTTGAAGTGACTCCCCATCACCTGTTCCTATCACAGGAACAGTTCGACAAAAACGATACCTTTGGGAAGGTAAATCCGCCTCTCCGTACTGAAATGGAGCGAAAAGCGCTCTGGGAGCGATGGGGACGGATCGATGTCATTGCATCCGATCATGCTCCCCACACGAGAGATGAAAAAATGCAGGATTTTCCCGGCGCCCCTTCAGGGATTCCGGGTGTTGAAACAATGGTGCCCCTGATGCTGGCACAGGTCATTGCCAAAAAGATCGATCTTGCATCAGTTATTGACAAGACTTCGTATACCCCTGCCCGGTTGCTGGGAATTCCCAGCGCAGGATTCGATATTGGGGACCGGGCAGACTTCGCTATATACTCAAAAAAACCTGAGCCGATAGAAGCAGAATCCCTGCACAGCAGGTGCGGGTGGACACCCTTTGAAGGACATATGGCTGTCTTTCCCAACATGGTGGTGATGAACGGTTCTATTGCGTATCTTGGAGGGGAATTCTCCCGGCAGGAACCGACCTGGTTCTTTGGAAAAGGGTTCAATGTTAATCATTGACCCCAAAATTATCAGACTGGATCATCATGCATTGTCGGATTTTTGTCCCTTCCCCAAGTGCTAAATATCTTAAAACACGATGTATCTGGTGCCGACACAGCGCATCCATAGGTCCCCGGGTGATCGATTGACAAGCGTCTGGATATGATCCATGGGACAACCCGGTTGCGCGACAGGCATACGCCCGGCAAGGGTTTAAACACAGGTGAAGAACGGCAGCAGCCACTGGTGATCCATGTGCGTTTATGCCGGGCAATATTCTTATTCGTGGTTTACCGATGCCCGATATTGCTGATGCTCTTTTGGAAGAACGGAATGGTACGATTATCTCTATCGACGTTACTGCCGGAGCAAAGACAGAGCTCTTTCCTGCAGGATACAATGAATGGCGAAAAGCCATTGGCTGCCGGGTTACCGCTCCTGCGCTTGAGGGAAAGGCAAACAAAGCCATCATTATACTGATTGCTGAAACGCTCGATCTGCCGGTATCTTCGTTGAGTATCCAGTCCGGTGCAACATCCTCGCAGAAACGTGTGCTTGTCGCTGGTGTTGCTAAAAAAGATCTTCTTTTACGGCTCAATTCACCCGGCAGATAAGGGAGTTACTTTTGAAAATGTCCGATAATGTCGAAATTTTATTCAGCCGGTCAGCGCTATAAATTGTTCACTATTGACTTTTCTGGTGTGTTTAAAAGCATGCCCTTTAAGTAATTTTACAGGATATATATAACATATACCTATGATCAGGCATTCCATTCATCGCATGATACATGGGGGTGCGTTTACGTGTATTCACCGGATACTACCAAGTACCTTATTCACATCAGCCTCGCAGCAGAGGGGGTGGTCGAGAAACCCGATGTAGTTGGTGCCATTTTTGGGCAGACTGAAGGGTTACTCGGCGAAGATCTGGATCTGCGGGATCTTCAGAGAACAGGACGTGTCGGACGAATTGATGTTCAGATAACGAGCAAAAAAGGCGAGACCAGGGGAGAGATTCTGATCTCTTCCTCGCTCGACCGTGCAGAAACGGCAATCCTTGCCGCATCGTTAGAGACGATCGACCGTGTCGGTCCCTGCGTAGCGCATGTGGTAGTCGAGTCCATAGAGGATATTCGCGTCAGCAAGCGAAAGAAGATTGTCGAGCGGGCAAAGGTACTGCTTATCGAGCGTTTTGATGATGGCACTATCGACAGCGATGAATTGCTGGATGATGTCCGCGAGAGTCTCCGCATGGAAAAGATTAGTTCCATTGGCGAAGAGAAAGTGCCAGCAGGTCCAAATGTGCTGGAATCAGATGCGATCATTGTTGTTGAGGGCCGGGCAGATGTGTTAAACCTTCTTCGCTACGGTATAAAAAATGCTGTTGCTGTTGAAGGAACCAATATCCCAAAGACCGTTGTTGAGCTCTGCGAGAAGAAGACTGCCACTGCCTTTTTCGATGGTGACCGTGGCGGTGAATTGATCCTGCGGGAGCTGTTACAGGTTGTTGACATAGATTTTGTCGCATTCTCGCCCAAGGGAAAGAGTGTCGAGGATATGACAAGAAAAGAAGTCATCAAGACCCTGCGCAACAAGGTGCCGGTGGAATATGTGCGGGACCAGTACTTTGAAGATGCAGCTGAACTTCCGGCTGAATTCCGCATCACGCGGGGCAGTGTGGATGAGTCGGAAACTTCCGGCAAAAAGACCCGTCATGTTTCCCCCGCAAAGCGTACTTCTGACGGCACAAAAGGGCCTCTGACGCTCCGCGACCATATTGAGGATGTAAAAGGCCACAGTCTTGCCCGGTTTCTTACCGATGATCTGACGGTTGTAAAAGAACTGCACCCGGATGAAGTTGAAAAAGCGATAGATACCCTTGATGGCACGGTTAGTGGTCTAGTAGTTGATCGTCCTGTGGACCAGAAACTGCTGGATCGTCTGGTCTGGAAAGGTCTCTCCTATGTAGCGGCAAAAGATTTTAAGGGCGTTATTAAACGACCGCTATCCATCCAGTTATTGAAAATGGGTATGTAATTTTATCCCCACGCAAATTTATTTATCCTGCATAAAACCATGTTACTGTCTGGAGTGGTAGTGTGCACAAAGAGGAACTGATCAATCTTCACAAGATGCTCTCTGAGGTCAAAGACTATTTTGAAGAGATCAATCCGGAACTGAGATTTACCCAGTACACCTCATTAAAGATTACTCCTTCCCAGCAGCACAAGAGTAAGATGGAGCACAAGTACGCGATATTTGTGCTGGGGACAGAAATTGCCAATGCGATGAAGGAAGTCGATTATTCCTCTTCAAGCCGGATATCAGCACGCATGAAGGAGCTTGCTGATAAGACTCTCAAAGAGATGGATGAGTCTTAATCCCTCTATTTTTGTGCTTCGCTCGTTCTTTAATTGCGGTTTTATTGTGAGTTCATCTCCTGGTACCACTCACTGATTGTAATTATCACACCGTGAAGAAATGTTGAAATCCCATAACGGCGGATGATCGCACATGCAGTACTTCACGGATACCGGGAAATCCATCGATCTTAAGGAAGTGAATCGGGCAATCGAGTCTGCATTTACTGATCACGGAAGAGGTCTTGTCCAGATGCCCCCGAAAATATACATAACACTTCCTGAAGGGGACTTCCGGACAATGCCTGCATATCTTCCTTCCCTCTCGCTTGCCGGGGTAAAAGTAGTCAATGTGCATCCCGGTAACCCGGCACGAGGTCTTCCAACTGTGATGGCCCTTACCATAATTCTTGATATCGCAACAGGTACTCCTGTGGCAATTCTCAATGCCACAAAGCTGACTGACATGCGTACCGGCGCAGCGGGTGCAGTTGCGGCAAAATACCTGTCTTCAAAAAAAGAGGTCGTCCTTGGTCTGATCGGTACCGGGAGGCAGGCGGAAGCACAATATCAGGCAATTTCCCAGGAACTCGATATTTGCGAGATCAAATGCTGGAGCCGGAATTCCCTGCATGCGGAAAAATTTGCACAGGCGATCACGGATAAGGATGCCCGCAGCGTACCTGTGGAAAAAGCCTGTGACTGTGACATCCTTGTTACAACAACCCCCTCCCGCGCACCCGTTGTCATGAGCGGGTGGGTACAGGAAGGAACCCACATCAATGCCATCGGGGCTGATGCTGCGGGTAAACAGGAACTCGATCCCCTCCTGCTCAAACGGGGGACGGTCTTTGTCGATGATTTATCTCAGGCAATTCACTCAGGGGAGATTAATGTGCCCATCAGCTGTGGGATTTTTACACCAGAAGAGATCGCTGGCACGCTTGGTGAAGTTGTGATCGGAATGAAGAAACGCGAGAGTCAGGACCAGATCACCATCTTCGACTCTACCGGACTCGCAATCCAGGATCTGGCGATTGCGGCGATCGCAATGCGCAATGGACGGGCAATAGACCTTCCATTTCCCTGATGTGTGCTTTAAAAAGTGCGGGTAGAGAATTCCTACTCTTTAAGTTTTTTTGCGTGCTTCTTCCAGATCTGTTCACGATAGACCGGCCCGCTGTTATATGTACAGAATGGGATAAGGGTACCGTCAGGTGTTGCATAGTGAATGCAGCACCGCGAGACGCGATCGAGATCATAGTTGTACCGGTCCATGAAATGCATGGTGCCGATAAAGAGTGCGTTCCAGTGGAATTCTCTGAGCGCATCGAAGTTCTGTCCGATCAATGTTTTTCCGATCATCTTCCAGAACTCGGCAGTGTTACCATGCTCTCCCTTCTGCACGGAATCATGCATGCTTTTGACGCCTTCTAACAACGCCTTGTATTTGTTGATGGCGCCGCCTTTTTTGATAGTTTCTGTCATATGTTCGATCGATGCAAAGAAACTCTCCACATCTACCATCCGGTTTACCGGTACAATGCCTGCCTCCTGGACGAACACATACGTGGCAGCACCGCAGTGGGGGTGGGCAGTGAAACGCACCTGCGGCTTGCCTGTGTAGGCTTCAACCAGATCGGAGAACGGGAGCACACAGGGTATAGGATAAAAGTCATCTTTTTTGATGATCCCCTGCGTCTGTGCTTCAATATCAGCCAGAACATCTGGGATGGTAATACGGGATTTTTTAATATCATCATCACTTGCTGCACCGGTAAATGCCACAGGCTGGAAATTCACACCACGGATAACTGATATGTTATCAACGGCAAACCTGATGATATCACCAATCTCATGATCATTTTTGCCTCTTATTACAGTCGGTACAAGAACGATGCCAAGTTTCACCCGCTTCATATTCTCTACGGCTTTTTTGTGAATAGTTATAAACGGGTTTGTTTTTTGAGTGACGCCATCAAAATGCAGGTATACTGTGTTAAGCCCTGCCTCCTTGAGTTCCTGCGCATACTCCGGCTCCTTTGCGAGACGCACGCCATTGGAAGCGATCTGTACCTGGGGAAAGCCCATCTCCTTTGCCTTTTTGATGATCTTTGACAGATCCTCTCTCATCGTAGGCTCGCCCCCGGAAAACTGTACTGCGGGAGCAGGGACCGGCTTTTGATCCCGAAGAAGCGTTAACATCTTTACGATCTCCTCGAAAGAAGGCTCATAGATAAACCCGCAGGCCCGTGCGTTTGCAAAACAGAATTCGCAGTCCAGATTACAGCGGTTGGTGAGATCGATATTGGCAAGCAGTGTCTGGGAGTGGTGGTAATTACAGAGTCCACATGACGAAGGGCAGTTTTCTTTCGGGGCAATATTCTGGGGATTTGATACTCCCGCACCGATGGTATCGTACTTTTCAAACCGGTGATATAACACAGGATCTGACCAGTAGAGATTCTTAAAATCCCCGTGCTCCCTGCATGTCCTTTTCAGCCAGATTTTCCCCTCCTCTTCTACAATCTCCGCATCAAGTACGGTATTGCATGAGGGGCAAAGAGTTCGGGTCTTTTTTATCAGCATTAATATCCACCGCATATTCACGGTTTTTAGTTATCCCGTTTTTGAGTTACCTTAATGTTTTTATCTGCTCTTTATTAGAGGTATTGGAGTGCACTATTATTAGTATCGACTTCTTCATAATACCGTTGCTTTCAGCGGTCTGGATCATGCTTCCTGCGTATACCCCAAATCCTATGGCAGCTCTACTAGGCGGAGGCACTCCTATTGACTTTGGAAGGAATTATTCTGACGGGCACAGGATATTTGGGGATGGCAAAACGTTCCGCGGCCTGTTTTTGGGGGTGCTTGCTGGCATAATCACCGGCATACTCCTTATCTGGCTCTCTTTAACATTTGCCTTAACATTCCTGCCTCAGCACACTCTTACCTCGGTATCGCTCCTTGCGCTTGGAGCCCTGCTCGGGGATCTGGGTAAAAGTTTTTTGAAGCGCAGGATGGGAAAAGTGCGGGGTGAAAAGTGGCCGGTTGCAGACCAGCTCGATCTGGTCGCCGGGGCATTTATCTTACTGCTCATATTCGATCCCACGTGGCTCTTTGCATATCTTACACTTCCCATCCTTATCATTATCCTGATCCTCACCATCATCCTTCACCGGGTGGTCAATATCATCGGTTATGTTATGGGAGTCAAGGAGGTCCCATGGTGAATCCTATTGCAGCACTGCTCAAACAATACAAGGCAATCGAGACGGGTGATTTTACCCTTGCAAGCGGCGCAAAAAGCACGTACTACATAGATGTGAAAACCGCGGTCACTAATCCTGATCTGCTCAATGCCATTGCAAAACTCGTTGCAGATTCGCATGAATTCGATGTAGTGGCAGGTGTGGCTGTCGGGGGGGTTCCTCTCGCGGTTGCAACCGCACTCGCTGCAAAAAAACCCTATGCGATCATTCGGGCAGCAGAGAAGAGTCATGGAAAGAAAGAGATGATCATCGGTAACGTCCGTAATAAGCGTGTCCTCCTTATTGAAGATGTGACCACTTCCGGGGGATCTGCGCTGTACGGTATTGAAACACTTCGCAACGCAGGGGCACAGGCAGATCGTGTCGTTACGGTAGTAGATCGGGAGCAGGGTGCAGAAGCGCTGCTCAGCCAACAGGGCATTGTGTTTCTGCCTATCGTCAGAGTGAGCGAACTGCTAAAAGAGAAGTAATTTTTACGGCTAGCGTACATTAGAGATGGACATGAAGATACTTGTTGTGGGCGGGGGAGGAAGGGAGCATGCAATAGCATCTGCACTCGCCCGCAACCGAAAAACAGCACTCTATTCCGTGATGGCAAAGAAGAATTACGGGATCTCAAAACTTGCTGAAAAGGTCCTGCTCTGCAGGGAAACAGATCTGCCCCGCATTGTTGCTTTTGCACAGGAGAACGGTATCGAATATGCGTTTATTGGTTCCGAATCTCCGCTTGAAGCGGGTATTGTCGACGCATTGGAATCTGTAAATATACCCTGTGTCGGACCAACAAAAGCGGCTGCACGAATTGAAACCGACAAAGGGTTCTGCCGCAGGCTGATGGAAGAGCACCAGATCGATGGGTGTCCCAAGTACCGGCTCTGCCAGAACAGTGCTGAAGCGATCGCGTTCATCAATGAGCACGATGGCGATCTGGTGATAAAACCGGTAGGCCTCACCGGGGGAAAAGGGGTTAAGATTATGGGTGAGCAGGTGGATCGGGCAGGCGCGATCGCCTATGCAGCACAGATCAAAGGCAGTATCATTCTTGAAGAGCGCCTTATCGGAGAGGAGTTCACTCTCCAGGCCTTTGTCGATGGCACCCACCTTATTCCAATGCCCCTTGTCCAGGATCACAAGCGGGCATTTGACGGGGACACCGGGCCAAACACCGGGGGCATGGGTTCGTATACCATGCCTGACCATATGCTCCCCTTTGTCACAAAAACAGAGTGTGCCCGTGCGTTTGGGATTATGCAGGCTATCGTTGAAGCTCTGGCGAGAACCGGACACCCTTATAAGGGCATTCTTTATGGCCAGTTCATGAACACCGCAAAGGGTATAAAAGTGATAGAATTCAATGCCCGGTTCGGAGATCCCGAAGCAATGAATGTTCTGTCGCTGCTCACGTCAGATCTTTCAGAAATTGTGGTGAGGATCACAAGCGGGACACTCACCTCTGCTCAAGTCACGTTTGAAAAGAAAGCCACGGTCTGCAAATATCTGGTACCGGAAGGTTACCCCGATGCTCCCCATGCCGGGGATCCTGTCCATGTCGGTGATACGAACGGGGCGATCACCTATTATGCAAATGCTGAGGAACGTGACGGTTCGCTTGTCACGCTGACATCCCGCACACTTGCATTTGTTGGAAAAGGCGATACGTTAGAAGCTGCCGAACGCATTGCAGAGCGGGCAGCTGCATCAGTCAGGGGTCCCGTGCGATACCGAAAAGACATCGGGACAGACGAGTTACTTAAGCAACGTATTGCGCACATGAAGGAGTTACGATGAATAAGGATTTTTTATCAATTCTGGATATCAGCAAAACCGAGCTGGAACAGATACTTTCTGAGGCAAAACAACTCAAGACTTTGAAGAAACAGGGAGTGGTTCACGATGTCTTACGGGGAAAAAACCTCGCCATGATCTTTGAGAAGTCATCTACCCGTACGCATATCTCGTTTGAAGTTGGTATGAACGAGCTGGGCGGCCATGCCCTGTTTTTGAACGCCAGAGATATGCAGATATGGCGGGGCGAAGAGATCCGGGATACTGCACGGGCAGCATCCCGCTATGTATCCGGCATAATGATCAGGGCATATAAACACAGCACCATCGAGGAATTTGCCCGGTTTGCCACAATTCCGGTGATTAACGGGCTCTCTGATCTCGAACATCCCTGCCAGTTACTTGCAGATATCATGACTATGCAGGAGCATTTCGGCTCAACTAACGATCTGAAGGTGGCATGGGTTGGCGATGGTAATAATGTCTGTAATTCACTGATACTCTCGACAGTTCTTACAGGCTATTCCGTAACCGTGGCAACCCCAAACGGTTACGAACCCACAAAAGATATTGTGAAAAAGGCACGCGCTCTTGGCGGAAAAGTGACACTGGTCAAAAGTCCTGAGCAGGCGGTTAAGGACGCGCATGTCATTGTTACGGATACCTGGGTGTCCATGGGCGATGATGCGGAGCGGGAAGAGCGTCTTAAGGTTTTCTCGGGTTATACGGTTGATGCCGGACTTATGCGACACGCGTCACCGGACGCACGGGTGCTACACTGTCTTCCGGCACACCGGGGCGAGGAGATCGCCGATGAAGTGATGGAAGGCGGCCAGAGCCTTGTCTGGGATGAAGCGGAAAACCGGCTGCACGCCCAGAAAGCCCTCCTTGTGCGACTGCTGAAAAAATAAAAACCCGTTTTTTTTAACTTGTTACGATCAAAGCAGCAGAAAGCCCATGACTTTAGTCACGGGATGAATGCGTTAGTCATGCCAACAGAAATTTTATTTGTGTAGACATTCGATAATAATTTGTTCTGTGTACAGACAAAAAATATTGTGCTGCACAGTTCTTTAAGTTTCCTTTCTATAAGGAAACGTTGGTCATAATGGTAGCAATGTTGGCATTCAAACTGAGCACCAA
>JAUSBW010000283.1 GCA_030651815.1 Methanoregula sp.
AGAGGTATTGGATCTGATTCCTGCTCAATCGCCTCGTTGGTGAGGGGTGCAAGTAATTCCCGAAGGGGTTGCAGTAGTATCGTGTATAATGTTATATACGTACTAAGATATTAATATTTCCATTAGTTTTGGAATGGATACCCGAAGAACTCAAAAAAGTCTTCGATGAATGCCCCGTCTGCAAAAAAAGACTCATCGTTAAACGAAACGACAAAAGAATAGTTAAAACAGTGTCTGGTGAGGTGCAATTCAGTATACGTTTTCGACACTGTAAAGAACACGGTACATTCGATGAACCTTTGATGTCCATAGTTGGAAAGGCTCAACACATCGTAGACCGTTTCTTTTTGATGAGTAAGGGTCATAACATCGTATACCTTAAAGGATATAGACCGCATTTCAATGCTCTTTCGGTAGAGCACGATGAGAGAGATCTACGAAGAAGAACGGATCGAAGCCATAAAACGACATATTGAAGGAGAGAGATCAGTAGACATCTACAGAAGCCTTGGCAAATCCAAACCCTGGTTCATGAAATGGTGGAAGAGATACCGAGCTGGCAACAAAGAATGGTATAAAGTCTTCCAAAAAGACCTCGTACAATACGCAAAAAGATCGATGGGCGAATTGAAACAGCCGTCGTAGCAATCAGAAAACATTGATGGACGGAACCGAGGACTCCACCAAATATTCTTTTGTGGGATCTGAGTCAATCCAATTTCGAATGGAAGAACTGGGATATAAGCCCTCGGAGATTCCCTCTCAATCCACGATTAAACGAATCATCAAACGCAAAAAAATGCGCGTAAATACGAAAGAGCGATACAAGAGGGTCAGATCCAAAGGGCGATATACCCTGCTCAAACCTGAATTTATTGACGAGATACACCAGATAGATTTTGTTGGTCCAAGACATATCAAAGGATTCGGGTCTATCAATTCAATCCACCTCAAAGATGTAGTAGGGCGTCAAGTCGCTGGGTATCAATACATCGAGAAAAGTATGGACAACGTAATGACGTTCCTCCTGGATTATTGGAAATTTCATGCGATACCCAAATATTTACAGGTAGACAACGGAATGTCTTTTGTCGGGGACTATATTCGTCCACGGTCGTTTAGCAGATTCGTCAGATTGTGCCTGTACATGGGTATTGAGGTCGTGTTCATTGCTCCTGCCAAGCCTTGGATGAATGGTACGATTGAGGAATTCAACAAGGGGTTTGACCGGCTGTTTTGGAAACGGGAAACATTTACCGATCTGACGGATATTCGGATCAAATCTGAGATCTTCTACGCCAGGCAAAATAAATTTAATGAGAGAAAATTCAGAGAGAAAGCCCTGAAATCAATAAGCCCAAAACGAATGTTGCGACACGATTTTGAGATTGATGCGAATAACATTCCCTTGGTTGCTGGCAAGATCCATTTAATCAGAATGGTGATGAGTAAAGAGGATGTTAGCGTACTTAACGAGCGATTTCATGTCGGGGGAGAATATATCGGTGAATACTGTTGGGCGACGATTGATACCAAGAAAGAATCACTCGTCATATCATATAACGATGAAAAGATGGTTGTTCACGAGATAAACCGATTTGATTACGAGATTAAAGAAACGGTTCACGATTGGGGAGATCTTTTTTAACTCTATTTATTTTAGCAAGGTCTACGATGTTATGAACCTTAACTGAGCATTAGAGGTCTACGATGTGTTGAGCTTTCTGCGGTCTACGATGTATTGAGCTCTTCCAGATAATCAAACGGTTCTCAGCAAGATCGAAAAACTTCAGCGGCAAAAGAATAACCTCGAAAGTGAATTGAAGAATCCTATCGATAAAATAAAAGATCTGGAGATTTCTCTGCAGAAAAAAATCACTGAAGAGAAAATCTA
>JAUSBW010000222.1 GCA_030651815.1 Methanoregula sp.
TCCTTGCCTTCCTCTATGAGGTAATAGCAACATTTGGGATTTTGACAAGTAATGTCAATTTTACTCCGTGGTCTTGCCATGATATTTTATTGTCCGAGCAAGAATAAATAATTATGCGGTCTTATCTGGGACAGTGCCAAATCCTTTGATGAGTTCTACAATTGCATCAGGATTGCTGGCACATTTGTTTCGTATTGAATCGCAGTTTATTGTCATCTTGCTTGTTCAATAAAATGCTCTTCTAGTATATTGATCTGCCGGTTTGCTCGCGTATTTCAGCGAACCGGGCTCGTAGTGCAAAAGAAAAAGAAGAGATCTGAACAGTAACTAAAAAACAGCTTAAACCTCACCCGGTTGAACAGACCGGCAGCGGAAACGCCATCAGTTTTCATGTGATAATGGTGACGATTTTGGCGGTTTTTACCCCAGATCGTTTACCCCATCCAGACCCCTGAAACCCTGCCGGAATGCAAATACGGGGGACATTTTTTCCCGGGGTGAAAAAATCACTTTCCGGATCACATCCCGGTTCGTACTTGTCTCACCCCATGCTACGGTTTTAGTACTGCATCACACCCAATGCTACCAAGAATCATGATTATTCTAAAATACGCGAAATTTTGAACTATTTTGTAATTTAGGGGCTGAATTAAATTTATCCCGCATGCAAAATATTTAATACATTCACATGCTATGAGTGTTCATGGCAGTACAGGCGCACCCCCCGGGAACCCTTCTGGGATACCTTGACTACTGCCCGGTTGATGATACCACAAACCGGTGGATCACGGAGTTCTCCCTCATACTCGCTGCACTCTTCCTGCTCGATATCCTCACCACCCAGCTCATCCTCTGGCTGGGCGGGATCGAACTGAACCCGGCCATGGCCGGCATCGTGACAAGCCCGCTTGTGCACCTTGTCATCAAAGCGGGTACCCTGTTCCTGATCATCCTTGTCTCGTTAGTCGCTGAGACCCGGGTCCGTGGATCAAGTATTGCCTTTTACTGCGTCCTGATCACACTCTATCTCTTTGTGATCGTCAACAACTCGTTCGTGCTGATACCGCACATCGTGGGATAAGGAAGAACCCGAACGGATAAATGCAAAAAGGCTGCCACCGGCTTCCATCTCTTTGATGCCTGCACTGCCCCAAAAAAAGTGAATGTGGATGTGAGTGAGAGAAGGTTTTTAGAATTCTTCCGAAATCCCGTATCCCCAGTTGTAAAGCGTAGCGATGGGATCGCTTTTCGGGAACAGGTTGCACATCAGCCCTTTGCTCCGCAGGAAGCGTTCTGCGGTTGATGCAGAGATCGGCAGGATCTTCTCCCTGGTGCTCTTCACCGTTGTCCAGAGATGCATGTAATAGGTGATCTTCTTCTCGCGGCCGGTATGGATGTAGAGATCCTTTCCCACCCGTTGTACTCCATCAGCATTTTTCGGCGGCCGGGGTGCTGCATAGATGCACTCGTCATACCGGGTATCCACCGGAATCTTCCGGCTGCCATCATACAGTTCTGTTTTCATCAAATCAACTCCTGCTGTTCCCGGGACCGGTTTCCCCGCCGATCCCGATTACAGCAATAAAAAATTCTGGCGTTTACCTTGTCGAAGGGTCGGGTATTGCTGATAGGTCAGCGATACCCTGCTTCCAGTATAGGGGCTGGTTATTATTATAGTTTTTTATTTTTGTAGCATTTAGTAAGTAATTTTTTTAAATATGTAGCAAAATGAAAAGGGTACCCCTGAGATGAACCTTTCCAACTACAAGAATTCTGGCACGTTTGCAAAAGCGGGTGTGGAAACGATGCCAGATAACCGCTTCCAATGCCCTTTCCAGAGCGGATAAACTGCCCACTTATTTGTGGGCAATCCATGCGGGGAAACTGCTTCATGAACGCGGATAACATGGGATCGAAAAATGCCGTTGGAGAAACCATGTATAAAAAAGGGGAATGTACTGGATTTTCCGGTTATTGACGTGCGATAGTTAATCTTCTATCGATATCGTCGTGAGTTTCACAGACTCGACACCCTTGTGGGCCATCAGTTTCTCCGCGAGCGCCTTGAGCTGTGTACCGTCACCGTGGACAAGGATCACTTCAAGACACCGCTCATGCGTCACGTGGGAGTGGAGCGAGGCCTTGATGATGTCGTGGTATTCGTGCTCGATTTCCGTAATTGCCGAGAGGAGGTTGCGCTGCTCGTGATCGTAGACCATCGTGATGACGCCTTCGCGCTCGCCCTTGACATCCGACATCCACTTGTAGTAGGTAATGTACGTGCGGATCGCATCGCGGATACCTTCCGAGCGCGAGGAGTAGCCGCGGAAGTTCAGGATTTCATCAAACTTGTCGAGCAGGTTCTTCGGGAGTGAGATCCCTATCCGTGAGAGGTCGTCTTCCATAGGTCTAATTCACCACTGATGAGATATCATCGCTGATAGGTTTTTAATGTTTTGAAAAAAATGGGAGTAGAGTTGTACTTGGTAATACCTTTTTTTCGTTCACCAGCCTGTTTCGTATTACCAGTCGCTTATCAATCTCATCGCGTGTGATGTTCAGTGCCCGCAGCGATCATACCCTGAACCCGGCATCACGGGATATATCGGATGCCCGGTAATAGAGGGTTGATCCCATCCCCTCTCCCGGGCGGATGTCGTTCTCGCACCGGGTGCAGGAGAGGTCCATGAGGATCCAGGTCCGGATCTCATACCCGCAGTGCGGGCAGATCCGGATTGGCGTAACCGTATCGGAAGTAACGCATGACACATGGGGTGCAGGCATCCGGTCATGACCTTTCAATCCTATGATTGACGTATCCTGTTCTGTCGGTTCCGTTTGCTCTTGTGCACTATTTCCGCTGGGAACATTGACCTCACGTCCTGTGCCCCACATCTCAAGGGCAGCGCGGGTCCGGTTCCATAGTGAATTCACCAATGCGTTCATAAAGTACAATCAATATGAAAATAAATAGCACTGGTGTTGAGTGAAAAAAAATTTGCAGTCATAACAGGATAGTATTGTTTCTTGCAGAAAGATCCGATCTTCATCAGGGTGTTCTTTGTCAGCATAATATTATTTAATCCGGTGCCCCGGGATCCCGAATTCCCGGACAAGGATTGTTCCACGGCCATCAGGTCCGATTCCGGTAACCGTGCTGCAACCCCCCTGTCATCGCCTTTCGTTCGAGTGCTGGAGCTGATGGCGAACGCTTAAACGAAGATGACGGGGCTCCGGAGTTGTTGTGAATCTGTGCTTTACCCCGGGCCGGGAGTGAGATGATATCACAATATTCTAAACACATCCCGGAGGATCCACCATTATGCATATCTTATGGCATAGCAATACACTATCATGCACAGTCCCTTGGATTTTACCGCTCACGCAAAAACCATGATGCAGGAACGGATGATTCAGGAGGACTGGGTGAAGAGCACGGTCAGCACCCCGGACAGGATCGAAGAAAAGGGGAGTGATGAAATACATTACCTGAAACAGATCCCGCAGCATGCGGGTAAATTCCTGCGGGTAATTGTAAACCCCTCTCTCTGTCCCCAACGGGTGATCACGGTGTTCTTTGACAGGAGAGTGCAGCCATGAAAGTGACCGTTGATAAAGAGGCCGACGCGCTGTATATGCGCCTTTCCGATACCCATATCCATGATTCGGAAGAAGTGAAACCCGGAGTAATCCTGGATTTTGATGAACAGAATAATCTTGTCGGGATAGAAATTCTCAGGATATCTGAGCGGGTGCCCTCAGCAAGTCTGAAAACCGTGATGATAGAATCGGCATGATACAGGAATTACTCTGGTATATTGGATGATTCAGCATCGTGTTACATGAGGTAAAAAATCATTTTATCCGCTCTTTAAAAATCCGGTAATAACGCCAGCATCTCGCAAAGTTGGCGATACGAAATACTATTTTGGTCGTGTTTTGATATTTACCAAAAGTAAAAAATAAGGTTCTCTTGATCCAGATGTCAGAGTTAGAATCTTCTTTTTGTGTAGGGGAATCTTTCTCCTGTTCACATTTCTCTTAAAAGCCTTTCCGGAATTACCCGAACTGGTGTCCATGATGTCCAGATGTAAATAGATCCCACATTGCAAAACCAAAAACGTGCATTGCCCCATCAAGGCCAGTTCTGCCGCAATCAGCGCTTCTTATTTTTCATGCAGCGGATGAGTCCGGCTGGACCGTTACTAACTTTTTATCATTCACGTGACTGTTCAGGATTACCAACCGCTGATGAATCTTATCGCGTAGTACCTGCACACTTTGCACTGCAGTCGCTCTGGTTCATATCGGCCGCATTCATGCAGAGCGTAGGCAGAGTACCTGTTGTCGCATAATTCTCTATAGAATATTTTTTAAGGCAGCTTCCGAATTCCCGGTCATAGGCAACTCCACAACTATGGTAACAGATAAAAAGGTTATCCATATCGGACCGGAAAGGCCGTAATGTAACTTCCGGAGTCGTTATCCGGTCTCCGGACGATCCTGGATGTATCGCAAGAGGATGGAGATATATGGTCATCCGTATTCCGCTTGAAGTATAGGGATACGAGAATTCCTTCTCATAATATCCGGCATGGGAAATCCTGAAGATATGTGTACCAGGGCTCGTAGTATAAAATGCAGGAGTCGGAAGGTCCTGTATCACACCATCTATCTTCACTGTTGAACCTGACGGATACGAACCGAAATAAAACGTTGCTGATCCAGTCGTTTCTGAGGATTTTTGAGAAGATGTTGATGTATTTGGGGATACGACGGGGGTTAGAGACAGCGTGCTGAATGGTATGGGGGTCAACGGGGGTGTGGATGTGGGTCGGGCAGAGATCGTAACCGGAGGTTTGATTGCAGATGTGGTTATGGCTGATATTTCCCGCTCATGATATCCGGATTCATAGACAAGACAAATTCCCCCGCAGTCTCCCTGCTCCATATCGGCATAAAAAAGACAGGATGGCAGCTGGCGCAGAAGAGTGGAATTTCCGGTAACGTTATACCGGGAATTACACCGGTTAACCTGGGATTCATAATTGTTGTCACATTGTCTGGTGCAATAAGAAAAACGCGGATTTAAATCCTTGGCGGGAATGACGGGTGTTTTTACCGGGGGAATGGTCGTGGGAATGGTTATTGCAGATCTCTCCCACTGTAAAGAGCAGACTCCATAACTATCCAGATGTTCAAATTCTGCCCGCTCTTTACAGCTGAGGTATTTCGCTGAGTTTTCTTTCGACTGGTTACATTCCGCCATATTTCGGGAATATTCCTTCTCAACATCCTGATAACACTCTCCCAATTTCTGCCTTCGGAAGTCCATATCCGGGTTGCACTGGTCCTTACAGAATGTTCTGTCAGTTGCTACTGAATCCATGCAGGAAGAATACTTTTTGTGCAAGGTCTCGTTTGAGCGGGAACCGTACTGCAGCCTGCACTGTTCCTCGCTCCAGCTGATATGGGCATCGACCAGACATGAATCAACACAGGTTTGATACTTTTCTGACAGATTGGCTGTCATGTTTGGCAAGAGTTGATCATTCGTTGGATCAGGTTCTTGTGAAGAAACTGGCATTGCCGGGATACCAGAAACTGTTTTTTCTGTCACCGGAATGTTTGCCGCTATAACCATAAGCCCTGCCAACGCCAGACCGAGCACCGCAAGCACCAGCCATACCCGGGCCCAGAACGGATTGTAGTACCATGTTCCCCGCAGATCCGGGTCACGGGGGTGCATCCGCCAGTCGATGAAGTCTCGCATAAACGGTCGACCACATTCCGGGCAGACATAATGGAACTCCTCGCTCCGGTGCCGGCAGTGCGGGCAGGTGAAGGGTTTTTCGGGGGATTCGGCAGGCATGGGGTTCATTCACCGAAATTCTGAATCAATATGATGACCGCGATGGCTGGCATTGTTATTTATCTCCCTTCGCCCGCTTCATTTCATACAGTTCCAGCACCCGGATCTTCCAGCTATTAACTTCCGTGCCATCCAGCGCCCTGTTCTCCGGTGTGCACTCTTTCACAAACACCTCCACAATCCTCTGCACCGGGCGGGTCCGTGAATCCACAATGAGATCATAGGCTGCGATGCGGAGTTCCGGGTGTTTATCTTTAAGTGCATGCAGTTCCTCATGGGTGCGCAGCATGGACTGTTCGAGCGCCGTGTCGGTATTGACATGTACCGTCCAACCCTCGCTTTTCAAGGCTTGGAACTGCGAGATCGCCACTGGGTCATGGTTGTTGAATATTGTCAGAGTAAAGACCTTCATTACCGGATCCGCACTGCAGTTGCTGATACCGAATTGCCCGAACGCCTTAAGCAAGGGTAATCTTCCTGCAAATTCCATTGGTATCCCGTTATAACAGTCAACAGGAGCGATCGGGCCATCGCTCGTGACAGTTCCCTTTTCATCAATGAAGAATTCCGCGGGAAATACCTCCCCGTCAACTACGAGATCCGCATCCCCTACAACCGAAAGATTGGTCACCTTGTGGATCTCGACGATGGTATTTTGGCTTGCATTGCCGTACGGCATCTGCCAGTCACCGGGTTTGATATCCAGGTTCTCGTACTGGAAGAACTTCCATTCATCCAGCCCCTTTTTATTGTTGAGCAGGTACTCCCCCGTGATCACGTGTCCACCCTGCGGTGCGATTATGGTCACCATGTATACATATTTTCCCGCAGGGCCGGAGAAGGACTGGATTGCGGTGCTGCCCTTATCATTCAAAGCACCTGCAGAGCCCTGCTTATCTTGTGTACCGTTCTGGGAGACCGGGGGAAAACCTCCGGAGATAATCCCTGCAATACTACCCAGAATTACGATTGCCACAACTGCAATCAGAACCTGTTTGATAGTAATCTTTGTCATACTTCCCGTCCATTCTGTTCCATTCCCTTATTCCACGGCATAAAGATACCCGTCACTGCTCCCAAAATACACCACACCGTTTATGATAACCGGGGTTGACCAGATACAGCTGCCGGTCGGTAGAGTCCAGAGAAGAATACCGCTCGCTGCATCCAGCGCATACAGGTTTTTATCAAGACTCCCGGTGTAGACAACCCCATTGGCAACAGCCGGCGTTACACCAACCTTGTGCTGTGTCGTAAAATTCCATCGGGGTTCACCCGTCATCGCATCGACAGCATAAAGGAGGTGGTCATCGCTCCCGAAATAGACCATTGAACCGGTTACAGCCGGGGAATCGCCGATTATGTGACCTGCGGTAAAACTCCAAATCTTGTCACCGGTACTGATATTGTATGCGGCAAGCGTACTGCTGTCAGGGTTGCTATATATCATACCATTGGCAATTACCGGTGCGTTGGAACGTGAATCGCCGACGGTCATTGCCCGGACAAGGTGTCCGTCCGCTTCATCGAGAACAGACAGTATTCCTGTCCCGGCAGGCACGAATACCATCCCGTTGTAGGGCACCGGGGGCTGCATGTTCCCGCCTTTTCCCAAAAACCGCCATTTCAGGATGCCGGTCCCTGAATCCGCGGCATACAGCGTCTCGCTGTCGTACACAAAAACCGTGTCATTTCCAATAACCGGGCCTTCACGCCACTGGGGATAGCCGGCCGGCAGTACCCAGATCCTTTCACCGGTAGATGCATTGAGCGCCAGCGTCCCGTAGTATGTGGTAAGATATACCATGTCCCCGGCAACAGCCGGGTTACCCTGTCCGGTACCGGCGCCGGTAGGGGCACTCCAGAGGAGTTTTCCCGTTGTCGCATTCAGGGCTGTTGTCGTATCGGTCAGCGTGAGGAAGATGCGGTCACGGGCAACAGGGAAGAGCTTGTCCATATACGCTCCCTTGTATTTCCACAGCAACCGGCCAGAAGGGATGATTCCTCCGGAAACGCTGTCAAAGACTGCTGTCCTTTGGGCATTCATCCGGGCCATCATCGGAACAGGGGCGGCAGTCTTCCTGAGATCCTGATTAATCATGGTTCCAGAAGTTTCCTGCGGGGATTCATTCGTCAAGGAAGTGAAGACCCTGGCAAGCCAGTCATTGAATATATCTGTCACGTGGAGCGCGGGAAGTGCTGTTACCGGTTCCATCCGGACCGGATAGGGCATATCCGGAATTATCTGCCGGGCTGGTTCCGCTGAATCATGGCTGAACAGGTACAGGGTGCTTGTGTCTCCCCTTCCGGAACTGGCCCGGGCCTGGCGGGCAAGTACGGCAACATGCCTTCCATCCCCGCTGACAGCAACTTTTGTACCATCATAATCTACCGATATACTGGTACGTGGAACAAATTTCCAGAGGAGTGTTCCATTACCGGTGAGCAGGTATACCGAACTGTCGGCAGACCCGGCCGCGATAGTCTCTCCGTCATCGCTTACAGCGATATCGGTTACATCGGAAGTTATCTCATACGTCCATGCGGGCGTGCCATTTTTTGAATAGGCATACACTTTCCAGTCACTTGCACCAGCCACGACATTACCGGACTCCCCGGCAGCACTCAGGGTATTGACTCTGCCCCCCAGGGTGTTATGCCAGACCGTTTCACCGGTCCAGTTGTAAAAATACAGCTCCCGGTTGCTGGTCCCCGCAACAACGCTGTCATCACGGAGCAGGGCAAGATCTGAAATGGAGGACGGGAGAACCTGCCACCATGCGACATTCCCGAACCGGTCAAACACATAAATCCGACGGGAATCCTGGCGTGTTACGACAAAATCACCCGGGCTGTTGATCAGGACCTGGCTGACACCCGGATTCTTGTTCTGCTCCCATGCGATCTTCCCATCCCGATCAATGAGAAAGACATTCCCGTCACTGGAGCCTGCCGCAACGCGGAAACCACCGGAACTGACGGCAAGGGACTGGACATAATCTGGCATACAGTGCCGGCGATACGCCGGATTTGTGACATTCCAGAGCCGCGAGCCGTTCCGGTCGAGCAGGATGACCCGGTTTTCCATCGCCGCTGCTATATATTGCCCGTCCCGGGAAAGGGCCATAGCCGACATGCCCTTCCCTTCCGTATACCTCCACAGGAGCGTCCCGTTCCGATTGAAACCGTGGAGTGTCGTCGATGTCCTGACAACAACGGTATTCCCGTCTTCGCTGATGGCGACATCATGGGCATAGCCGCCGAAATCCGAAGACCAGAGCGGCATTACAGCTGCTGCCGGAATGACCAGAAGGAAAAATGCCACCAGCACAAACACCGGCATCCGGAAATGTTTTCCATAACAAACCGTATCGTTCACCTCCGCTCCCGGGACTGCCTGATCATCTCCATCCATATCACCGGAGATAACAGGACGATTGCGGTTGCAATACCGATCATGATTATGATGAGGATGATGATCACTCCGGAGATCCGTATTCCGAATACGACCTGTACAAGAATCCAGATCGCGAGAAAGGCGACTGACAGGAAGAGGGCACTCCTCAGTACCAGCCGTGTCCGTTGTTCCCTGCCCTCATAACGTTCCGGTTCGAGGGGACGGTTCCGGCTGCTCATTCCATTCCCCCGTGCGCAATCCTTTCCGGAGTGGGAGTTCCTGAATCGTATACAAGGGTGATGAACCGTGACCAGAAAACAACAATCCAAGGTACGAAGACAGAAGGTATGACCCAGATAATTACCGGGAAAATGGCAAGAATGGCATTTTTATTGTGACTTACGAGAATGACGAGAATTGCACCAATACAAATCGCAGCCCAAACAAGGACAGCGGTAACAAGTGCTATTGCAATAACTATCAGGTAAGAGAGGATATAGGTCCCCCACCCGATTTTCCGGATTGTTGCGAGGATTTCCCGGTAATTCAGCCCCTCACGGATGCTTCCGGTCCGGGCATACCGGATTGCGCCGATGGTGTTGAAGAGGGCAATTATGATGAAAAGGATTGCAACGGTCACTGCAAGTCCCAGGGTGAGGAGGACCAGATCCCGGTTAACAGCCCCATGTCCTCCAATCACACCGGCTTCAAACATTCCGGCTATCATGAGGAATACACAGACATAGACAGGAACGGACCAGACAAATGATACGATCCAGAGCCTGAACCCGTTGATGAACATCTGTACAGGATGCCCGAATCCGGAAGGATCCGTTGATCCACGATAGATGCGGGCCTCGTATCCATGGATGAACATCCCCGGCAGGGAACTGAATAATACTGGAATCGCACTACGTTCGATATACTGCCAGAGCGTGAAGGTGCCGGAAAACAATTCTGAAGGCAGATTCTCTCCTCCAAAGAAGATCCTGATGAGTACCATGGGCAGGGAAAGGAGGATAAGCACCGGCCACCGCGTCCGGTTCCCGAGGAGGGTTTCCCGGGTAAACCGGAATGATTCGGAAAGCGCTGCACGGAAATCCATGGTCTACCTTTTTTCTTCGGGAGTCACGGGGGAACTACCCTCCAATATGTTCGACTGTGTGCCCCCATGAACATATTAAATTTCATACTAAAATTAAAATTGATCATATTTATTTATACGGAAACCGATTTTCTTACCGGATAGACATGGTACGGGAATGGATTTTCAGAATTAACCTCTTACTGTGCGTACTTTTGGTGCTGGCTTCATCAGGATGTGTTACAAATCCGGAACATTCCGGCCAGAATATCGATGTATCTGCAACAAGGGAACCGATTCTGCCGTCTCCGACCCGGGTTCTTGCAATCTCCGCGGGGATCACCCACAGTCTTGCACTGAGGGAAGACGGGACGGTTAAAGCATGGGGTTCAAACTCTTCCGGCCAGTGTGGTGTCCCAAAGAACCTGACAAATGTTACCGGCATCGCCGCGGGAGACGGGTTCAGTATCGCAGTGAAAACGGATGGGACGGTTATTGCCTGGGGATGTGCCTTTGAACCTCCACGGCTCCATTATAATGTTTCTGCACCTCCAGGTGTGTATAGCAATGGTTCTGCCCCATGTGAAGTCCCTGAAAATGTTAAGCATATCAGAAACGTTTCAGCGGGCATATTCCATGTCCTTGCTCTCGTGGATGATGGGTCTGTTGTGGCGTGGGGGATTAATAACTTCGGTCAGTGCGATATCCCCCCGGGTTTAAAAAATGTCACCGCGGTTTCTGCCGGCGACACATTCAGCATGGCCCTCCGAGATGACGGCTCGGTTGCAGTCTGGGGATGGTACCTTGGCCGGATCCCGCAGGGTACCTATAAGGGGATCGCAGCAGGATACAATCAGGGAATGCTCCTGAAACGTGATGGGACGCTCGCATCGTTCACAGGAGCAAAAAATAACGATGTCCCGCTCTATCACCCGCTGCTCACGAATGTGACGGGAATTTCCGCGGGACACAGGTATTTCCTTGCATTGCTCGAGAACGGGAGCGTTGTCGAATGGGGATATTCAAAAACGTCCAATTATGATTCCTTTGATAAAAAAAGGTACCGGCTTCGGAATATCACGGCAATTTCCTCCCAGTCATGGCAGCGCCTTGCCCTGAGAGACGACGGGACGGTCATCGAATGGCGGCAGTGGTAATCGTGAGGGGGAAACTGCTGTTTATATGCATCTGTGCAGTGTCAGTACTTTGCCAGACCGCCAGCGCCGACTTAATGATCCCGACCATCACCCATGTCTATTTCGAAAAAGACGGTGGGCCGCTCCATGGCAGCGCTGATTATACCGTGACGTGCTACGGATACAGGAATCCTGGCTGGCCACATGGGTATACAACGCTGGCCCCCGGTTCATACGAACCCTACGAAGTCTACCGGTATTCCGCATCATGCCCGGATTATGGTTGTACCGTTTTCGAGCCGTACTACTATAAGCCCAACATTATCGACCGGTGCGACCTGAAGGTCACTGTGGGATCGTCAGTCTATACTATCCATAATTTCTCAACATTACCTTACACGCATTGCACTCATCTGCCCATTCCGGAAGTCCTTTATCCCAACCGTACCGGGGGTGTTTTCTATTACACGCCGGAATACATGAACTGCCGTGCATTCTACTATTATACCAACCGTACCGGCCGAAACTGGACGATAGAACGCCGGGTTTTTGTCACCTGCGATCCGGGTTCGGAACCCGGGTGCATATCGCTCTTCCCCCATATTCAGCCGGTGAGGGAGACATTAGTAAACCGCTCCCAGTTTGCCGATCCGCCCTGGGCCCTGATGAACGACCGGGATCTGCTGAAGTATCTTGATACCTGCAATCCTGTATCTGAACCCTCGTGCGGGGGCTGGACTGTTGACGGCACCCCTGCCAAAAAAATCCCCGGGCTCCGGCCGTACTCTGATGCCACCTCCCCGCGGGATCATCCCTGCGACACGTTCCTGATCCAGCCAGGTCCGGATCTCATGGTTCCAAAGGAGATCGTGACATCAAGCTATTGGGACAACGAGTACCTTGCAGCTGATGCCTGTGAGCTGCGGATTACGATCCCATCAGGAAACGGCGAGCCGGTGAAGCCATCGGTCCACTCCCCGGAAACAACCGTATCAACAACCCAACTCCACACCATACCCGCTACCAAAGTACCGGAGGAAAATGATGTTCCCGCCCGTGAAAAAATTCGCAGCCCGGTCGAATCGTTGTATTGTAGCATTGTTGAGTTCCTTGGTGGAAGGTGCGAGTGATTATGAAACCTGTACTCCTCATAGCGATCACCTGCCTGATCGGGGCCATGCTCCTGCTGCCGTTACCTGTCTCTGCTGACGAAGCCAAACCCACTATCACCCACGTCTATTTTGAAAAAGGTGGCGTACCATATAACGGGAGCGTACATTATACGGTGAAGTGTTACGGGTATCAGACCGCCCGGGGTGTCCTTCCCTACCAGACCCCGAAACCGGGCGAGACCCATACACGGGAGATGGTCTATTCCTATTCTGCAACCTGCCCGGGATACGGGTGTACGATCTACGAGCCGTATTATCATGTAGACAGGAAGCGTATCGACCGCTGCGATCTCGAGGGGACCACGAATGGGAACACCTTTTGGATCAATAATTTTTCAACACTTCCCTACACGCGGTGCAACGGACTTTTTCGACCATATAGCTCAATAAAATGGAATACGACCCGGACGTATTATTACCCGACGCCGGAATATCAATCGTGTCAGCACGTGGCAGATAACAAAAAAAACCGTTGGGAACAATATCATCAGTTCTTTTCAGAAACTGGGACCCCGATTCAATTCAGCGGGGTTGTCCTCCTCCCGGGAAACATGCCGCTCTATCAGACTTCCCCGGAAAGACGGACCTATGTCAACCGTTCGGATATCAGGATGGATACCGGGCGGTATATTGCATATCTGGAAAACTGCAATCCCTCATCTGACCCGTTCTGCCCGGGATGGATGGTGAATGGCAGACCGCTCAAACAGTATACCGAGTACCGCCTCTTCATGCATAATGCAACCCATCTGGAAGAGCACCCCTGCGACACGTTCCTTGTCACGGCAGATCCCCATATCCTCGTTGTGGCAAATGAGATCCCTCAGTTAGAATGTCTTTATACCGGTGCCTGTAATGTGCCGGATGAGGGGCATGTCCTGGAGACTTTTGATATCGGGCGCACCTGCGCCAATACCCATTGCACACTGGCACAGGATTTTTGCGAGTCGAGGTTTACTATTCCTGCAGGATCGGAAAATTCTGTGAATACAGATATATCATTATCAGAAAAACTGCCTCACGGATCTCCTTCAATCGTTCCAGAAGCAAACGCGACCAGCAACGCTGCTGTCCCACGGACTTCATCGCCGGTTTCCGTTCAGCCGGCCCTGCCTGCAACTCCGGCGCCAGATTCCGTGATCATCCCCCGCAGCCCGGTCGAATCGTTATTCTGCAGCATCGTGCAGTTCCTTGGCGGGAGATGCGAGTGATCATGCTCTACGAGACGCGGTTCCTGCTGGCACTGGTCACGACATGGGTGATCGAGATCCCGGTGCTCATCGCCCTTATCCGCTTCGGGTTCCGCGAGAGAGGGATCCCGCTCAGCACCATCGCCGGTGCGGGGGCCCTCTGCACCGCCCTCACACTGCCGTACCTCTGGTTCGTGCTGCCACCGTTTGTCGATGCAGCGTATTACCCGCTGATCGGGGAGGTGCTGGTCATGGGGGTGGAGGCGGTTGTGTTAAACCGGGTGCTCGGACTTGAGGCGAAACGGGCGGCGGTGTGCTCGCTCGTGATGAACGCGGTGTCGTTTCTTCTTGGGCTGATCATCCTGTAAATATTAGAAGATCCGGAATCGTATCGGAACACACTGATGACAAATGAACAGAGTAATATGTACTGGAATAAGAGCAGATTCTTTCGAATCTGACAACACATAGTATCACACAACTCATAAAAATCTGCGTTACATCAACTCCATTTTCGGGAAATTATATATTCGCAGTGCAGTATATTGTCCCCTGGTGATCGTTATGGAATGTGTACAACCCGCAAAACTTGCAAAAGCGCCGATCAAGGAGATCTAGACTCTCGAGCAGAAACTCGGGGTAACCCTGGTTGCCTATGAGAAAGTACATCCCTTCAAGAAACTCTCTGCTGCTGAGATTACCAAGCTCAAAGCCGCAGAAAAAGAGGCCGGGGCAATCCTCGTGGCCTACGAGGCCTGATTTCTCACATTCTTTTTTCGCACCGGCCGCATGATGGAGCGACGATACAATGAGGTTACGGGTTTTTTCATCTCCAGGTCTTGACGGAAAGCACGATGGATCCTACGGATGTGATCCCAAGGGCAGTTTTCCGGCCATCTTCAAGCGTGCCACAGATGCGATCCGGAGGATCCCGATTGTTTCCCGGGCATTTCATGGGGTCCACAATTCCGCCGACGTGGATCACCCGTGTAGGCCGGACTTCTGCAATTGTGCCCGCTATCTGTTCCGGTGAAAAACCCTCGCAGACCTTGCCATCCCCTTCCACCTGCCCGATAACAAGGGTGAGTTCCTGCGATTGTGCGAGATGCCGGGCATACCGGGCGGCACAGAGGGTGGTTTCCCTGTTTGTCCCGCTGTTGGCATTATCGACAATTATGACATTTTTCTGGCGGCTGACCAACATCCGTCCCGGCAGCGCCTCGAAAAGTGCGAGCGGCGCCGGGTTGACTCCCAGCAGCACCGCGGCAGTTGCGGCGAGCATAAGCGGGACGCGGTACGGAGGGAGGTGGAAGAGGGGATTTTGGATCGTGTGCTGTGTCCCGTGCCAGGTGATCGTGCAGGACTCCCGGTCACACCAGGCAAGATCATCGACATGGACGACATTCCATCCTTCCGCTTTTACCTCCGGTGCAATGAGCAGGCGCGGTGCAGACCGGCCGGAGGCAATCTTTGCATCCATGGCATTCTTTTTACCCGCTGCAAACGGGTAATCATCAGCAGAGGTGATGATCGCAAGGTCGCCGGCACCGGTCACCCCGAGCGATTCCTCCACGACAAGCCAGCCGTTGATCTGCTGTGCACAGGTTACCGCAGAAAGGACCGATGCCGGTGCGATACTCTTCTTAAAGAGCATGCTCTTCTCCGGGAATGCATACGTACCGGTGGAGGTATGCAGGACTCCCCGTTCCCCAAGGATATGGGCAAGGGCATGAGCGGTTGTTGTCTTTCCCCGGGAACCGGTGATCTCGATCATGGGATGCGGAACACGCTTACCCAGCAGCTGACGGACCGCCTCATGATAGGTGAGGAACGGGATATTCTTACCGGCAAGAAGCGGGTGATCCGGATCCATATGTACCGGGGCAGTGATGAGGTCATAGGTACAGGTCAGGGCGTTCTGCATCGCTTCCGGCGTTGTTCCCCGGTATATGTCTACGATATTAACGGTGTGCCCGGCTCCTGCATAGGCTGCACCGATCTCTCCTGCGCCGTGGATTGTGTCCAGCACAAGGATCCGCATAAAAAAGATCAGATGAGGGTGAGTGCCTTGGTCGCGTTCTTCACCATAAGATCAGCGAGCAGAGGGTCGACACCGATGGGCTCTGCATATACCATCGGGATTGTTCTCCCGTTATGGGCAAATGTACCTTTCCGTGTCCCCTCCGGAAGCCCGATCTCGCCCGGGATATCCTTCTCAATATGGACGCCCTTTGCCAGGAAGAGCGGGACGATAACGAGCGCATCGATCGGTTCCTGCCGGAAGGCATCGAGCGATTCCCTGATCGAGGGTTTGTTCATGTTCATGAAACCGCATTTCACCACATAATCAGAATATTTCTCCTTGATCATGACTGCGGTCTTCTCAACGAGTTCCTGGTTGTAGGGCAGGGAGCTGCCATGCCCGACGAGTAAGAGTCCTTTTTTTGCCATAATGGATGCCTCATATCGTGATGGATTTGCTTTTTCCCGGGAGGATATTTTTCCTTAACCCGAAAGTGTTGCGTATGAAGATTGTTCATTGTCGTAATAATTAATATCGGTTTGATCTCAATGTTTGTAGCACGAAATATTTTATTTAAGAAAAATTTGTCCACTATGGGGTGATGAAGCTATACGAAAAAAATCCGAACCATTCCAGGTGGGGATTATCCGGTCCCGTAATCTGGGGTGTGCTCCTGATAACAGCCCTCTTCCAAGGGCACAAAACCTCCGTTGGAAAAATTGACCTTCATATTCGCGTTCCGGCAGTCAATCCGGGCCCCGGATGGGGTAAATAGGTGGTAAAAACCGGCACGATTTAAGGGCATTTGGTGGCGGTTATACGAGGTGCAAATCTGCCGTTTTTTACAAACAGAGCAATAATTGGGTTTATTCTCCACCGGAACAGAAAAAGAGGATAATCCGGGGTTTTCCGGTATTGGCCCGTAGGGGGAAGCGGGAAAAGGAGCCTGATTTGGGCTTATTTTACTATAAGTCATCGTGCTGGTAAAAAAAGGGGAAGGTCTGGGATTGGCATGATGAACTCGATGCTTCCCCCATTCAGTCTAATGTGGGAATAAATATTCAAACTCTCTGACCCACACAATCAGCCGCTCACCCTTCCACCAGCATCGTAATACACTCATTGATCGCCGCCACCGCTACCGGTGTCCCGCCCCGGGTCCCCTCATTCGAGATTGAGGGAATGGCTAACTTCCTCAGTTCTACCTTGGACTCCGCCGCGTTCACAAACCCGACCGGAGTACCGATAACAACCGCCGGGCGGATACCGGATTCAATGAGCCGGCAGACCGAGAGCAACGATGACGGGGCATTGCCGATGACGATGATCGAGCCGTTGAGCTGATCCTTCAGCGCAACGAACCCGGCCGAAGTCCGGGTGATCCCCTGCTTCTTTGCCATCTCCTGCCCATAGTCCAGCGCACAGATCATCGGACACGAGTGCCCTTTCTTCTGGATCCCGAGGTTCACCATCCGGATATCGGTGAAGATCGGGGCATTGCGGGCGAGAGCTGCAAGGGTTGCCGGTACCGGGTCGTGCTGGAACCGCAGGAGCGGTGCCATCGCAAAATCGCCAACCGCGATCGAACAGCGCTGCCGGATGCGATCCTCCGGTGTTTCATTCCCGAGCGTTTCCCGGGCAAACATCCGGGACTTGTGGGAAATATCATACGCTTCCTGTGTCACAGCGCCGAGATCAATATACGTACTTGTTGTGGTAACCCCGAGGGGTGATGATTCCTCTGACATTGTTGTTCATCCTCCAGATTCTGCTTTCTGTTCCGCCGATTATCACAGTCGTGTGCATGTCCACGCGGTCTAGGACGGTATCCATCTCACCAAGGGTGGTGATGATCGTTTCCTCGCCATCGCGCAGGGCGTTCTTCACCAGCGCGACCGGCGTTTTGGCCGGAAGGTGCCGGCGGGCATGTTCAATCGCGATACCAAGATTATGGGGCCGTCCCCGGCTCTTCGGGTTATAGAGGACGACCGGGATACCGACCGAGAATACCGCCTCAAGGCGCTTCCCGATAACCTCCATGGGCGTGAGGAGGTTGGAGAGGCTTATCGTCGCATAATCCCCAGAGAGCGGGGAGCCGGCACGGGAAGCTGCAGCATTGGCAGCGGTGATCCCCGGCACAATTTCCAGATCAATATTCTCGCCCGACCGCTCGAGCACTTCGAGCACGATACTTGCCATCCCGTACACGCCCGCGTCGCCACCGGATACGATAACAACCGCGTGGGATCGGGCAAGTTCCAGAGCATTTTTTGCCCGGTCCACTTCCTTTCCCATCGAACTCCGGATAACCTCTTTTCCTTCCAGCAGGTGTTCAACCGGCCTGAGGTACGTTGCATGGCCGATAACATAGTCCGCCAGGCCGATAACCGCAAGGGCACGGGGGGCGATATATTCCAGATGTCCCGGACCGAGGCCGACAATTGCCAGGTTTCCTTTCTCCAGCGGTCTCTTTTCACCGGGAAGTGTCACGGCCTGCCCTCCTCCCATCGTCTGTTTTTGTAACCATGGTTCTGACATCCTTCAGGAATACAGGTGCGACCGGACAAGGCCTTTGTGCGCCGGGTCCATAGCCCCGCCAATGATTAACAGGGCAGTCTTGTCAATGCCGGCCTCCCGTGCCTTCTCTGCGATCGTTGCAACAGTTCCCCGGATGATCTTTTCATCCTTCCACGTAGCGCGATACACGACCGCTGCCGGAGTATCCGGGGGATACTCCACGTTCCGGGTCACGTCCTCGAAGTGAGTGGCCCCAAGGAAGATCGCCATGGTGACCCCGTGCCGGGATAATTCCCGGATCTGGTCGGTGTCCAGGGTATTTCCAGCCGGGCGGGTAATGATAACAGATTCTGAAATTCCCTTTGGTGTCAGTTCCGCTTTCAGGGAGGCTGCGGCACCAAAGAGAGAAGAAACGCCCGGGACAATCTCAATATCAATTCCCTCCTTATCCAGTTCGATGATTTGCTCGGTGATTGCCCCGTACAGGGAAGGGTCTCCGGTATGCAGGCGTACCACTTTCTTACCGGCCCGGGCATGGGTGGTCATGAAGGAGATTTGGTTCTCCAGTTTCATTCCCCAGCTGCTCTCTTTGACGGGAGCATGGGACATCGCAACCAGTTCGGGATTTACAAGCGAGCCGGTATAAAGGAGGACATCGGCATCCCTGACAAGGCGGTGGCCTTTGACCGTGATGAGCTCGGGGTCACCGGACCCGGCGCCCACAAAGAAGATGGTAGGCATTTATCTCCTCCCCCAGGCAATTCCCGTTGTTGGGTGACGCGGGCTGGTGTTCATCCGGCATGCACCTGAAATTGATCTGTCAGCAGTGTCGCAGTGTGAGTACGTGTTGTTTCTCATAATAATCTCCAAAAATGGTTATGGATAGACCATCCCGGTCTTGTTTGTCCCGGAGACATAACGCGAGGCATACTCGTCCAGCATCGCCCGGGGGTGCATGTCCCGGAACTCGTCCGGGTGGAGGATCTGCGCCGTGTATACCAGCCCGATATACGATCTAGGACCGTACTGGACATCATTGGCAAAGAGATACACCCGATCGTTTTTCACGGCCGGGATAGTATCCCATCCCTGGCGGTGGATCAACATATCATGAATTTCTGTGAAGGGTTTCAGGTTGGAAGACGAGATGACCTTGAAGATATAATCCGGCTGTCGCCCAACCACCCATTCCGTGTTGATCTTGGCTGATTGGGTGGCAAGATCCGCCGCGATATTCTTCCCGCCGGCAAGCGTGATCAGCTCATCAGAGCCGGAACCTGGGCCGGATACAGTAAAGTCGGTATAGGATTCGGAATAGACTGCAGGATACTTCTCCGCCGGGATTTTTTTCACCCGTCCAGTCACCTCAGCAATGGTGCCCTCTACCATACGGGCATAGACCTCGGCTTCATTCGATGTTCCGGTTAATGTCCCGACCGCCCGTGCATCGCTTGCAAGCGCAGACAACCGGAAGCAGTCCAGATAGATAATGGTGATATTTGCGGCTGCAAACTGGTCCAGGTTCTTGGGTTTTGAGCTCGCGTACGCAATCACAACATCCGGGTGCAGGGCGAGCATCTTCTCGACATTGGGGATCTGCCAGTCGCCGATATTCTCTGCCTGCGGGATCCTGTCCATCACATACGATACATTGCTCGTGGACTGGGTGACACCCACAATCTTATCTTTCGCACCGAAGGCAATCATCATCTCGGCAGCATTGCCATTTGCGACAATGATCCGTTGCGGGCGGCAGGGCAGGGTGACCTGTTTTCCGTCCGTCTGGGTAATAGTGATCGGGGAGCATGTGCCGGAAGATCCCGTGGTGACGGTTGCCACAGGGATACTTTCCTCCGGAACTGTGGCAGTGGGGGCTGGTGCGGAGCTGGATTGTGTTGAGGTACAGCCTGCTGCCAGCACGAGAATGATGGTGATAAGGCTGAACAACCCGATTGCGTTGTGCTTTGAGATCATACAGTAACCCTCCTGTACACATGCATGCAGATTACCAGCACGACAACGCACAGCACGGAAAGCAGGCCAATCTGCATCAGGGGAACTGAACCGGTACCGATAGAACGCACTGCATCGATGGCAAAACTCAGCGGGTTGACCATTGCAATAGTCCTCAACCATCCTGGCATCACATTGTAAGGCATCAGGGCACTCGATGTAAAAAACAGCGGCATGGTGATCATGGAAGTGACTGCCGAAAGCGTATCATGGTCCCCAATATAGAGCGCGATCGTAGTAGCTAATGCTGCCATCAGAACGCCGAACAGAATCAGGATAAGGTAGATCATGCCATACTCTGCCACGGAATGGATGGTCGCACCGATCAGGATAGAAAGAATCAGGATTACTGTTGCCTGAATCACACCCCGGATCGTGATGAAGAGGATCTTTCCAAAGAGGATATCCTCACGCGGGGAGGGCAATGCTAGGAACTTGTTTAAAAAGCCCAAAATTTTATCAAACATCAAAAGCCCGCCACCGGCAAGACCAGATGAGAGCATGGTCATAACAAGAATGCCCGGGGTGATGAAGTCCAGGTAGTTCCCGGTGAATTTTACCGGCAGGGCAAGACCGACAAAGATCAGCCAGGCTGCCGGCATGACCATCATGGAGACCACGGAAAGTTTGCCACGTAGCCACTTGATCATGTCCCGTTCCATGTAATACCAGATGCCTTTCAT
>JAUSBW010000018.1 GCA_030651815.1 Methanoregula sp.
GAGTTGAAATTTCCCGGTAATATAAAGTAAGAAACGGGAGTTTTGTCCCATTTTGAGACTAAAACGCACAAATTAATCTGTTTCCGGTTTGCTTTTTTTGAATTGTACCCTTTCTCACCGAGTTCATCATCACTTCCAAAAATCAGCATGGGAGTCAGATCATATGCCAGGATTTCTGCTCCTTTAGTAGGGAGTGGGTTATGCGAACGCCAATGTCTGAAAAGTTCATCACATATTAACTGACCAAAGTCAGTATATCCGTCAGCAGTTGTATCTTTGAAACACACATGATCCAATGCAGTATAGAATGCACTATCAGTAAAATAGTCATCGGGAATCCCGAATAGTTCCGGGATGATGGTCGTTTTGACCCATTCACTAAAATTGGTGGCACTCTCTGAATTTGTTGCCTTATTGATTGCCCAGGCAGTCAATATTTTTCCGGGAGATTTTCCATCAATATTTTCATTCCCGCAACATATTTTATCGATGATTTTGGACATATTGAGATCTTTTTCAGCAATGGTCCACATAAGTTTCACATCGCCAGCGCATTTGGATCTTTCAGGATAAAGTGGCGTTTGAATATGAGCTGACTTTTTCAGAAGAGGTACACCCCTCACATCCCCTTCCTTACCGAGGTATTTGATGAATCGGGTTTTTATCTTGCCATCCAGTCTGTACGTCTCATATTGAGCCAGATAAACACCATCCCCTTTCTTGATACGTTTGATGTGCATGTGAGTTACATTTATTTGTACGAAGGGAAAAATCCGACGAGATCTGGTATGCATTATTAACAGTCTAGTCAATGACGACACATATGATGTAAATGACTCAAATATGATGGATATATTGGATCATGATTGATATCTGGTGAATACGTGGTGAAAATGGCGAATATACGGTGAATAAAAAATAGGATAAAGGATCAACGAAACGGGCATAAGGGGCAGTAAAGGGGCACCAAAGGGGTGTGAAGTCAAAAAAAAACAGATTTTTTTATCCCGCGTGATAGCAGGATGACTTGAGCACTTCGACTTCCGTGGGCAACATGAGCCCTTCGTGGAATACCTCTTTGATAACCGACGCGGCACAGAACCTGACCTGGACACGGGCGGACATCCGCTCCCGTTCCTCATAGTACATACCGTGGTTGAACTCCACGATCCGCTTCATAGAGATCGCAGTCGAAAGCACATAGACGCAGATCCCGGTATCGCCCGGGCCTAAGTCTGCGAGGTCGATAGAGGTCATGAACATATGGGTTTCCGGGCCCGGTTCTACGGTTGCTATGGTCACGATATTATGGGCGCTTTGCAGCTCGATGGTGCGGGGCCTTCCTGACTTGAGGTCCTTGATAATTTCAGGAGAAATTCCGGTTAATGCAGCACATCTCATAGCAGTCACCCATACATGATAAGATCTTTTTTCGGCGATTGTTCGGCGGACTGCTGCACTTCATCGGAGATTTTTTGCATGCTCTGCTCGATCTCTACTGCCTGGTCGATGAGTGGCTGCATATCGAGGCCGAGATTGTATAACTTGTTGAGCACTTCGATAGTAGCTGCCGACGATCGCGGATCAGGGGCATTCACCGTCTCTCCCAAAAGGCCATATGCAGGAATCCCGCGGGCTTTACATTCCGTCAGGATACTGGATGCAATTCCCGATATACTCCCGATCGGCAGTAACAGGGTGTGTTCCTCGATCCGCTTGAGTGCGTCTTCTGTTGTAGCAACACCAAATACCCGTTTCTCCGGTTCATTAGTGATGATACCGGCAATCGTGACTACCTCTTTTGGTCGGAACGGTTCAAGCCAGTCGATAACGTCGCGTGAAGTCTCGTAGCAGATCATGGGGTGGATCGGAATATCTGCGACAATGACTGCGATATTGCCTTTAATATAGATCCTGACCGGGTCATTGATCACGCCTTTGTTCATCATCGCTAACGGGGGAAAAAACTTCGAAGTCATGGTGCCGATCTGCTCAAACTCCAGCTGATCGACCATATACTGCAGAGCGATTGTACCGACAAGCCCGCTCCCCGGAAAGCCAATCAGCACCGAAGCACCATTCATGGGAAGCGGTTTTGAGATGACATTGATATCTTTCTTCGGCTTTATCTCGACAAGGTCATTATGGATAGTATCGAGCTGTGAAATTATATCAGTATAAGACTCAGGAGCGTCTTTTGTCATTAGATTAACATAGACGCACTACCTAAAAAATAGTATGCAGGAGTACCCAATCAAACGCGGGATGACAAAAGATCTCGAAACCCGGATCATTGCTGAACTCAAAGTCTGTTTTGCTGTAGAGCCGGAAAAGACTGCCAAAGGATACAGGATAAAATTCGGGGCGCTCAAACGACTCGATGTAAACCCGGCTGCCGATGGAAAGTCGGTCATCATCGATACCGAATCGGACATGAAGGTGAGCGATGACGTGATTCTCAACACAAACAAGTGCTTCAGGAAATATCTCGATGCGATCACCGGGTTCTCCACCAAGGAACGGGTGAAACGGGCAAAGAGTCCGGCAGAGGAAAAATAATCTCATGGTCAGATGTGAAGCGTGCGGAAAGGATGTTCTTAAAGGTAACCGGTTCTGTACATCCAGCGGCGCTGTCCTCACCCAGCCCCCCATTTATTCAGGTACCGGAGTCCCGGAAGGATATGCGGAGAAAACCGTGGGACTTGTTACATAGTTTAAGAAGATCCCGCTGATCACAAACCCGTATCTCGTACTACAGTGCATTTTCACTCCGTTCGGTATTGCGATTGTGATGGGAAGTTTCCTCTCCATTATCACCGGGGGAGAATGGACCCTGCTCACCCTGTTCCTGATCCTCGGCGTCGGGCTTTCCGTGCTGATGCTCATCATCATGCTCGTGCTCCAGATTGCCACAGGAGGCGGTCTTGAGACGGAATTTTTCATCAGCAGTGAAGGTGTAGCGCACAAAGCAGGGAGCACCACTAAAACCCTCGACCGGTTTTCCACCGGAGGTTCTGTAGTGCCGGGCTCAATGTCAGGGACCGTCGCAGGGCTCCTTGCGATGTCGCAGGAGAACAATGTGCTCGCGTGGGAAGAGGTGCGGTATGTATCCGTATACCGCAGCGTGCGGAGTATTGTTTTCCGGTCAAAATATCTGATAAGTCCCGTAGTTCTCTACTGTACAGACCAGAATTTCTCAGGAATCCTTGCTATGGTTAAAAAATATGCGCCTACCATAGCGACGGCCGGTTTCTGATTTTTTCCCGTTATTTTCATTACGGTTTTACATCACCGACAAATGTCGACCCATTTAACTTTTCCCGGATTCCACGGGATATGGGAGTTCGACATGCCAGCAGCAGGTGAAGATACCAAATCACTGACGAACGTTTGGAAAAAGACAAACGAACAACAATTGTTTATTGAATTGGAGAATGAATATGGATTTCCCCGGGCTACATGTCGTTCTCTGGTCCATCTCATGCATGAATTTATTGAAGATAACTATGGCAACCTCAGGGACGATAACCAGATCATCTATCATGCGGTCAGCAGTGATGAGCCCCCAGGAAAACCCTTGGATCGACTCCGACTGGTTCCCGTAAAACTTACCACATCACAACCTGACGATGCAGACATTCTTCGCTCGCAAGGGATCAGCGGATTACGAAAACACAAACTACAACGGCTGGCAAATGAGGCATATGAACAAAAGGGTCTCCTCGTCCAGGAAGATCTCGCACTACTTCTCACCACAAGTACCCGGACAATTCAGCGGGATATGAAAGAGTTACGAGAACAGGAAATAGAGATCCCCACCCGTGGTTCAATCCAGGACATAGGGCCCACCGTATCTCACAAAACAAAGATCATCGAGTTGTATCTCAAGGGATACGAATATACTGAGATCGAACAAAGGACACGCCATACGGGCGACTCGATCAAGCGATACATCACCGGATTCTCAAAAGTCATTTTGCTCTCACAGAAGAATTACAACCCATCCCAGATCCGGGAACTGACAAGTCAATCTGAGAAAGTCGTCTCTGAATATCTTGCATTGTATGAGACATACAAAGAGATCGGGAAAGACCGGATCACCCAAATACTCAACCCCTTTCCGACAGAGTTCGACACGAAAAAAAGGGGTCCGGGGGTTCCAAGATGACTGCTCCAACTGCCGGAAAGGGAATCGAATCCGCGATCAAACATCTTCTCATTGACGAGTACAAATTCCTTGGTGGAGAGAGAGTCCAGGAGATGCTTGCAAAGGATATGATCCACTTGTTCAGGCAATATACCCGGGATCCCTGGAATCTTGAAGTGGGACAGATACTTTGGTTTGCTGTCGACAAGAATGAGAAGCCAGGCCCAGCTAAAACTCTCGCAAAGATGAGAGTCGTACCGGTTTTGCTTTCTGTGATTCATGATGATGACAAATTTATGGTAGCAAAGGGGTATTCCCACAACGAAGTGAGACGATACAAAGTGGCAAGAATCCTTAATGAAGCCTACTCACAGAACGGAGTGTTATCTCAATATGATGTAGCTGAAATTCTGGGTGTTAGTGCAAGTACGATCGGAAAGGATATCCAAAAATATCAAGATGAAAATGCTGTGATACTACCGTATCGAGGGACGATTCATGACATCGGGCCATCACTGACACACAAAAAAGTGATTGTCTCTTTATTCCTTAAAAATGTCCCGACCCCTGATATCGCACGAAAGACATGTCATACCGAAGAGGCATGTGATCGTTATATCAAGGCATTCAAAAAGGTCAAAATGCTATATGGTCGCATACCCCCTCTTGAGATCGCACAAACCACTACAATGAGTGAACGATTGGTCAATGAGTATATTGCGTTAATCGAAGAGGAAAAAAATTTAACGGAGGAAGTTAATGACTTTAGCTGAACAGATTTCCGACCGATCTGACATTTGTCGTCATTT
>JAUSBW010000051.1 GCA_030651815.1 Methanoregula sp.
TAGTGTAAAGGTCAAACTGGGGTATTTCATGAGATGAGATGTGATAAAACACTGAACTGTCAAATTAGTTTTCATGACAAAAAAATTTGATAGCGACAGTTTACATCTTCTGCCGTTATGGATCAGACTGGCAAACTTGGGTTACAACGTCAATGACGTGATAAAAATTATCGCGCCATACAGTCTCCGATCACTTCTCTTTCTCCTGCCCCAGATACAATTGATAATATTCACCTTTTTTCTCTATCAGGGTATCATGCGTACCGCTTTCAAAAATTTCGCCGTCTTTCATCACATGGATAACATCAGAACGCTGGATTGTTGATAACCTGTGCGCGATGGTAATAACAGTCATATTTTCCGATAGTTTTTGAACGGAATCGATGATTTTCTTCTCGGAAATATTATCTAAAGAACTGGTAGCCTCATCCAGTAATAAAATATCTGGATTACGGAGTATTATCCGTGCAATTGCAATTCTCTGCCTCTGCCCGCCTGATAGTTTAATCCCTTGATCCCCGATAATTGTGTCATAGCCCTGGTCCGTATTAATTATAAATTCATGGGCATCAGCATATTTTGCTGCTTCAATTATTTCCTGGTCACTACGTTCCAATCCAAATCGGATATTTTCTTTAATGGTATCGTGATAAATAAACGTCTCTTGGCCAATATATCCGAGAGATCTCAGATATTCAGACCGATCAAGTTCATCCAGATTGATCCCGTCAACAAAGATTCCCCCTTTGTACGGATTATACAGTAATGCAAGGAGATTTGCTGTTGTAGTCTTACCGGAACCTGAATTCCCCACGATGGCAACCTTTCTGTTTTTGCCTATCTCAAATGAGAGATTATGGATTGTCTCTTTGTCAGCGCTGTGATATCTGAATGATACCTCTTTAAATTCAATCTTATCTTTAAAGGTAAAAGACCTTTTTTTATCACCGGTTTTTCCAAAACGCTCATTACCATTTTCTGTGATCAATTCATTATAAACAAGCATAAGTGCCGGAAGTGACTGGATAATTGCAGACATATTTGTTTGAGCTAAATTTAGACTGGGAATTAAGCGGTAAAGGGCGAGCATAATGGTTCCGAAAATACCAATATATGCAATAAAATCTCCTGCGGTAACAAAGTACAGGAAGATAGCACCCAACGAAATTATTGAAAACATCATAAAATCATTGATAATCATGGGAAGTTTGTTAAGGGCATCCACATTTGTATATGTTTTTAAAAGTTTCTTTACTGATGCATCATATTTTTTCTTGAATAACCCCATAGAATCAGTTATAAATATGGTCTTGATTCCTGTTATGAGCTCTTGATATACAACTGATTTTTCCATAAATGCTTTTGTTAGTTCAGTACTGTTTCGATAAACTCTGGAAAATAAATATTTCCTGACTAATATTGCATAGATCCCTCCAACAATTATCAATCCAACCGTGAGCCAGAATGAGAGATAAAAAATAAACAACAAATACAAAAGAGCCATCAGGGAGTTTTTTATAAAGTCAATTAATGAACCTATAGCGTTATTCGCTTCATTCACCGCTCCTTGACCAATATAGATTAAATCGCCCTGTTTCTTCCCAGCAAAAAAGCTGTACGGATTATTCGTGATCTTTTCAAAAATACGCCTGTCTAATGAATCACGGACGGATGCAATGACATATGCCCCGTGATATGTCACGATCCCGAAAAACACGGCTATAAGGATCGTGATCAGAATAAGAAGTATAGCGGATGTGATAAATGGGTTGTATGACGCCGGCAGCAAGTGGGAATAAAACGTATCCAGGAGTTTTGGCTGATTCTGCACACCAAGACCATAGTTAATGATCGGGTATACCAGTGAGACCCTGAATACTTCAAGCCCGCTCAGTGCGATAACTGCAAGCAGGTATAATGCAAGCGTCCTTTTAAATGGGCTGAAAAGATACCACAAAATTTTCAATGAGTCTCTAATAACTGACAATACGTAAACCTCCTTACGATCTCATGTTGGAACGTTGCATTTTCTTTGCAAAAGTTTCATGCATCTCCAGACCGGAACTGTTCCTGAGCAGGATTGCCAGTCTGCCTCTTGCTGAAGGTAATCTTTGTGGCATGAATCTCGGGTTATGACTGGATTTTTCCCCCGTCCTGTAAAAATTGCTCCAGTCCGGCATCGGTCAGGTTATGTTTGGACATCAATTCGATTACTGACGGGGGGATCGTTGCAACATGAGATCCTGCTTTTGCAGCGGAGAGCACATGCATGGGGTGACGAATGCTTGCCGTAATGACTTGTGTGGAATAATTATACCGGGCAATAATATCGACAGCATCTCTGACGACTTCCATCCCGTTGTGACCGATATCATCCAGCCTGCCCACAAATACACTCACATAGGTTGCCCCGCAATTTGCTGCCAATAGTGCCTGGTTGGCTGAAAAAATGAGAGTAACATTCGTTTTAATGCCCATCTGACTCAATCGTTTGGTAGCTTTCAACCCCTCCATCGTCATGGGAACTTTAATAACAATATTCTGGGAAATCCCTGCTATTTTTTGGGCTTCCTCAACCATCTGATTGGATTCAAGACTGATAATTTCGGCGCTTATCGGACCCGGCACGATTTTTGATATTTCACTTATCAGATCTTCAAAAGAATATTCTGTTTTTGTTTTGGCAATTAAACTGGGGTTGGTGGTTACCCCGTCAATAAGAAAACTGTATTTGCGGATCTGATCAATATCTGCAGTATCAAGAAATATTTTCATAATCCCCTCTATTGACCCATCTATGATTCTGATCACTTCTATTTATTCATTCGTAGAATAAAATTTTGAACCGCATCGAGTAAATCGGCGGCAACATAATCAACATAGTATTTTTTATTTTCGTATTCTAAAAGACCGTGACCCGTTTCGACTAATATTGTTTTGCAACCTACAGATCGCCCGGCTTCAATATCACTCCATTTGTCACCAACCAAAAACGAAGATTTAAAATCAATGTTAAACTTTTCCTCTGCTTTAATAAGCATCCCAGGGTTTGGTTTTCTGCAATCGCAATCGATACGATATTTTTCCATTTTTGCTTCGGGATGGTGAGGACAATAATAGATTGCATCGATATGGGCATTGACTTGTTTGAGTTGTTCGATCATTCCGTTATTAAATATTTCAATATCGTTTTCAGTGTACAATCCTTTAGCTACACCGGATTGGTTAGTGATAACGATTACCTTGAACCGGGTATCATTCAGCATTTTTATCGCGAGTCCGCTGCCTTCAATCAATGCGAGCTGGTCGATGCGGTGAGCGTAATGCGGCGGATCGTGGGTGATAACCCCGTCGCGATCAAGGAAAACTGCATTATTCGTATCCATAACACATTCCACTTCATTCAAGTAATGCTTGATATTTCCACTTAAGGAAAGATCTATGAAAAATTATTTTGAGGATATAAACGTTATGAAACTCTTTGAGTACTTATGAATCCTTAGTTATATTTGTACTAATCTAAATACTCATCACCTTTGGAGCGGAGCCAGATTGCCCCAGCTCTGGACTCGGGATGAATCCAGGCGTGTTTTTTATGAAAGTCGGGGTGTGATTTGAGAATTTCCCAGAAGCGGTGATGGCGCCTGAGGTCATCTTCGGTATCGATCCACGTTCCCTGCAGACGTTGCCACCGTTCCTGCACCGCTTCCAAAATCTCTTCGGAGGTCAGATCAATAAGTTTGATGCCAATGCGATTATAATACTCTGAATGATTAGTGAATTCCTCTCGCAAATTCAAGGGAATTCCTGATGCGTGCCATACTAATGTCTTGGATAGGTGCATAGCATTACTCCATGAGAAAAGATTAAGCAGTGGAGTGTAGTTCAGGAACAGGATGGGTCTTCGATAAATATCACTGACAACATCTGGTCCGGTTCCTGTACTAATACACAAATCACAATGAGCGAATAGCCAGATATCCAGAAAATCGCTTCTATCTGGATTAAATGCATAGTCGATGATACGAGTATGATTGCTAGGGATTGGTCTAGCCATGACCTTTCCCATCCGTAGCACCCACACTCCCTGTTCCGCTAGCCACTCTGCAGCGGGCACATAAGTGGCAATGTCGGTGTCACGGTAGTTGAGATGGTTCCATCCGTATCCTTTTCTTGGATGGTATTGAACCCCCTCTACTTGCGGGGGATCGGTATTCGGGAAGGTGCTGTCTATGTAACTGCTGTCCCGCACGAGCAAGCAAACAAACGGATAACCCTCTTGCCAGCCTTGCTGGCGCAACCAAGCTTTAGCTTGGGCATCTTCTTCAGCGAGAAATGGCATCCCTTGAGTCTGCTCCAACCTACCATGGATATCACGGAAGTCGTTTTGAATAAATTCAGTGGGACCATAGTGCATAGCCCCTCCAGGTAATATTTGATTCCATAGGTCAAGAGGGTGAACGAAGGAAGAAACATAAAAGTTCCGCCTTACCATATCAGCCAAGAAACCATTACAGATGGGTTTATATTTAAACCAGTACAAATCAAGAGATTTTTTGTGTTGCCGTTGGGACATGGTCCACAGTAGACCAACTTCTTGACTAAAAGCACCAATGCGGCTACAACCAATTGGACCAAAGCGGATTATGCGCCATAGAGAAAGGCAACGGATGATGAGGACCGCAGGGATTGCCCAGAGACCGCAGATGAGTAATACAAGATATTCAAGTAAAGCAAGAATTTTCCACCGCATTACTGGCCAACCGCCAGAGCAAATTTCAGAGAGATGTCTGTCCAGTGACTTCATTGCAAACCTCTGAGAAAATCCGTTGTTATCGGGCGGGGTAGTAGGAGGATAAATGGATTTTTTTGTGAAAGACAGGACGGTTTCTTTCGGGGATACGTATAAGTATACCTTTTTTCACAGGTCAATTGGTTACACCACCATTAATGGAATTTGAATTCATCATTGAATCACACTTCCTTTATTTACTAAGTTTTCATCAATCTATAGATCCCAGATTGCATTACCATGGAATACCCAACTCCAAAATATTTTCATATGTTCTCAAATTAAGTGTGCATTCCTGCACATGCACAAACCGGATTGATTTCACTTATGAACTCCTCTTTCGTTTTCCATTCACTACGGATGCGAATGGAATAGGTTAAAAGTGCAATGATCGTCATAGCATCCTGAATCTTACCGTTAAAGATCATCTCTAAACAGATGTCTAATGGCAACCATAGGGATCGATCCGTTCTGACAATTGAGGTTGGAATAGCATCATTTGAATAAAAAATATAGGTCGGATTATCCGTTACATCCAAACCCGGATAATAATTAAGTAAATACTTGAGATTTTTGCATTCGATCCCCGTCTCTTCCTGACATTCACGAAATGCCGACTTTTCCGGTGTTTCTCCATCATCAACTTTTCCACCGGGGATTTCGAGGCTGATATCATTTATCAATAAGCGATACTGCCTTACCAGTAAAACATACGATCCGCATGTGACCAATACTGCAGCACGCTCTCCCGTATCCGAAACAAGATATTCTTTGGTGAATCCCTCAAACTCAACCACCTTCCGGTAAATGCGGCGGAGATGATCCTGATATACCAGTTCGGGGGAACTAATGACTTTTGGCAGTAATGTGGTTTCGATCATAGCTCTCACTGTTTTTTATTTGTTCTGGGGAAATCCATATTATCACAAATATTGTTTGAAAAAATTCAGATCTTCTGCTAAATACATTGTTGGAGGATGAATATATTTACCTTCTATAAGATTAACGGGTATTGATTCTTGACAAGTAAGATCAACAATATTATCAATTGATTTAACCAGCATTCGTGATCCGTTCGCTTGAATTACTTTCCCAGGTTCCATTCGCTGGATTATCTGAACATCTAAATCTGTTTGCGCAATAGATGCCTTAACAATATGTAGAACTGTTTTATTATACAGGATAATTGCACAAGGATAGGGTAGGGTAAAAGAGCGGACCGTCTGAAGAATTTGTTCTGCAGACATTCGAAAATCGATAATAATATCGTGACGACTTCTTTTTCGCCAGTAGTTTGCATTTTTATGATCTTGCTCAACACCATCTGGTAAATTTCCCTCAAAAAACAATTTCCCCAGTTGAAGTGCACCCTTATAAGCTGTTTCATTTACTCTGTTATTTAAAGATACAATTGTATCCTCTTTTTCAATTTTATAAGGGATTTGTAAAATAAGTTGTCCTGTATCAACGCCGTCATCCATTAAAAAAAAACTTAATTTTGATCTAGTAAGACCGAGTATAATTTCCCATTGGAGAGGATGCCTACCTCTATTGTGAGGGAGATTTGTGGGGTGAGAACCAATAATCCCAAATTTAGGTATTGTTAATATTGGTTTCTTAAGAATTTTTGGCCACGCGGAAAATATGATATCTGGCTGATAAGATTTTAAAATCGAAATATTTTTTTCATCATCTATATTCTTTACTTCAAGATAATTTATTTTGTTCTTTAAAGTGTATTTTGACATATCTATAGAGTTGTCGGGTAAATATTCTCGCTTCAAAGAAACTACTAATGCAATTTGATTCCCACTGTCCAAAAAACCACGTATACAATGAATAACGAATTCGCTTGTACCTAATACAATAATTTTCATGTATTATCCTTAAATTTTTTTAGGGTATTTATCACCCTATCAATATTTTCCATCGATTGAACTGGTCCTGATGGAAGAAATAATCCTTGGTTGCCGAACACTTCTGAGTTAGGGAACCGCTCCGCATTTTCAAAATATGGTGCAAGATTCAGATCGGGATAAAATGGTCTTGTTTCGATACTATGTGCGGCGAGGAATTTAATCAATTTTTCACGATCCGGGCAAAGGGTTTCAATATAAATAGGAATTTCACCTTTTTTTATATCGACGGGTATTAATTTTATAAACGGTAGGTCCTTGATCCCAGTCTCGTAACGTTTGTAGATTTTATTAACTTTTTCAATTCGTTCGGGCAAACGATTTATTTGATGGATACCAATAGATGCCAAAATATCAGTAAACCGGAAATTAAACCCTAATTGAGTCCATTGAGCATTGATAATATCAGATACTCCATGCGTACGGATAGCTACTAATTTTTTATACAGATTCTCATTTTTTGTGACAACAAATCCTCCTTGACCTGTCGAAATAATTTTCGATACAGAAAGTGAGAAGCATCCCATATCCGATTGAGTCCCCAGAAACCCATCCTCGTTCCGGGATCCAAGAGCCTGCGCTGCATCTTCAATAATAATTAAATCGTTTTTCTGCGCGATTCGATGTACTTCACGCATATCCACTGAACGTCCATTTAAATGAACGGGAATAATTGCTTTTGTTCGAGGGGTAATAAGATTTTCAATTTGTGTCACGTCCATTAAAGGACGTGTTAATTCGACATCACCTAACCGGACTTTCGCACCTAAAATTAAAGGTGCATGTGCTGTTGCAATCCATGTGCGGTTTGGAACGATTACTTCATCATCGGGCCTAATCCCTGCTGCCATCAGGGCCAATAGGATCGCAATACTGCCACTGGTTGTTACGACCACATATGGCACCCCTAAGAATTTTGCAATTTTTTCTTCAAATTCTGCTGTTACCGGTCCTTGACTGATATATTCATGTTCAATAGAATTGCATATCTGGTTTGCTTCTTCTTTACCAAAGGAAGTTCTCCACCATCGGATCTGTTCAATTACCATTATCCACGGATCTCCTTTTGAATCACTTTCAATTCCGGGAGCGGAACAATAAACTTTCCTCCTTGCTTAAGATACAATTGGTTTTTTGCAATAATCTGTGATTGATATTGCCATGCCAAGATAATTACATAATCGGGTTTATCTTCCAAAAGGTATTGGGAGGGATGGACAATGATATGATTACCTGGAGAATACATCCCTTGTTTTAATGGATTGTCATCGACTAAATATTCCATGTGAGTGCCCAGATCAAAATGGTATGTCAATGTTGTAGTACTATGTGAAGCCCCATATCCCACAATTCTCTTTTTATCTTTTTTTATCTGAGTTATCAATCCATTCAGCTGTTTTTTAAAACCTTCAACTTTTATTGCAAATGTTAAGTAGGGCTCGGGGCGGTGCATCATATTATTTTCTTCTTCCAAAAGAATTGTATTAACGCTAGGTGCAACAGGTCTTTTACCGCCCACTCGTTGAGCAATGACCCGCAATGACCCCCCCTTTGCAGGATTTTTTTGTGCATCAATAAGATCCAGACCATGTTTCGCGAATAAATTATTTAACACTTTAAGAGTAAAATAGGAAAAATGTTCATGGTAAATATAATCAAACATATTGATCTTCATTTGTTCTGGATGATAGCCTGTTTGGACAATAAAAACTCCTTCTGTTGAAAGAAGTTTGGAAACATTATTTGTAAATTCATGTAAGTCGTCAATATTTGCGTACATATAATTTGCTGTGATAATCTCAGCATGTCCAAATTCGTTAATTATTTTATCGACCACACTATCAGTGAAAAAATCAATAATTGTTGGTATCCCTTTCTCATTTGCGACATGGGCAATTGAAGCACTGGGTTCTATACCCAGCACTTTCATTCCACGCCGTTTGAATGCCTCGAGCATGGTTCCATCATTACTGCCCAAATCAACGACCAAATCTCCCTTTCGGGCACCGGTCATTAAAATAATCTGATCGGCATATTCCTGGTACTGTTTTGTCAGACCAATAGTTATCTTTGTCTCATAGAGATAATGGCTATAACTTATTTCGGGGTTTAAAATAAATGGCAGATGGAGATAACCACAATTTTCACATAATGCGAGGACAAGTGGGTACGCATCCTGTACTATATTCAGTTTTTCTCTTGGTACAAACTGGTCTTCCGGGGGTGTGGGGTTTAGTTGAAATACTGTTTTTATATTCCTGCTCCCACAGATGCGACAAGCAGTATCGTGCCGGATTGGCTCTTTGAACACTGTCATAAATCATAACTCCGCGATTTGTTGGTTTAATTTTTTCTGGAACTGATATATCCCATCCACATCGCCTTCCTCAGGAGACCAGTCTGCATAAATGGTGTCTTTCCGAATAAACGGCCCCTCTGTAGATTCATGGAAAACCACAAAATCAGATTTTATTAAAATTGAATGAAAAATTGGCTCATCAATCCGGTAGTAGAAAATTTTGCCAGATCTATAATCACCCATTTGAACAACCTCCCGGAGATCGCCATAGTCCTCAAATAAAACTAATACGACTTCACCGTCAATTAAATGAAAAGACTCGCTTTTTCCTACATGTTTATGGGGACGAATGTAAGTATCCGATTTATGAATAATTACCATTTCGTGGAGGGATGAACTTATGTCTTTATGAGCGCACAACCGACTGCGTTTGCGGGGTACCTCATTGGCCACTTGTTTTAATTGATTTATATCTTCGCTGCTGATTTTTACAACAGGATCAATTGCGAATAACACCTCCTCGTTGAATTTTAAATACTTCATGATAGTACCAGATTGTGCAATGAGCGTTGGCTTGACGGAAATATTGAATAAAATTTTCCGCCGTTGTCAATAAATGTTCGGTAATTCGCAATCACTTTATCTTCATTCAATGGGTTCAAGCTCAATATACAAAGCGAATAATTGTCATCCATGAGGATCGATGAAGATACAATTGGTAATTTAGAACCTGGCATGAATAACCCCTGCTTATGGGGGTCGTCATCAATAATACAATCGATAAACTCCTGCAACTGAAACAGCCATACAAATGTACAGGCAAGATGTCCTGCCCCGAAGAAAGCAATTTTACCTTTATTTTTCTGATGATGCGTAAAAAATGCTCTAAATTTTGTACGGTATTCATCAAATTTTTGCGCGAACTTTTCTCCCAGTAATAATTCGTTTTTCAGGATCCCGGCAGGTATTTCTACATTCAAATTTTTTACCGGCTGGGTAATTGCAATAAGTGAATTTTCAAAAGGATACGGGATATTTTCAAATCTGACTATCTGTAACCCACATGCAGCAAGCACAAATTTGAATGTTTCCGGAGTGAAATAATACAGGTGTTCCTCCCAAATCATAGTATAATCATTTCGTTCCAAAGACCGTGAGCAGTCAGGAACCTCAAATACGATATACCCCTTTTCTGCCACAAGTGTATTTAATGAACTGATGAACTCATCCAGATTATACACATGTTCCAAGATATGACGGGCAATTACTATGTCTGCCTTGCCATATTTTTGAGCGATCTCTCTCGCGGCGTCATTTGTCAATGCTGACTGAATACTTTCAATACCCGCGCCTTTGTGGGAGATATTTAAATCATGTAGGGGTTCAATTCTCCGGGTATTAAAATCCCGGTGTGCAAAACGATGAAGGGCGGTGTCATCCTTGAATGATACTCCGCTGATTTTTGAACTCCCCGAAACACCATCTAAATCACAAAGTATGTCAACGAGAAAATTGAGATGATCCTCAGGTTCCCTATAGGTAATCCAGTCGAATCTGGGTATCAATTCATGATTGGGAAAAGGCGTTGCCAATTGAATTAAACCGCTCGTCTGGCATTGACTGAGAACGAATGGGTATAATTGTTCTTTCTCCTTGGAGTTGTAGAGATACCGGTTTGAAATAGGTTGCAATCCGGCATCCAACAGGGGTTTCATTGTTTCCCTGGAACAAATACCTGCTGGAATTATAATCCCCTCTTCTGCTGTTCAAATTTTACCATCTCACTCAACCCACTCTCCAAACTAGTAAAGTGGAACTCTGGAAAACTTTTCCGGAATAAAATGTTTGAGTAACAGTTATCAACCTTATTTTTCGTGCGCTCCCCGTATTTGATTTTCGGTGTTTTCCCAGTCAACGATATGAGTATATTAAGTACAGAATAAAACGAGTGGCTATTACCGTTTGCAGGATTCAGCACACCATTAAACCTGGATTGAACAATGTCATACACTATGCGTGCAATATCCTTGACGTACAGGAATTCCCGTAGTTCAGAACCGTCACCCCAGATGATAATTTCTTTGTCATTCATAAGATTATCCAAAAAATATGAGGGTCCATACCCTTTTGATGCATCACCGCTTCCATAAATCAGCGGGGGACGCAGTATTGCGAGAGGAGTTGACTCTGACTGGAATGTTTTTGATAATAGTCTTTCAGAGGTAAATTTTGCTATACCATAAAATGTACGAGGATTAACAGGTGTGCTTTCTATAATTTGTTTATTGTGAATATCTTCCCCATATACCGCAGATGAACTGAAATAAACAACCTGCCTTAAATTTCTCTTTTGAACAATTTCGCAAATATTCTCAATCATGCTTATATTTTGCTGGTATATTTCCATACTGTCCCCGAGTTGCTTTTTAATTGCTGCCAGCATTATTATGGTTGTATCTGGGGAAAGATGCCTGATTATCTGGTTTGCACTTTCACGGATACAAAGATCAATTTCGGGACGTGATATCCCGATAATTTCTATTTCAGGAGAGAGTGAATTGAAGCACTCAGTAATCTGACGACCTATGAAACCGCTATGTCCAAGAATTACTACTTTCATCAGATCACGGATTTATTTATAGAGAAACTGCGTCATTGGATATGGTAACAATCTTCTAAAAATTAATTGCATTGTATATTTTAACACAACATCGTTCTTTCGCTGTCGATAAATATCTTTGTAACTGTCCCATATATCTTAATTTTATGTGGAAGATCGTATGAATAATTTCCCGACAGTGGGAATTTCATCCATTGTTTTCACGACGCTCCCAAAGGATTATTGGAAAATCGAATTTTATACCGGGGGCGGTTGTTTTTTCAACCAGTAAAAGGATGGACATTATTACCGGGTTTGGAAATACCTTTTTTACTCTATTGGACATAACTAATAATTGAAGGACTAAAAAATGCCGACAACTATCAACAATGAGAATCTTTTTCCTTATAAACCAGCAAAAAAAATATTACTGATTGAACCACCATTTTATAGATTTTTTAAATACAGACGATGGAATTACCCCGTAACTCTAACCTTAATAGGAACGCATTTAGAAAGTCTTGGTCACAAGGTAATTATTTACGATGGTGATTTTCCAGATTCTGATTGTAAATCATATACCAGAACTGAAGCACAACAAAACTATCCAAAATATAAAAATGCTATTACTAACGATAAACATCCCATTTGGGATGAGCTTATTAAAGTGGTTTCTGAAGTCAACCCGGATATTGTTATGATTACTGCAATAACTGCGAAAGTTGCCTCCGCCAATATTCTTGCTCATAAAATCAAAGAGTTCTCTTCAGGATCAATAAAAATCGCATTTGGAGGGCCTCATGTCCAAGGGATAAAAACGATATGGCCGGATTATAATTTTGGAGAATATTACGATGAAATAGTAACCCATATTCCGGGTATTGTTGACATCACCCCCAATAAGAAACTTATATTAAACTGGGAAGATTACCCGGCAATGGATTTTTCGGCGATTTTAACGTCATCTGGTTGTCCATTTAAATGTACTTTTTGCTGTCATTCCTATGAAAAAGATTACTTCTTCCGTAATATTGAAAGTATCGATAAGGAATTATTGGAATTAAAAGAGTTGTTTCCTTCGCATAAACACCTATATGTCATGGATGACAGTTTTTTGATAAATAAATCGCGGTTCAATGAAATTACTAAACTGTTTTCAAAGTATGACTTCACTTTTTCCTGTGGAGGAAATGTTTCATCGATTACAGAAGAGATCCTAGATCATTTTCAAAAATATGGGGGGACGCATCTTCATTTGGGGATTGAAAGTGGATCTCAAAAAGTTTTAAAGAAAGTTCGAAAAAATGTAACGATTAAGGACATTATCGATAAAACGGCACTCTTAAATGAACGAAATATTCCATGGACCGCATTTATTATTGTAGGTTTTCCATTCGAAACAATTGAAGATCTTAATCAGACAAAAGAATTACTTATGAAAATTCAACCGACATTTATTTCGATCAATAAATTTACGCCATATCCAGGAACGGATATATATAATGAATACTACCGTGATTCGAATTTTGATTTTTCAGATTTATTTCAATTAAATGCTAATAATTATTTAAATTTAAGTAGTGAGCATATTCAGTTTATACATCATTTATTCGATTATGTTGATAAGTATAATGATCAGAAAAAAGATAAACGCCAAGTTAGGAAATGATCGAAGTGGTCAAAATTGAATTTATGAGAATAAAACATCTCTGATATTGTGGATCGATGGTTAATTTTAATATATTTTTAATTATACAATAAATTTTATGATTAAACCCCAAATGTCACTCCATCGCGATTAAAATCCTTCCCGAAGTCCCACTTTTCATTAATTGAATAGCTTCATTAATCTCATACAATTTGAATTCATGTGTAATAAGTCCATCAAGTTTCAGGATACCCGCATTGGTGAGGCGGACATACCTTGGGATATCAACTTGGGGAACGCAGCTTCCCCCGTGACTTCCTTTCAATACTTTATTGAAGTGGATCGGAAGTGTATAGATGGATACATTATCTCCCTTTCGCGGAACACCGACAAGGATAGTCCTGCCATCCGGATGCGTCAGATCATATGCCTGTTCAATTACCCGTGCATTCCCTGTGGTATCAATGACCACATCAGGTCCGGAAAGTCCAACTATTTTTTTTATCTGATCAATAAGATCTGGCGTTTTCGTGGAATTAAAACAATAGTCAGCTCCCATTTTTTTTGCCATCTCAAGTTTGTTATCATGTAGATCGATTCCAATGATGGGATGAGCTGAAACCATTTTTGCCGCCTGCACAATATTGAGACCAACTCCCCCAACACCATAAACCACTACGGATTGCCCAATCTTCACCTGGGCATCGTTATTGATAACCCCAAGAGCTGTCGTTACGGCACAACCAAAAAGGGGCGCAAGTTTCATATCAAATTCTTTGGGGATTGGTGTAAGACGATTTTCCGAGACGATTGCGTATTCATTAAAGGTAGTAACCCATCCGGCATTCAAAGGTTTTCCATTCCAGCGATATTTTGGAGGTTCAGATTCTATCCCGCTGCTCTTCCTCCAATGGAGAACCACATGGTCTCCAGGTTTTACTGTTGTAACACCCGGACCTGTTTCAAGCACTATTCCCGAACCTTCATGCCCCAGAAGATGGGGGAGAAATTTATCCTGCCCTTTTGCGGCGGCTATCTCATTTATCTGAGCCCCGCAGATACCGCTATAGATTATTTTTACCAGTACCTGGCCACAGAAGAGTGTATCCGGAAGCTCAACTTCATCAACAATCAGATTTTTATTCGTTTCTACCAATATCGCTGCTTTCATTCGTGAAACTTGCATAATCATACACATCATTCAAAATATATGAATTCGTAATCCCCGGTATAGCCAAAATGATCATAAATCCAAATCCATTCATCAGTATCGAAGAGGGACTCGGCTGTCAGAGCCCAGCATTCAAGGTTAAACATCTCGAGCTCATTTCGATAACTTTCCACCATAATAAACTTGTTCTTTGCCACACGTTCAATCTCAAAAAGCGCTTCCCGGAGTTCAAAAAACCTCAGGTTATGAAGGCAGGCGAGAGAGATCACCAGATCGAATTCCTTATCGTTAAACGGAAAGGGATCCTGTGCCCGGTGCTGGAAAAGATGACCTTTAAACTCCGGGTGGCGATGCTCCAATCCGTATCGGGAAATATCAAATCCCTGAATTTGCAATTCCGGAATCAGTAGTTGTAGTTCATATAAAAGGTAACTTTTTCCACATCCGACATCAAGGATCTTATCCCCCGCCTTAAGATTATATCTCTCAATTATCTTTTCAGCAACAGGTTTCCAATACCCCGGGCGATAACTATAGCCCCCATAGCCATACCGCCGGTCTCCATCCCAGTATTCAAATCCATACTCTTTTGCCTTTTGCATACAATGGACTTTATCGTCCACCATTCTGGCAAGATAATCTCGTTTAGTCTTTTGGTGGAGTGGAGTCACCAGGTTTAGTAATTGTCCCATAATTGCCTCTTTGAACCGTATTCTATTGATTGCAGTGTAGATATTCGTGAATTAGATAATTAAAGGTACGGAAAAACATTTTCATCAGATCATTGTTGTACTGATCGTCCTGAACAAATTCTTTGCTTTTTTTAATTGTTTTTGTTTTATATCATCGATATCAATATCCTCATTTGCGAACATTCTACGAGCCCTGCCGACAGGAAGGAACTCATTGAGAATGATACAACACCATTTCATTGTGTGGACAGGAAGAAGCATTTCCAGCCTCTGATAGTGAGGCTTTGGATTGTCAAGTCGTCCTAAAACACGGGTTGAGAACATTGGAAGATATGAATGGGGAATGGGTACTTCCGGCTGGCAGAAGAAATCACAGATCATCTTCACCGGATCATCTCTTCCTGCATACTCGAAATCAATGAAAAATAATTTTCCCTGATCAGTCTCAATTGCATTATGAAATCCAAAATCAGAAGGGGATATGCAAATATCTCTTTCTGACAAGGTTTCATCAATTTTGAAAATACCTTTTATTTCCTGATTAAGAATACCCGTCTGGACTTTTTCCCACAGGGGGACGAGCTCATGTCTGATGAAATAGTGAACGGATCGGTTAATTTCAGATTCGTTATCAATCTGTAACAGTCTGCCGATTCTTCTATTTACAGATTCAAGGTGATCGGTAATCGTTAGACAGGACTCCGCAGCATTTAAACAATACTTTGAGGTATTAAGATCATTTTTTTGATTGATGGATTCAAAAAAATCAAGTGCCTGTGAGATGTGGTTCCCACTCACATCTTCTTTAATAACTTTATGACCCGTAATATATTCAAAAATTGCGATTCCTCTGTCTGGATCGCAAACAATTGGCTTTGGCACACAGGATACCCGGGCATCCCTTGCATATTCAAGAAATGTCCACTCTGCTAAGAAACGATCCCGGGGGTCAGATAGATGTCGGAAATAGTGTTTCATCACATACTTTTTGGTTCCGTCAATTTCCAAGATGAAAACCTTATTATTACCCCCGTCGCTCTGTGAGCGAATCACAAGGTTATCCAGACAATCAATTTCAGATAACAGGTCCCGTGAAAGACAGTACAAATCTTTCTCAAAATTATCCATACTGCCCCTCAATAATACCACAAATCTGATCCCATCTGCATGCAGTAAAATATTTACGATTTGAAGGATTTTTTGCATGAGGATCATACAGGATTTTTATTATATCTCTGGAAAGATCCGGATGCAGAAGAACCTCAGCCAGATCATCGATCATAATATCACAGCCAAGCTGATTTATCCGGAAAATCTTTTCAGATTGCGTTGCTTCGAAAAAGACCCCAACAACAGCCCCCCGGCTATCTGTTCCAAAAATCATGTTTTTTTCCAGCCAGTTGAGCGCGGAGGTATGCAAGTTGAATTTTTCTCCAACAATTGAGTCACGGGTTTTATGGCTGATGATAAAAATTTTCCAACCCATTCTATAACAGTGATCGGAGAACGAGGAAAAACCCTCCATTACTTTTGCGGTCCGGATGCATTTCCCATACACGAGCCCCTGAATTTTAATCCAGTCATGTTCCCGCCCTTTACGAATGAGATACTCACGGATTATTTTTTTAGTACAAACAGCATTGTCCGGCAGAACTCCCAATGACAATCCAGCCTCATAAAAAAGATTGTTGTAATCGATAATTGTGTTATCAAAATCAATGCCAATGATCATGGGTGTATCATTCGTTTTTATGATTCCATTCATCAATTCAACCGGGTTCACTGCGATAGTACATTATTCATAATTCCATAAGTGCTATCAAAATAATTTCCGGTACTGCACATGTATTGCTTCTGCAAGTTTATCCGGGGAGAGATTGTAAGCATCCAGTGCACTTTTTTGTTTTACGGCATAATGTAAAAATTCATCCGGTATCCCGATTCTCATAAGATGACCTCTCTGGGGAAGTGCCTGATCACTAAGCCATTCGGCAACTGCCGATCCAAGTCCCCCGATGAAACTATGCTCTTCAACAGTCACGACAAGAGGGTAGTCAGAGAATACTTTTTCAAGAAGTATAGTATCCAATGGCTTGATGGTATGGAAACTGACTACCCGAGGTTTGAAACCGGATTCCCTGAGATGGTGAGCTGCTGCAATGACATTAGGTAGTATTGTTCCTGTCCCAAGAATGCAGATATCCGTACCTTCCTCAATTATTATCCCTTTCCCGATGACGAAATTAGGAGGGGTTTTATGTATCACCGGTTCATTTTTCTTCCCTATGCGGATATACACGGGACCCTCTCTTTGTAGAGCAGCTCTGATAGCAGCGCGTGTTTCAACTGCATCCGCAGGACAGACAACTGTCATGTTGGGGAGTGCCCGGGTGATTGCCAAATCTTCACAAATATAATGGGTCGGTCCAAGAGAAGAATAGGTCAGACCTCCACCAAGACCAATGATTACAACAGGAAGGTTTTGAAAAGCCAGATCAACTCTTATCTGTTCAAAGGGGCGCCCAACATCGAATGCTGAGAACGTATAGACAAACGGGCGGAACCCGCTCATTGCAAGTCCCGCTGCAACACTGATCATATTTGACTCGGCAATGCCGCAATTAAAAAAACGCGTGGGATAGAGCTCTTTGAAACGGTCAAACATGTGATTACCAATATCCCCCATAAGAAGGACGATGCGGGGATCTGAACCGGCAAGTGCTGTTAATTCCTCTGAAAAAGTATCTCTCATTAAATTCCCAGCTCCTGATGCGCCTTCCTTACATCATCTACAGAGGGAACCCGATAATGCCAGTTATTATCGTCTTCCATGAATGATACTCCCTTCCCCTTGAGGGTGTGAGCAATGATCGCTACGGGTTGCTCCGGTGATGTGAGTATTGATCGGAAAAGTGTAATCATCGCGCCAATATCATGTCCATCCACTTCATACGCCGCCCATCCGAATGCAGAAAACTTTTCTTTAAGTGGTGAAAGATTCATAATCTCGTTGCTTCGACCGCACGCCTGCCATTTATTATAATCAATGATTGCAACTAGGTTTCCAAGATGATGTGTCGGTGCAAAAAGGGCTGCCTCCCATACAGAACCTTCCTCACACTCACCATCACTCATGAGGACAAACGTTCGATACGGTTTTTTTGAGATTTTTGCGGCAAGTGCCATACCGCTGCCAATACCAAGACCATGTCCCAGTGATCCCGAAGTAGCTTCAACACCGGGAATATTTTTCCATACCGGATGTTCAGTGAAAAGACTTTTTTCTTTATTGAAGGTGACTACCTGCTCAAGAGGATAGAAACCACGGTGAGCGAGAACGGTATACAATGCAAGTGCTGCATGGCCTTTACTTAAGATGAATCTGTCACGATCCGGCCATGCAGGTTCTTCCGGACGAACCGACATACAATCAAAATACAGGGTTACCAGAATGTCAACACATGAAAGACAGCCCCCAAGATGCATGGCATCAGTTTTATGCGCAGTTTCTATGATCTCCGCCCGTATCTGTCTGGATAACTGATCGAGCGCTTGTGTATCCAAAATGCCATAACTGTCAGTCATAATGAGCAAGCTAAATAAAATTTACATGCGGGTGTGGATTTTTCAGCTGCGAGAGGTACCGGTTTATTGCATCCAGTCTGCATCCGTCCCGACAGTGTTCTATTGTATTTTTCGTTAATTGATGTAAAATATGTTTCCTCTTTTCGCCTTCCCAAATCGATGCAAATGAATTGTTATAGAGGTTTCCATAACAAAATTCCGGATTATTATGGAACAGATTACAGGGAATTATTGAACCATCTGCTTCAATAAGTGTGTAAAACGGTAAACCGTAACACTCATGATAGGTTCGTTTAGTCATTAACCGATAAGTGGTTTTTGACCGGAAAATTACCTGAAATTCTGGAGCCTCAAATTTTCTTACCGTGTCCTCAATTCCCTGATATTGTGCATATTCGATCGAATACCTGTTTTTACTTAATGGATGCTGGGAATAGGGTTTAATCTGGACATTGTCCACTCCGATCTCCTTAAAGAGTTCAATAAATGGCACAAGATCGTCAAGATTATCAGGAATCAGTAAAAATTGCACTCCGATGACAACAGATAAATTATCTCTCTTTTTGATCGCAACCGCGTCACGGATATTTGTTAAAATCTTATCAAAATCTTTCGATCCCCCACGGTGTATTTTTTTATGTATGACTGATGTGCCCGCATCGACACTGAAACGAATCCATGACAGTGAGGGGAGGGTCTTTTCCAGTTTTTCCCGGTTAAATAAAACACCATTTGTAGCTATCGCTACATCGAGACCCTGAACTCTGGCAGAGGAAATAAATTCACAGATGTCCCGGTGCATCAAAGGCTCCCCTTCTCCAGCAAACATAACAGATTTTACACCACAATCAGCCATTTCACGAAGTGCATGTTTCATCACTTCTGGATCTATATCAATGGGTTTTTTTTCGAACCAGTCCAGAGCACAAAAAACACACCGGTGATTGCAGCGGTTCGTCACCCCGATCTCCACATAGATGGGGAAACAATCACCCGTTTTCATCCACTCGGCGACCCTGTCAGGATGGTATATCAATTTATGATTGTCAACATCGACTTCCATGAAAACACCGGGAGTTAAATAATAATTTTATTAATGCACAACATCAGATTAGTTTCTACCGATACAATATTTATCCAATTTTTGATGTTTGATCCGAAATAAAGTGTGTGAGTACTGAATGCGCTAATTCTACATATCCATATTCTTTGGAGGAGACATAAAGGTTAATATCTCCCATACTTCGGAGCGGGTTATCTGGAAGAAAACCGGAAAGGGTTATAATTGGACTGCATCCCCAATGTCTTGCAGAATGGACCGCATCAATGATATTTTGAGATTTGCCAGAACTGCTGATAGAAAAAAGCATATCCTCTTTATCAGCCCAAAGATTGACCAATTCACGATATGCCGCTGTATAACTGATGTCATTTGAGAGTGCAGTTAAAAGAGGCGGTTCAGTGAACACCATTGCCCTAATCTGTGCTGCCTTACAGAGATCATTCTGAAGATGACTGGCAATCGCTGCGCTTCCACCGTTTCCAATAATCATCACTTTATTTTGGGTGGTTTTTATCTTGCGGAGATTGGTAATAATCAGGGCCAATCCTTCATTAACATCCAATGTTTGTCCATTAATATCAGTAATTACAACTCTTTCCAGAAAAGAGTGTAATTCATCGGCGTACTGTGTAAAGGGCATCATTTTTGTATCCAAGGGGGTTCTTATTTGAGCAACATTGATAAATATTTTTTGAAGGGAACTTTTTCAATTGAGTTTCTGTGCCCGACTGTTGATACGGCGACTGATGCAGCGGCATTACCTATAAAGCCCGTAATAATTGCTGGAGCCTTCTGAACAGCACACAACGATGCAATTGCAATCAATGCATCCCCAGAACCGATACGATCGACAACCTTCTTGGCAAACGCCGGGACAATAAAAATTTCATCATCTGATCGATAACAAATACACCCCTCTTTACCCTGCGTAACAATTGTAAGCGGACAGGAAAGTTTTTTTGCAACGCTTTTCACCATATCGGAAACGGTTCCCGGATTATGCCGTTCCTCTAATCTGATCTCCAGATCATTGAGACAGATAAAATCAGCAGACGGATACTTTGAAATCACATGAAATCCCCGGTTCCCGGAGTTTGCCTGGGTGTTTACCGCAAGAAATTTTGCGTTTCCTGATATTAATTGCGCAGTATCATGAGAGATAAAACCATGCCCGAAGTCGACAACCAGCACAAGATCATATTCGTTGATACGGGAAAGGATTTGATCCTGAAGTAATGATTGTTCCGATATACATAAATCACTCTGGTTTATTTTGTGTACCTCGAAAAGCTTTTGAATGGTTGCACCCTCACCAACATAACGCTGCTTGACAATTGTGGGGGAGTTTTCTTTGTAAAAGAAAACAGGGTTTATGTTACCGTGGAGGTGTTCTTTGATAAAAACCTCTTCCGATTCAAATTCACCAAGCATTGCAATAAGGTCAACACTATCGCAAAAATTTGCAAGATTATTTGCAACTGCCAGAATTCCCCCGGCAAATCGCTCCTGTGACAGGTAGCGTACTACAATCGCAGGGTCTTTTGCAGCTACTCCTATCATATCACAATAATTGTATTCATCGAGAATTGCTTCACCAATGACTAACACCTTGAGAGAACGGGCATTGTCAATGTAGGAGTATATCTTGCTCTCACCATGCAATTTTGATATAGTCTGGAAAAAAGTTTTAGTTTCTTCCGGGAAATCTGCAGAAAACTGGTTGAGGAGAGATGATGAACTGAATACAATATCATCAGTAAAAAGCATTGACCCTCCGTTCTGTTGCAGTGCCTGCTCCTCCTCAACAATCATCCCGGTCAGATCATTTTCTGACTTTTTATATTCTGATCCTTTTGCATAGAGATCGGGTTTTAAAAGTTGAATTGTTTCAACTGCCGTAGGCCATTCATTAAGTGCTACGTAATCAACAACCGCTAAAGCAGCTATCGCCTCACACCGTAACTGCTCCGGAAATGCAGGCCGGTTTGGTCCTTTATTTACATAGCGATCTGGAGTAACCGTGACAATGAGAATATCTCCCGCCGTTTTTGCATTCTCGAAATACTTGATATGCCCGATATGAAGGAGATCAAAGACGCCATGACACAGAACAATCTTCTTATTCTCGCGTATTTTATCAAGGTGATCTGAAAGATCCTGGATGGAAAGAATTTTGGGGTTCGTGTTTATCATGAAATCTAACCTCTGCCCAGATATGAAAACCAGTCTTTTGTTGCGGTTGCAATTGTCTGCTCATCCCAGACCGGTGCATCGCGCCACATGTCAATATTACTAATCATCTGTTTGACGCCCGATTCGAAAGAGACCTTTGGAAACCACCCCAGATCCTGCCGGATCTTATTTGTATCTGCAAAGGTGCAGTCGGGTTCACCAGGACGTTTGGGTATATGCATAACTTCACCCCCAAGAAGCTCGACCAAACGGTTCACTGAATACGTTCCACCTGATCCGACATTATAAATTTCTCCTCTTTTATACGACTCAGCGGCTTTGATGAACGCGTCAACAACATCCGTCACATAGGTGAAATCCCGGGTCTGTGTCCCGTCACCCACTACAGTGAAATGTTTTCCTGCAAGTTTTTGGGCAAGGAATACTCCAAATACTGCTCCATAAGTGCCAGAGGTTCGTGAACGCGGACCGTACACATTGAAGAGACGAAGAGAGAGACACGGAAGGTCATAGGTCTGATCCCAGTGCATGACATATTGCTCACCGAGGTATTTTGTTAAAGCATATGGATACATTGGACGAATTGGTGCGGTCTCTGGTGTCGGGTAATTATCCGGTATCCCGTAACAGGAAGAGGATGCAGCATAGATAACTTTCTTAACTCCTGCTTTTCGCGCTGCTTCTAAAACTGTTATCGTGCCGTTTACGTTGGCATTGTGATACTTGAGAGGTTCCTGGATTGAAGGGACAATATCAGCCAGTGCAGCGAGATGGAATACAAATGTGGTATCTTCAAAAGCTTTTGATACTGCGGAAAAATCTGTGATATCAATTTTTTCAATGTCAAGATGTGGAGATTTTTCAAAATTCCTTATATTATCCATTCGTCCTGTTGAAAAGTTATCAAGAATCACCACATGATAACCTTTGATAAGGAGAGCCTCGGCAAGATGACTGCCAATAAAACCAGCGCCGCCAGTGACAATAACTTTTTTCATCATAGTCCCTCTTTTTTTATTTTAATTTAAAATCAGATGTAAAATTTAATCAAAATTTTTATTTTGTAGATTCAGGTACCTGATGTTCTAAAGCCCCAACCATAATTTGAACCCAGAACCCGCTCATTACAAGTCAGCCGCTCTGCCAACTAAGCCAATGAGGCGCTATACACTATAGGAATTCCACGATAAAAAAGATGGCGCTGATGGTGAAGCATTCACAGATATCAT